>JBAVJE010000428.1:0-9155 GCA_049687615.1 Salinimicrobium sp. | reverse complement strand
CTGGACGAGACTCGAACTCGCGACCCCCTGCGTGACAGGCAGGTATTCTAACCAACTGAACTACCAGACCGTTGCTTTATTGCGAGGGCAAATATACAGCACATTTTGAGTTTCACAAACCTTTTTTAAAATTAATTTCAACTCTTTTTTCAAACCTATACAAACTTCTGTCTTTCAACCAGATATGTGGTTAAAATTTTATCAAAATTTTCATTTATATCAGCTTCCACATATTTTATCCCGTACTGCGCACACTTTAATTTAAGGGCAGAAAAATAATTCTCTACTGCCGCCTTATAATTATCTTGCACATTTTCAGCATATAAGTCAATTTTCTCCCCGGTTTCAACGTCTGTGAATCTTTTTGGTCGCTCCCCGAATTCAAGCTCATATTCATGTTTTTTATCTACTACATGAAATAGGATCAATTCATGTTTGTTGTATTTTAAATGCCTTAGGGCCTCGAAAAGCCTGTCCTCCTCCACATCAGCCTGCAGCATGTCTGAAAATAAAAAAATAAGCGATCTTCTCTTGAGCTTTTCGGCGATAAGGTGTAGGTAGGCAAAAGTATCTGTTCCGGAATTTCCCGGTTTTTGATTGACCGTATTATCAAGTACATGCAGCAGCATGCGTCTGTGCTTCTCGCTGCCTTTTTCGGGAGCATAGTATTCATAACGGTCACTATAGAGACTCAGGCCAACCGCATCCCGCTGTTTCTTTAAAATCTGCATCAGGCAGGCCGATGCAAGTACCGAAAAACCTATTTTATTCAACGAGGAAAGTTTCTGGCGTTTTAGTTCCGGAAAATGCATGGAAGCGGAATTGTCAATGATAAGATGACACCTCAGGTTGGTTTCCTCTTCATACCGTTTTGTGTAAAGTTTGTCGGTTTTAGCAAAAAGTTTCCAGTCAATATGCCTGGTACTTTCACCGTTGTTGTAAACTTTATGCTCTGCAAATTCTGCTGAAAAACCATGGAACGGACTTTTATGCAGGCCCGAAATCAATCCTTCCACCACTTGTTTGGCAAGTAACTCCAGATTTACAAAACCACCGGCCTTATATACTTCCTTTTCCAGATCCATCTTTTGCCCGTTTTTTTATCAATTTACAGAAAATAAAGCATAAAAAAAGTCCGGCATTCTGCCGGACTTTTTAATCACCTTCAAAAGGTTTATAAAAGTTGGTCAAGCGCTTCTGCGTAAGTGTTCTTTGGCGCAACTCCAACCTGTCTTCCAACGACTTCCCCATTTTGGAAAATCAAGACAGTTGGTATATTTCTCACACCATATTTTGCAGCAAACTCCTGGTTAGCATCAACGTCCAGTTTTGCAACTACCGCCTTGCCTTCATACTCCTTGCTAATATCCTCTATGATAGGTCCAACCATTCTACATGGTCCACACCAGGCGGCCCAAAAGTCGACCATTACAGGTTTGTCGCTTTTCAATACTTTTTCTTCAAAAGTAGCATCGGTTATTTCTAAAGCCATAATCTTTCTTATTTTATTTAATATTCAAATTATACACGTAAAAATAGGCAAATATTTGACCAAAACCTCGACGGCCATATCAGAATTCGTTATCTGAATATTGCGGACTCCTATTCAAAGCTAAAACTCATTTTCGAACCACCATCAAAAACATCAAATTTATGTAAGATTTTTCTTACAATTAGCGTGTTTTTAGAAGTCATTCAGCGCCAAAATAAGTAATCAGTCGTTTTGTTAATTAAAAGGTAAATACCCTTTTATAAAAGTCGTAACTTTAAGATTAGATTAACATTACAATTTTTATTAAGACTTGTTTTTAACCCTAAACAAACATTTAAAATGGCAATTTTAACTACGATCTGGAAAGAGCAAACCCACGAATTCAGTCTCGTTCAAAAAACTATTCTGGCTTTAATTCTGTTGTTTATTTTTGCTACCTCCATCCTCGCCCTGGGCTTGGTGTACCTGGAGTTAAACAAATAGAGGAACGGTAAATACATTCCTTCCCATTCCCGCTCAAAAATTCAATTTTTGAAGCTTTCTGCCGGGAGTGCCTTTTTATCCCCCAAAAAGAACAGGAGGCAGTATTCTGCCCCCTGATGAATTTCTCTCCTTAATTATTTATAGATCTTATTAATTCAGCTTATACAACACCTGCTGTTCTTCCAAAGCATCTAACAACTCCTGTGTGATCTTAACCTTCTGCTTCCTACTTGGCATATGCAGTTTAATTCTTTCCTTCATCTCGTAAACAACGAAATTTAGTTTATTATCGCCGGGGTGAGCGGTAAAAAGCTCTTTTAGCTCCTCGATCTTTTCTTCTGCCAATTCGTCTATATTCAGCTGGATGGTGAGTTTTTTAGCGTAAGCCTCCATGACATCATGCAGCAGTTGCATATTATTAAACTGCATCCTTGGTTCAGATTTTTTACCTGTCTCTTTGTTCGTCCAACCTTCTTTAATAAAGACTTTGGCGTATATAAAAGAGTTAGGAACGAGAAAATGTCGGTATTTCAAATATTCTTCTTTGAACAACCTAAACTCATACGAATTGGAATAATCTTCAACGATAAAAGTCGCCCATCCCTGTCCTGTTTTTGTAGTCCTGTGCTGTACCTCACTTATAACTCCACCAATGGAAAGTTCCTTATTGACGGCATGTTCTAGATTTTCTAAATCGGCAAGAATGGCATTACAGAAACATTTCAATTCGGTTTTAAAATCATCCAACGGGTGACCGGATATATATATTCCAACAACCTCTTTTTCCCGCCTAAGCTTCTCCATAGTTCCCCATTCCTCACAAGGAGGCACTACAGGTTCCGGAATTTGTACCTCACTGGTATCTCCAAAAAGACTTACCTGCGCCGAATTTTCGTTTTCCTGGAATTTGGCTGCATACTTCACTACCTTTTCAAGGAAGCTAATTCCGTCTCCCTCATCGTGGAAATACTGGGCTCTGTGTGTACCCCCGAAGCCGTCAAAACCACCGGCAAGGGCAAGGTTTTCAAAAGCTTTCTTATTGGCAGCCCTAAGATCTATCCGTTTGGCCATGTCAAAGATCGATTTGTACGACCCATTTCCCTTTCGGTTCTCAACAATGGTGGCAACGGCACCTGCACCCACTCCTTTTATGGCACCCATCCCAAAACGAACGGCATTTTCTTTGTTTACCGAAAACTTGTAGTAAGATTCATTGACATCAGGCCCCAGGACATTCAGCTTCATGCGCTTACATTCCTCCATAAAGAAGGTCACCTGCTTGATGTCATTCATATTGTTTGACAGCACTGCGGCCATGTATTCGGCTGGATAATGGGCCTTAAGATAAGCAGTTTGATAGGCGATCCACGCATAACAGGTAGAGTGGGATTTGTTGAAGGCATAAGAAGCGAAAGCTTCCCAGTCTTTCCATATTTTTTCCAGAACCTCCCGTGGATGCCCTTTGGCTTCCCCGCCATCCAGGAACTTCGGCTTTAATTCCTCCAGTAGAGCAAATATCTTTTTACCCATAGCCTTACGCAGCACATCGGCTTCACCCTTTGTAAAACCAGCTAATTTCTGCGACAGCAACATGACCTGTTCCTGATAGACCGTAATTCCGTAGGTCTCCTGCAGGTACTCCTCCATAGCCGGCAAATCATATACGATCTCCTCTTCTCCATGTTTCCGGGCAATAAAACTCGGAATGTATTCCATTGGTCCCGGACGGTACAAGGCGTTCATTGCAATAAGGTCATCAAAAACCGTAGGTTTAAGATCCTTCATGTGCTTTTGCATTCCCGGTGATTCATACTGGAAGATCCCTACTGTTTCCCCTCTCTGGAAAAGCTTGTAAGTTTCTTCATCATCTAACGGAAAGTTATCAGGATCAAGGTCTATTCCATGACGGCCTTTCACAATCTTCACCGTGTCCTTTATAAGGGTAAGGGTCTTCAAGCCTAAAAAGTCCATTTTTAACAGTCCAGCGCTTTCCACCACCGAGTTGTCAAACTGGGTCACATAAAGCTCTGAATCCTTGGCAACCGAAACTGGTACAAAGTTGGTGATATCGCTGGGGGTAATAATCACTCCGCAGGCATGAATCCCGGTATTACGCACAGAACCCTCTAAAATACGGGCCTGGTTCACCGTTTGCGCTTCCAGGTCATCTCCTTCAGAAATGTTGAGCAGTTCGTTGATCTTATCTACTTCTTCTGAACGAAATTTACTTCGAATTTCTTTCTCACTCATTCCGAAGATCTTGCCCAGCTTGGTGTTCGGGATAAGTTTTGCGATCCTGTCGGCCTCATTAAGCGGAAGATCCAGTACTCTGGCCGTATCCCTTATAGATGATTTTGCAGCCATGGTACCATAAGTAATGATCTGCGCTACTTGATTAGCGCCATACTTATTAATCACATAGTCCATTACGCGGCTTCGGCCTTCGTCGTCAAAGTCAATATCAATATCGGGCATGCTCACCCTGTCCGGATTCAAAAATCTCTCAAAAAGTAAATCGTACTTTATCGGATCAATATTAGTAATCGCAAGGCAATAGGCTACCGCGCTTCCTGCCGCCGATCCACGTCCCGGCCCCACCGAAACATCCATATTTCTCGCTTCCCTTATAAAGTCTTCTACAATAAGAAAATATCCGGGGTAACCGGTTTTCTCAATGACAGATAGTTCAAAGTCGAGACGCCCCTTAATATCGGATGTGATCTCCCCGTAACGTTTTTTGGCACCTTCAAAAGTAATATGTTTCAAATAGGCATTTTCACCACGTTTCCCTCCATCCTGCTCATCTTCGGCTACACGAAATTCTTCGGGAATGGTAAAAGCCGGCAGCAATACATCTCTCGCCAGCTCGTAAGGTTCCACCTTATCAACAATCTCCTGTACATTTGAAATCGCTTCTGGTAAATCTTTGAACAGCGACTTCATTTCATCGCCACTCTTGAAGTAATATTCATTATTAGGAAGCCCGTAACGGTATCCACGCCCACGGCCTATTGGCGTAGCCTGCTTTTCGCCATCCTTAACACAAAGGAGAATATCATGGGCATTCGCATCTTTCTTTTCGCAATAGTAGGTATTGTTAGTAGCCACCACTTTCACATCGTGCTTCTTCGCTAACTCAATAAGCACCGGGTTAACTCTATCTTCATCCTCCTGCCCGTGTCTTACCAACTCGACATAAAGGTCTTCCCCGAATTGCTCCTTCCACCATATAAGGGCTTCTTCGGCTTGATGCTCTCCCACATTGAGGATCTTCCCCGGCACTTCTCCATAGAGGTTTCCGGTGAGCACCATAATATCTTCCTTATATTTTTTTATTATCTCGCGATCAATTCGCGGCACATAATAAAACCCTTCGGTGTAAGCAATCGAAGACATTTTTGCGAGATTGTGATAACCTTTTTTATTCTTGGCCAGTAGAACAACCTGGTAACCATTGTCTTTCCTGCTTTTGTCATTATGATTTTCGCAAACGAAAAATTCACACCCAATAATAGCCTTAAGCTCTCTGGCTTCGGCGGCTTCTCCATTCGCGATTGCTTCAGCATTTTTACCTTTAACAGCCTTGTTAAAGGCGCCAACCTCTTTCACGAAGTGAAACGCCCCCATCATGTTGGCATGATCTGTAAGAGCTACGGCCGGCATATTTTGCTTACCGGCAGCATCAACAAGATCTTTAATGCTAATGGTTGACTGCAGGATAGAGAATTGACTGTGATTATGAAGATGCGAAAAAGCTACCTCATCCAGTTTTTCCAGGTTTTCTTCAATTTCTTCGGAAGAAATCCCGGTATCACTTTTTTGAAGTCTTTTTCTTATTTCTTCGGAAGCCTTCTTTAAATTGATATGTTTTAATCCGATGAGCTCAATGGGCTGCGGATTGACTTCAGAAAAATTTTGGAAATAGTCCGGAAGGACATCAAGTTCTTCTGAAGTAAATACTCGTTTCCTGATCAACTCCAGGAAACAACGGGTGGTAGCCTCCACATCGGCGGTTGCATTATGCGCCTCAGCAAAAGGCTCCTTAAAGAGAAATTCATGTAATTCTGTGAGGGTTGGAAGTTTAAATTTTCCACCTCTTCCGCCGGGAATACAGCAAAGCTCTGCAGTCACTTCTGTACAGGTATCCAATACGGGCATTCCCTGCAGTTTATTCTCCATCTGCGCACGATGGAATTCGGCACCCATAATATTGAGATCGAAGCTTACATTTTGCCCTACCACAAATTTAGCCTTGGCTAAGGCCAGGTTAAACTTTTCCAGCATTTCCCGCAAACCTATTCCCTGCTCGGCAGCCAGTTCGGTGGAAATACCATGCACCTGCTCGGCATCGTAAGGAATATTATAGCCGTCGGGAGCAACAAGATAATCCTGATGTTCGACTACCCTTCCCAAATCGTCATGCAGCTGCCAGGCTATTTGAATACAGCGCGGCCAGTTGTCTGAATCTGTAAGCGGAGCATTCCAGCGTTTAGGTAAACCCGTGGTCTCGGTATCGAATATAAGGTACATAAAATGTTATTTTTGAGGCCTTTTCGACTAAAAGTAAGCGACAATCGAAAATTCCGGAGCAATTATAAAACGGTAAAATTAAACATTATTTTATGCCCTTGCGATCAAAACTTTTCAGGATTTATTAACGCTCCAAAAACAATAAAAAACCCCGCAGATAAACTGCGGGGTCCTTTTATATTACAATTTCTTAAGCTGTTTTAATCCAGCATTTCTTCCAGATCTTTCACCGTTTTCATACTTCTTTGAATCGCATTTCTCTGTTTGATCAACAGGTTTTCTGTAGAAGCCGGCAGCTCCAAATCTTTAATAACCTCATTATACTCCTCTATGGCGGCATTTTCTCCACGAATAGCCTCTTCAAGAATCGCTTCTTCATTATCACCTGAAAAAGCAGCTTTAATATTCATCCATGCATGATGGGCATCGGCCACTATACTGGAGCCTTTATCCGGAGATTCGCCAAAGTTTCTAATTTCAGTTTTTAATTCATGGCCAAAATCATATCGCTGTTTCGCCTTATCATTAAAGAATTCCTTAAGCCGCGGATTTTTGACATCGTCGGCGGCTTCTTTATACCCTTTCTCTGAATCATAGTTCTTTTCCAAAAGGTCATTCAATCTTTCTGCAATTTCTTTTGAGTTACTCATACCTTTATTTTTTCTTGTTTCACATTCCTTAAATATAAACAGGAGTCACATCATAAACTTCCTATTTAACAGGGTTTAGCATGACTTTACATATTTTTTCACTTCCGTAGAGATGGAATATCCGGGAGAGAAATAAGGAGAGTATTAAAAATGTGTAACCTTCTAATTTACAATAAAAAAATAATAGTATCTTTGCAGCCTTATTAATAACCGGGGTCGGGTACCCCACAAATTAATTTTTATGCCAGTAAAAATAAGATTACAGAGACACGGGAAAAAAGGAAAACCTTTTTTCTGGATCGTAGCTGCCGATGCGCGTTCAAAAAGAGATGGTAAATTCCTTGAAAAACTTGGAGTTTATAATCCAACCAGCAATCCTGCAACTATCGATCTTAATGTCGATGGTGCCGTAAAATGGTTACAGAATGGTGCACAGCCTACAGACACTGCTCGTGCAATTCTTTCTTACAAAGGAGTTATGCTTAAAAATCACCTTGCAGGTGGTGTAAGAAAAGGTGCTTTGACCGAAGAGCAGGCTGAAGAGAAATTCCAAGCCTGGGTTGAGGAAAAAGAAGGAAAAGTGGAGTCTAAAAAAGACACTTTAAGCAAGGAGAAAGAAGCTGAAAAAGCTAAAGCTCTTGAAGCTGAAAAAGAAGTGAACGCTAAGCGTGAAGCCGAAGCTGCTGCCGCTGCACAACCTGAAGTTGAAGAAACTACTGAAGACCAGGAAGCTGCTGCTGCAAACGAAACAGACGAAGCTACTGCCGAAGAAGCTAAAACTGACGAGAAACAAGATCAAGCAGGATCTTAATTTCCTCACTAACGAGCAATGACAAAAGAAGAGTGTTTCTATCTTGGCAGGATCGTTAGTAAATTCAGTTTTAAGGGGGAGTTGTTGATTAAACTCGACACCGATGAACCCGAAACTTATTTAGAAATGGAATCAGTTTTTGTCGACTACGACAATAATCTGGTTCCATTTTTTATTGAGAAAAGTTCCCTCCAAAAATCCAATCTTTTGAGGGTGAAATTTGAAGAGGTAGATACCGAGGAGGACGCAGACGATCTTATGAAATGCGACATCTACCTCCCACTCAACCTGCTGCCTGAACTAAAGGAAGACCAGTTCTATTTTCACGAGATAATAGGCTATACTGTTGAAGATGCCAATTATGGCCTCGTAGGAGTACTTACCGGTGTCAATGACACTACTTCTCAAGCCCTGTTTGAAATTGAAAAAGATGGAAAACAGATTCTTATTCCCATGAATGATGAATTCCTGGTGAAGGTGGACAAAAAGAAGCATGTCATCTACGTTAAAACTCCCGAGGGGTTGATTGATCTTTATCTTTAAAAATCCCAGGCACAAAATTCCAGGCAGGAAGCACTTAATAAGGTCATCGGGATTTATTATTTCCAATTATATTCAGGCAAATGAGAGCCTGAATCATAAAGATTTTGTTTTCGTTTGACAAAAGCCTGTAAAAAGGCAAAAGATTTCAGCATGAATAAGCCTTTCCAATTTAAGCACTTCACTATTAATCAAGACAAAACCGCCATGAAGGTGGGGACAGATGGTGTCCTGTTGGGCGCGTGGGTCTCTCTTGCCGATGAACCTTATTCAATTCTCGACATTGGAGCAGGCACGGGTGTAATTGCGCTAATGATCGCGCAACGTTCTTCGGCCGAACTAATCGACGCCCTGGAAATTGATGAAGATGCTTACGAACAGGCCGTGGAAAATTTCGAAAACAGTGAATGGGGCGACAGACTTTTCTGCTATCATGCGGCCTTTGATGAATTTGTGGAGGAAATGCAGGAGGAGGAGAAGTATGATCTAATTGTTTCCAATCCGCCGTTCTACTCGGCAGATTATTCCTCGGGAAACCCTAAAAGAGATCAGGCAAGATTTGCAGATGCTCTACCCTTCGGTGAACTTTTGGAGGGTGTTTCTCTTTTACTTTCCAAAAAGGGCAAATTCAGCTTAATAATTCCTAAGC
>JBAVJE010000427.1:0-12769 GCA_049687615.1 Salinimicrobium sp. | reverse complement strand
GGCAGGTTCAAACGTTATAGTTCCAAAATTGAAACGTTATAGTTAATAAGTTTTCTGAAATTTTTTTCTGAAGTGGATAAGAATGAAGAAGTTATCTTCTCCTATTAGGAATTAAAACACAAGACCTAACAGGTCTTGGAGACCTATTAGGTCTGCTAATAATACCTCTCAAAAAATCACTTTTTGAGAGGTATTCTTTTATTCCACCTCTACCTTCGCCTTCACATCCAGCGGCTTCAACACCTGCAGCGCTCGATCTACCGAAGTCACTTTTTCGAAGGTTAACAGCAATCGTAATCCCGAACGGGTTTTCTTTTCTTTCATAGTGCAGCTCTGCGGATGCGTCTGCACGTACTGCAGCACTTTGGTAAAGGCTGTACTCTGGTAGAAACCTGAGGCTTGATCAGCGATGAAATAGCCAATCAGCTTGCCTTGCTTCATAACGATCTTCTCAAGACCTATGGCTGAAGCAATCCATTTGATACGGACGCTGTTCAGCAAGTCTGCTGCCGGATCGGGAAGTTCTCCGAATCGATCCACCAGCTCGGCTTCGAATTTCTCCAGCTCTTCCTCGCTCTTCACGTTGTTAAGCTGAGTATACAAGTTAAGTCGTTCAGTGATATTGTTGATATAATCATCAGGGAACAGCAGTTCAAAATCTGAATCGATCTGCGTGTCCTTCACGTATTCCCTGTCTTTCGAAACCTGGTCGGCATACAAGTCCTTGAACTCATTCTCCTTAAGCTCTTCGATGGCTTCGTTCAATATTTTCTGATAGGTATCAAAACCTATCTCGTTAATGAATCCGCTTTGTTCGCCTCCTAAAAGGTCTCCGGCACCACGAATTTCCAGATCTTTCATGGCGATATTGAACCCGCTGCCCAATTCACTGAACTGTTCCAGAGCGGTAATTCTCTTTCGCGCATCATCGGTCATGGCCGAATATGGCGGCGTGATGAAGTAACAAAATGCCTTTTTATTGCTTCGGCCCACCCTTCCGCGCATCTGGTGCAAGTCTGAAAGTCCGAAGTTATTGGCGTTATTGATAAAAATAGTGTTCGCGTTAGAAACATCCAGGCCGCTTTCCACAATAGTGGTAGAAACCAGCACGTCAAATTCCCCGTTCATGAACTTGAGCATCAGTTGCTCCAGTTTCTTCCCTTCCATCTGCCCGTGACCAATCCCAATCTTCGCGTCGGGGACCAGCCGCTGTATCATTCCGGCAACTTCCTTGATATTTTCCACCCTATTGTGAATAAAGAATACCTGCCCGCCCCGCTGGATCTCATAAGAAATAGCATCGCGAATGGTCTCTTCGGAAAAGCGAATTACATGCGATTCTATCGGATACCTGTTTGGCGGCGGAGTGGTAATAGTAGAAAGATCTCGCGCGGCCATCAAACTGAATTGCAGCGTACGCGGAATGGGCGTCGCGGTCAACGTTAGCGTATCTACATTTTCCTTGATGGTCTTCAGCTTATCTTTTACGGCCACCCCGAACTTCTGTTCCTCATCGACGATGAGCAATCCGAGGTCTTTGAATTGTACGGCTTTGTTCACCAGCTGATGCGTCCCAATGACTATATCCACCTTTCCGTTTGCCAGTTCTTCCAGCGTCGTTTTTCGTTCCTTGGCCGTTCTAAACCGGTTTAGGTAATCAACAGTTACCGGAAATTCCGCTAAACGCTCAGTAAATGTTTTATAATGTTGAAAAGCCAGAATAGTGGTTGGCACTAAAACGGCCACCTGTTTCCCGTTATCTACCGCTTTAAAGGCGGCACGTATCGCGACCTCGGTCTTTCCGAAGCCAACATCCCCGCACACAAGACGGTCCATGGGGCGCTCGTTTTCCATATCGGCCTTCACATCGGCAGTGGCCGAGCTTTGATCTGGAGTATCTTCATAGATAAACGAAGCTTCCAGCTCGTGTTGCAGGTAAGAATCGGGACCAAATCCGAAGCCTTTTTGCAGCCTTCGCTTGGCATAGAGTTCAATAAGGTTGAACGCGATGTGTTTTACCCGGGCCTTGGTCTTCTGCTTCAGGTTTTTCCAGGCGTTACTGCCCAGTTTATAGATCTTGGGCGGCTTGCCGTCCTTACCGTTGTATTTGGATATCTTGTGCAGCGAGTGAATGCTCAGGTACAAAATGTCGCGCTCGCCATAGATCAGTTTAATGGCTTCCTGCTTCTTGCCTTCCACATCAATTTTCTGAAGTCCGCCAAATTTCCCTATTCCGTGGTCAATGTGCGTTACATAATCTCCCACTTCCAGGCTGGTAAGTTCCTTCAGGGTGATGGCCTGTTTCTTGGCATACCCATTTTTCAGATGGAATTTATGATAGCGCTCAAAGATCTGGTGATCTGTATAACACACCATTTTGGCATTCTCATCAATAAAGCCCTGGTACATGGAAAGCACCACGGTCTTGTACTTCACCTCTTTGTCAACATCGTCAAAAATGTCATGAAAACGCTTTGCCTGTTGCTCACTGACGCAGAAAATATAATTGGTATAACCCTCTTCAGAACGCTCGTGCAGATCCTGGATCAAGAGATCGAAATGCTTGTTGAAAGAAGGCTGTGGTTTTGTAATGAACTGGATAGTCTCAACCTGAGACCCTGAAACAAGTTCAGGGTGACGTCCCGACATCTCCACCAGCGAGTATTCCTGAAGCTGCTCTTTCAAAAGAGTCGAATTACAGAACAATTCTTCGGGCGTGCCGTGTTTTACTTCTTCGGAAAGATCCTTGAAAGCCTCGACCGCCTTATTAAAAAGCTTGTCTATCTGTGCCGACATCAATTCCAGATCTTTGGTAAAAACCACGGTCTTGTCTGAAATATATTTTAAAAAGCTTTCCCGAACTTCCTCGGTACGTTTGTGTTCAACATTCGGAATAATGGTGATTTTCTTCACCTTTTCTACGGAAAGCTGCGTTTCCACATCAAAGGTCCTGATGCTCTCTACCTCATCTCCGAAAAATTCGATCCGGTAAGGTTCATCATTGCTGAAGGAGAACACATCGAGAATACCACCTCTAACCGAAAATTCACCGGGTTCAGTAACAAAATCCACTCTTTTGAACTTATACTCGAACATGATCTCATTGACAAAGTCAATCGAAAGCTGATCGTTCACATGGATCTTCAAAGTGTTCTTATCGAGTTCTTTCCGGGTTACCACTTTTTCAAAAAGGGCATCAGGGTAAGTCACTATGAGCGCGGGTTTCTTTCGGGAATTGATCCTGTTAAGCACCTCAGCCCGTAGCAGCACGTTGGCGTTATCGGTTTCTTCTATCTGGTAGGGCCTGCGATAACTTCCGGGGTAAAAAAGCACATTTTTCTCTCCCACCAGTTGTTCCAGGTCATTGAGGTAATAGGCCGCTTCTTCTTTATCATTGAAGACCAGTAAAAACGGTTTATCAGATTCCTTAAAGGCATTGGCGATCACGAAAGATAACGCGGAGCCTACAAGGCCTTTTAAATGAACATTATGTTGAGGCTGGGCAATAGCTTTCCCCAGTTCAAGCTGTTCAGCCGACTGCGCAAAACTTTGGGCAATAGAAGATTTACTCAAAAAGTAGAATTTTTCGCAAAGATAAGAAGTTGAAAGCTATTGGCTAAGGCAGGAGCAATTAAGGGAACGTTAAATTAGGTTACGGGTTGCGAGTTGCTTTGCGAGTTGCAGGTTGCGGGATTTGGAATTGGGATCTTATCCCAAAAAGTACCTCATTACCAGACCTCCCAAAAATGGCATTTTTGGAACCTATTATCAGGGCTCGAGGGCTTCAGGTTTGGGCTAAAGCCCTTGATTTTTTATCATATCTAATCCTCCGCCTGAAGGCGGAGGCAATTCAGAGGCAATTCAGGAGAGGCAATTATTTTTCTAAAAAATGGCATTTTTGAGCCCTTTCCCAGATGAAAAATGCAAAGTCTCCAGAAATGAAATAACCCTTCAAAATGGAATTGCCCAAAAATTCACAGATGAATTGTGTTGGGCTTCATAGATGAATTGCCCCGGTTCCAGAGATTGAATTGCCCCAGGCTTCAGCCTGGGGATAATAATTTACAGAGTCAATGGGCTTTAGCCCAATTTATAATTTTTTATTAATTTCATTATCAATACATTAAATTCTTTTCCATGCCTCATATTCAGGTCTATATTCATTTTGTCTGGAGCACAAAAAAGAGGGTGCCTTATCTTCATTCCCCTGAACTTCGGAAAAAGGTGTGGCAGCATATTTTGGAAAATGCTAAGGCAAAAGGAATTTTTGTGGATTACGTTAATGGGTATTCTGACCATTGCCATTGTCTTGTTTCTCTGGGAACCGATCAATCTCTAAAAACAGTAATGCAACTTATAAAAGGAGAGTCTTCTTACTGGATCAACAAGAACCAATTAACTTCCCAAAAATTTGAATGGCAGGATGAGTATTATGCTTCTTCGGTTTCTAAATCAAAGCTTGATATAGTCAGGAATTACATTAAGAATCAGGAAGAGCACCATCGAAGAAAGTCTTTTCAGGAGGAATATCAGGAACTGATTCAAAATTCCAATTTCAAAAAAATTGAGGAATGAGTTAGGGCTAAAGCTCTTGAAATATTCCAATCTTTAATACTCCGCCTGAAGGCGGAGGGAATTCAGCGGAGGCACATCATTCATTTAAAAAATTTTAGAAATGAATTGCCCCGGACTTCAATCCGGGGGAGAAAAAAGAATCACCCCAAAAATGGCGTTTTTGGAGCCTCTCTATCGGGGAGTGTTTTCCCACTCTACAACTACCTTAATTTCATCAACAGAATGTTCAAGGGCTAACCGAAAATCTTCAGCCGGAAGGCGCCGGGTGATTAACCTGCTGATGGCCTTCGGCCATTTTTCTTTACTCCGGGCGAGGTCTGCTACCGCCATATCAAAATGTTGTGGCCCGGCATTGACGCTACCAAGAAGAATCTGGTTTTTAAGAACAAGTTGTCGCATAAGATTAGAGCCATCGAGGCTTACCGGTCGATTACCGCCGGGGATACCTGTGGCGACATAGATCCCGTTAATGCCGAGAGCGTCGATGAGTTCAAATTGCAGTTTCGCAATTCCGGCGGCTTCAAAAATGAAATCCATTTCTCCAATCTTGATATCGATGTTGGTGGTCTGCACCTCCCTGCCATCTATATAAATTCCGCCAATTTCTTTAAGAATCTGCGGCCGCAGTGAATTTTCATCTACTACGTCAAGACCATAAACCTCCGCCCCTCTCAGCCTTAGCGAAAAGGCCGCAAGTAAACCTATAGCGCCAATTCCTGCCACCAATACCTTCTTGCCCTGCAAATATTTGCCAATGTCATCAAAATCCTTCAGGCGTTCTTTCTGAACACTTAAGGCTTCATCAAGGGCTTTTGCTGCTACCGACATTGGCTCAGTCAAAACACCAATTTCCCTGATATTTTCGGGAACCTTTACAAAATACTCCTCCTGATCTACCACAAATTCAGCCTGAAAACCGTCCAGCTCTTTAATGCCTCTTTCCTTGTAATCACCGGTATAGCACATGTCACTACGGCCATTGTTGCAGGCATCGCACTTTCCGCAGCCGCGGCGCACGGTGAACAAACCAAAATCACCAACCTGAATGCCTGTTACATCTTCCCCTACTTCAATCACTTCCCCAAACATTTCATGGCCCACTACAAGATTTTTCTTTCCTAAAGGTGCATCGGCGCGACCACCACTTGCTTCTTCGCGGTCGGTGCCACAAATTCCAACCTGTTTTACCTTAAGCTTCACATCTTTGGGATGATTCATCTGTGGTTCTTTCACGTCCACCAGGGAAATATCTGTTGTTCCGGGAATCAAAGAAATTGCTTTCATGTTCTAAGGTTTTATAGCTTTATTTCTACTGTCATTTAATTGGTTATCCAGGCTATATGCCGCACTTATAAGACCCAAATGTGTAAATGCCTGCGGAAAATTGCCCAAATGTTCTCCCTTAAATCCTAATTGTTCGGCGTATAATCCCACATGATTTGCATATCCAAGCATTTTTTCAAAATAGAACCTGGCTTTTTCAAGCTTTCCGGCCCTTGACAGGCATTCCACATACCAGAAGCTACACATGGAGAAGGTGCCTTCATGGCTCACAAAACCATCATAAGCCGCTATGTCGGGCTTGTACCGGTAAACCAGTGAATCTGAAACCAGTTCTTTTTCTATCCTGTCCAGTGTGGACAACCAACGTGGATCTTTTGGGCTAATAAATCTCACCAGCGGCATGAGCAGCGTAGAAGCATCTACGGTTTCTGCACCGGGATACTGCATAAAAGACTGTTTCTCTTCATCCCAAAACTCGTCAAAAATGCTATTAAAGATTATGTCTCTCTCAGCTTCCCATTTGCCATTTAGTGGAAAAGAACGGGCTTCGGCTATTTTTATGGCTCTGTCGAATGCCACCCATACCTGCAGGCGGGAATAGAGAAAATTTCTTCTTCCGCCACGAACTTCCCAAATTCCTTCATCGGGCTGATTCCAGTTATCTACCAGCCAGTCCAGCTGAGTTTCCAGATTTTTCCAGAAGTCATAGCTAATGGGTTCGCCATACTTGTTATAAAGATAAACCGCGTCCAGCAACTCGCCATAAATATCGAGCTGCAACTGGCCATAAGCATCATTTCCTATACGTACAGGAGTGGAATATTTATAGCCCTCGAAATCTTCTAATACCTGCTCCTTAAGTTTTCTATGACCATCTACAGCATACATGATTCCCAGACGGTTCTGGTTTTTGATATCCTCACACTGCTTCTCCACCCACTGCATAAAAGCCCCGGCCTCTTTTGTGTAGCCAAGTCGGATGAGTGCATACATAGAAAAAGAGGCATCTCTAATCCAGGTATAGCGATAGTCAAAATTTCGAGACCCACCTATACTTTCGGGCAAACTAAAGGTTCCGGCAGCTATGATAGATCCATGACTATGGGAAGTGAGCAATTTAAGAACAAGTGAGGAACGGGTGACCATTTCGTGCCAGTGGCCACTATAATGGGATTGGTCGATCCAGTTTTTCCAGTAGTTCACGGTATCATACAGGCTTTTGGTTACAAAAGCGTCAAGATCAACATCCCTTGTAGATTCTTTGCTTATGTGCTCCAGCAGAAAATCGGCGGTCTCACCGGGCGCCAAAGTAAACTGGGCTGTCACGTCTTCATTCTCCACCTTCAACGGTACCGTACTCACCAGGCGCAACCTGGTTTTTTCTTCTTTAGAACAGGTAAAAATGAGCTCATTTTCTGAAACTATTTCTACAGTATGTTTGGTGCGGCCATAATTAAACCTGGGCATGCACTTCATTTTATAACACACCTCCCCGCGCACGGTAGTAACACGCCTTACCAATTCCTTGCCGCAGTAGAGCTCTTCAACGGGCATAAAGTCTGTGATCTCACCAACACCTTCTTCAGAAAGAAAACGCGTAAGCAAGACATTCGTGTCGGGCAGGTAGAGCTGCCTGTTTTTCTTGTTCTCAAAAACCGGCTTAATTTCAAATTTCCCTCCGTTCTCAGCATCCAGAAGAGAGGCAAAAATAGAAGGCGAATCAAAATCGGGAAAACACATGAAATCTATGCTCCCGTCAAGCCCTACCAGGGCAATGGTGTTGAGATCTCCAATTATTCCGTAGTTTTCGATGGGCTGGTACTTATTGTTCTCCACCTGGCTTGGCATATTGATCTTATTTTTCGTTAACAGAAATAGGTGTTCCTCCTAAGTTAACAAAAGATCCTCAAAATCAGCAGACCCTTAACAACCTAAAAACATATCTTTTCTGAAATAACCTTCAGGAATTCACCCATATAAATCGTCAAAGACCAACAAAATTTTAGGGTAATAGCTGTAGCTATTTTCCGAAGAAGGGGTGAGAAATCTACTTTTTGAGAGGTATAACTTCCTTTGCGGTCACGAGGTAAACCCGGTCGCCCTCCCGCGGGTGCATTATGTATTTCCCGGTAAATTCTCCAAAAGCAGGCAAAATCATTTGCTCTCCCGACTGATAAAAGCAGGGCAATTTAAGCTCCTGTCTTGCCCGCCCTGATATTTTAACCCCAGGATGCAGGTGCCCCGAAAAGTTGAAAAAACCTTCTCTTTTTTCCGGGTGATGAGTGAGAAAAAAATTCTCCAGAAAAAGTTCAGGAAAACTTTTTATTCCCAAAGCCTCATATTTTAATGGAGAAATGATATCATGATTGCCTTCAATAAGTATTACTTCGGCTGAAACATCCTGAAGCCATGCCTCGAACAGCTGCCATTCTTTATTAAGAGAGCTGTGGAAAAGATCTCCCAAAAATGCGATTTTTTGAGGTTGAAAAAAGCCGAGTACTTCATTTAGCTTTTTAAAATTCCCGTTGATCGCCTTTTGTGGCACTGCGCTGCCGTGTTTACGGAAGTGAGAGACCTTGCCCAAATGCACATCGCTTATCAAGAGCAGATCCTGTTCTTGCCAGTACAACACACCCGTTGCGTGAAGAATAAATTCCTGCTGATGGATTTGAACAGAAAGGGTTTGTGGCACTTTTAAAGTCTCATTTTTTGGACGGGCAAAGTTAGCCCTTTCCTAGACATTTTCCCATTGTGCCATCATGCGTTTGATACGATCCTCCAGTTTTTCTGATGATAATTTCTCCCGCATACGATCGGTAATAATGGGAAAGGCAAAAGGCGTGGGTTTTTCGCATTTTTTCCATACCATCTTTTGATGGGCAATTCGCTCCAGTGCCAATCGCAGGCGTCCCTCCTCCAGCTGATGTTCAAAAGTTTCCCTGAAAGCCTGTCTAAACAACAAATTGTCAGGCTCATAATCCCTAAACACGCTAAATAACAGCTGCGAATTGGATTGAAGGTGTTTTGTTTTGATCATTTTATTCGGAAATCCTGTAAAGACCATCCCCGAAATTACCGCGATGTCACGAAACTTACGCCTGGCCATTTCGGTAGAATTAAGGCTCTTTTGAAGGTCATCCATGAGATATTCCGAAGAAAAAAGGTTGTTATCAAACACCTGCTGCATGTCTATCGGCTGATCTGAAAGCAATTCAAATCCGTAGTCATTAAAAGCGAGCGAAAATGTAATTGGCGACAGCAGGCTGATGCGATAGGCTAAAAGACTCGCCAAAGCCTCGTGCACAAACCGGCCTTCAAAAGGGTAAAAAATGGCGTGATATCCTTCCCGGGTCTTAAAGGTTTCTATTAAAAACTCCCCTTTTTCGGGAATAATAGACTCTTTTTTCTGTCGCTTGAAAATGTTTGAAAGCGCTTTTAATTCGGTGGATTTAGACCCTTTTTCGGCTGCGGCGTTCATTTCCTCCCGCAACAGGTCGCTCATCTGTGCAGAAAAGGTCATGCGCCCGCCTGCCCAGCTGGGAAAACGGGAATTTTTCTGCTTCGACCGCTTCACGATCACCTGCATATTCTTGATCTGGTAAAGCTCCAAATTTTTGCCAGCGAAAGTGAACACATCCCCCGGGCTTAATTTCGAAATAAACCATTCTTCGATGGTTCCAATATAACCCCCGCCAAGATATTTTACCGAAAGTACCGCGTCACTCACAATAGTGCCTATTTGCAAACGATGGCGCATGGCTATCGCACGACTGTTCACCTTAAATTTCCCATCCTCCTCGATCTCAATCTTTTTATATTCATCATAAGCCTGCAGCGTCTGGCTTCCACGGGTGACAAAGTTCAGGATCCATTTCCACTCTTCTTCGGAAAGGGCCTGGTAACAGAAAGTAGATTTAATTTCGGGAAAAATCTCCTTCGGAAAGAACCCGTTGGAAACGGCCAAAGTGGTAAGGTACTGGATGAGCACATCGTAAGACAATAAATAAGGAACACGATCTTCTACAACCGTATTTTTTACTGCCTTTTGCAAAGCCGAAGCTTCAATAAGCTCCATGGCATGGGTTGGCAGAAAATAGATCACGCTCTCCTCCCCGGGGCGGTGGCCGCTACGACCGGCCCGCTGAAGAAAGCGTGCCACGCCTTTTGGCCCGCCAATTTGGATAATCGTCTCAACCGGCGCAAAATCAACCCCCAAATCCAGACTGGAAGTGGCTACTACTGCCTTTAGCTCTTCATCGCGGATGGCCTGCTCTACCCACAAACGTGTCTCTTTGTTAATGCTCCCGTGGTGCATAGCCAGTTCGCCGGCAAATTCGGGGTATTTCTGAAGGATACGTTGAAACCAGATCTCACACTGGGAACGGGTATTTGTAAAGAGCAAGGTAGTTCTGCTTTTCCTGATGATGGGAATGACCTCATCCAAAAGATGCAGCCCCAGGTGACCACGCCAGGGAAAAGTTTCCATTTCCTCCGGAATTATCGATTTTACGGTGATCTTCTTCGGAAGTCTTGCCTTCACCAACACCGAATTCTCAAAAGCTTCAGAGGCGGGACCTAAGAGCACCTCTCTCGCCTGCTGCAAATTGCCTATTGTAGCAGAAATACCCCATACCTTCATTTTTGGAGCAATGGTTTTGAGCCTGCTTAAACCCAGCTCCACCTGTACGCCGCGTTTGGTGCCCAAAAGCTCATGCCACTCATCTATGACAATGGCGTTTAGATCTTTAAATGTCTTGTCATATCCTTTGGAGGACAGCAGCAGTTGCAGACTTTCGGGGGTAGTGATCAACAGATCAGGCATTTGTTTTTTTTGGGCCGCCCTGATTTTTTGTGAAGTATCCCCTGTACGAATCCCCACGCTTAAAGGCAGGTCATTTTCCTGTACAAACCGGTTGGCAGCCTGTTCAATTTCTACCGAGAGCGCTCTAAGCGGAGTGATCCAGATGGCTTTTAGTCCCGGTTTGTGTTTGGTTTTGTAATCGGGATTTTTCCGTATGTAATCCAGAACAATGGGAATCCAGAGCGCATAGGTCTTTCCGCTTCCGGTGGGGGCATTAAGAAGACCGTTTTTACCTTGCAAAAAAGCATTCCAGACCTCTTTCTGAAAAGGAAATGATTTCCAGCCCTGGGTTTTGAACCAGTTGTTTGCAATTTTTATGAGATTGGTTTTGTTCATATTTCTTACTCGGACCCTTCCGTCTCCGGCTTCCGCCGGCGCCACCTTCCCTTGTCAAGGGAAGGAGCTTTTGTTACGTGCAAAAATCACATTCTTGTTCGCTGCACTTGTTCAACTTAAACTTTCCCTATTTAAGGAGGAGGACTGGTTTTTCGAAGGAGCCTTTGTTTTTTACTCCACTTCAGTTTTTAAATGTTCCCCTCCCATCTAAAAGAAGAAGCTTTTGTTTATTACTTCAATTAATTTTTTTAGAGGTTCCCCTCCTTTTTAAGGAGGGGTGGTTCGTCGTTATTTAAAATTCCTCTTAATCTCCCCCAGCACCCAATCCAGATTATCGAACACACTTTTGTTCTCAAACCTGATCACCGTAAACCCAAAATCCTCCAGAATCACAGTTCGTTTTCGGTCTTTTTCTTCAGCGGCAGGATTCATATGTCCCTGGCCGTCTAGCTCAATGATCAACTTTTCTTCTGGACAGTAAAAATCAACTATGAAATTGAGGATGCTATGCTGTCTTCTGAACTTTCTGCCCTCCAGTTTCTTCTGCTGTAAATATTTCCACAAAAAAGCCTCAGCCGAGGTGCCATGACTTCGAAGCCTTTTTCTATAGGGCTCGAGGGATTTTTTGTTGTGGATTTGCTTTTTCATTGTTTAACAGCTGTTTTTGTTCTGCGAGATTTTTTTTGTTTTCATAACGGACCCTTCCGTCTCCGCCTCCCGGCGGAGCCACCTTCCCTTGTCAAGGGAAGGAGTTTTTTGACTGTGCTAAATTTTTCACTTTCGTTTCACTGCACAAGTGCAGTTTGGAGGCTCCCCTCCTTTTTAAGGAGGGGTGTATCTGCCGCAAGGCAGAGACGGGGTGGTCCGTCGTACCATAATCCTACTTCGGGATCAATGTTTTCAAATCTTCCAGCGTATTTGCTTCATCAGGTTTTTTGTCCTGTCTCCATCTCAAGATCCTTGGAAAACGCGTTGCTACCCCGCTTTTATGTCTTCCCGATTCGGCTATGCCTTCAAAAGCGATCTCGAATACCAGTTCGGGTTTTACGCTGCGCACCGGACCAAAACGCTCCAGCGTATTTTTCTTGATGAAATCGTCTACCTGCCTGAATTCAGCATCGGTTAGGCCTGAATATGCCTTGGCAAAAGTTACCAATTCCTGTTTTTCTTCATCCCAAAGGCCGAAGGTATAATCAGTGAAAAGGTTCGATCTTCTTCCATGGCCACGCATGGCATAGGTAAGAACCGCATCTATCGTCAATGGATCGACTTTCCATTTCCACCAGTCCCCTTTCTTGCGACCTACCAGATATGGCGAATCCCAGCGCTTCAGCATAAGGCCTTCACTCTTCGCTTTCCGGGCGCGTTCCCTTTCGGCGGCGGCTTCATTCCAGTTACTAAAATTTATGGTATGAGATAAATGCAGCGGCACCTCCTCCCGGTTGAGCCCTTCCAACAGCTGCTCCAAAATTTTTCTTCGTTCCAAAAATGGCATTTTCCGAAGGTCTTTTCCCTGCCACTCCAGCAGGTCGTAAGCCTTGAGAATCACAGGAGTTTTCTTCAGCAAAGCTTTAGAAATATTCTTTCGGCCAATCCTTGTTTGCAGGTCGTTAAACGTTCCTATCTCACCTTCCGGAAATGCCAGAATCTCCCCGTCTATCACAGTGCCGTTGGGAATAGCTTCCGAAAAAGCGGAAAATTCGGGATATTTAT
>JBAVJE010000426.1:0-6429 GCA_049687615.1 Salinimicrobium sp. | reverse complement strand
GGGATGCCCACCGAAATGTTTTACCACTTTTTCAAATCTTTTACAGACGGGGCCAGGGCAAATTTGAATATTAAGGCTGAAGGTACAAATGAGCACCATAAAATAGAAGCGATCTTTAAGGCTTTTGCAAAAGCGATTAAAGTGGCGGTGAAAAGAGATCCCGAGAAAATGGTTTTGCCGAGTACGAAAGGAATGCTGTAATAATAGATTTGAGAGAGCTATCTGGTTAGAAGAAAAACTATGAATATTGTAATTATTGATTACGGAGCAGGCAATATCCAGAGCATTAAATTCGCGTTGGAACGTCTGGGATACCAGGGGAAATTATCCTCTGATGCTAAGGAAATTATGTCAGCCGACAAGGTCATTTTTCCGGGTGTAGGAGAGGCGAGTTCGGCCATGAAGAAATTGAGAAGTACCGGGCTTGATAAAATCATTCCGGAGTTGAAACAGCCAGTATTAGGGATATGCCTTGGGATGCAGCTCATGAGCCGGAATTCTGAAGAAGGAGGCACCGCCGGCTTGGGTATTTTTGATGTTGATGTGATTCAATTTGAGAAGACACTAAAGGTGCCACACATTGGATGGAACCGTATCACAGATTTGAAAACACATCTTTTTAAAGGAATTCGTGAGAAAGAATATGTTTACCTGGTCCATAGCTATTATGCTCCTTTATGTTCAGAAACCATCGCGAAATGTGATTATGGTGTGGAATATTCCTCGGCTCTCAAAAAGGGCAATTTTTACGGTGTTCAGTTTCATCCGGAAAAAAGCAGTGCAGCGGGAGAAAAAATTCTTGAAAACTTCTTAAAATTAGAGGTACGAAGTTAGAAGTACGAAATAGCAGATATGAAATGAGAAGTATGAGGTTAGAAGTAGTATAAACTATTAAATCAAATAAACCTATAAATTATGATAGATCTTAAAATCAGAACCAAACAATTTGCGGTGAATTGCTGGAAATTTTGTCATAAGATTCCTCATTCTCGGGAGTATAATGCATACGTAAGTCAACTACTTAGAAGCTCAAGTTCTGTTGGAGCTAATTATCGTGCGGCTCAACGAGCTAAATCTACAGCTGATTTCATTAATAAGCTGAAAATAGTCGAAGAGGAAGCAGATGAAAGCCTGTATTTTCTGGAACTTTTTCAGGAAATTTTGGATAAAGATTTGAAAGAAGTAAATGTTCTTTTTGTGGAGGCAAATGAACTTTTGTCCATAGTTGTTGCATCAATCACCACCGCGCGTCGCAATCAAGGAAAAAATCAATAATTCGTACTTCGTATTTCTAAATTCTACCTTCAAATGAGAATCATACCGGCAATAGATATCATCGACGGGAAATGCGTAAGGCTATCCCAAGGGGACTATAATTCAAAAAAGATATATAATGAAAATCCGCTGGAGGTGGCCAAAGAATTTGAAGATCACGGGATTGAATTTCTTCACCTGGTGGACCTTGATGGTGCCAAATCCAAACATATTGTCAATCACAGGGTACTCGAACAGATTGCCTCCAATACCTCTTTAAAAATTGATTTTGGCGGGGGATTAAAATCTGATAAAGATCTAAGGATTGCCTTTGAAAGTGGCGCTAAGCAGATTACCGGAGGAAGTATTGCCGTGAAGGAGCCGCAGGTTTTTTATTCATGGCTGGAGAAATTTGGAAGCGAGAAGATCATTTTAGGGGCAGATGCGAAGGACGAGAAAGTGGCAGTAAGTGGTTGGCTGGAAGAATCTGAGCAAGACTTGCTACCTTTTATAAAGGACTATCTTGACAAAGGCGTGGAATACGTGATTTGTACCGATATTGCTAAAGACGGAATGCTGCAAGGTCCTTCGTTTGATCTCTATAAAAAAATATTGGAAGGAACCTCAAAACTAAAATTGATCGCTTCCGGCGGAATTACAACTTTTGAAGACCTTCCGGCATTAGCTGAAATAGGTTGTGAAGGCGCTATTTTAGGAAAGGCTATTTATGAAGGCAGGATCAAACTTAAGGAACTGGAAAATTTTATCTTGGAGAACTAAAATTTTGGTATTGAAAATCAAGGCGCACGAATAACTTTTTAAACTGAAAAAATATTTCAAGGAATGCTTACAAAAAGAATAATTCCCTGTTTGGATATAAAAAACGGCCGCACTGTAAAAGGAGTGAATTTTCTGGATCTTCGGGATGCAGGTGATCCTGTAGAACTGGCCCAGATTTATTCCAGGTCGGGTGCCGATGAACTTGTTTTTCTGGACATCTCGGCAACCGAAGAAAAGCGAAAAACCCTGGCCGAATTGGTGAAAAAAGTGGCCGCTACCGTGAATATTCCGTTTACTGTGGGCGGGGGAATCTCTTCGGTTGAGGATGTGGATGTGCTGCTGCAGAATGGAGCAGATAAAGTGGCGATCAATTCTTCCGCAGTGAAAAATCCTCAGCTCATCAATGAATTGGCAGGGAAATTTGGAAAACAGTGTATAGTGGTGGCTATTGATGCCAGGCAAATCAACGGGAAATGGCTGGTGCACCTTGTGGGCGGAAAAGTGCCTACAAAAATTGACCTTTTTGAATGGGCAAAAGAGGTAGAACAAAGAGGAGCGGGAGAGATACTTTTTACCTCGATGGATCATGATGGCACCAAAAAAGGTTTCGCGAATGAGGCACTGGAAAAACTTTCTTCAGAATTATCTATTCCCATAATTGCGTCTGGCGGCGCAGGCAATGTAAGGCATTTCTGTGACGCTTTTATAGAGGGCAAGGCAGATGCGGCTTTGGCAGCCAGTGTCTTTCATTTCAAAGAAATTGAGATAAAAGACCTGAAAGAGGAGATGAAAAAAGAAGGAATTGAGGTTAGAATTTAGCACAGTAAATTGAAGCAATTACTTGTTATTGAATAATAAGTAGAGATAAATAAGGAAAATATGGAAGTAGATTTCACTAAAAGCTCAGATGGCCTGGTGCCGGCGATCATTCAGGATGGAGAGACGGGTAATGTGCTCATGCTTGGGTATATGAATGAAGAGGCACTGGCGAAAACCAAAGAGCTTCGAAAAGTGACATTTTTCAGTCGTAGTAAACAAAGACTCTGGACTAAAGGGGAAGAGAGCGGAAATTATTTGAATTTGATTGATATCAAAGTTGATTGTGATAATGATACCCTGTTAATTTCAGTAAAACCTGAAGGACCAGTGTGTCATAAAGGAACCGATACCTGCTGGGGTCTCAAAAATGGGAAAAATAATAACTTTTTAGCCGAGCTGGAATCGGTGATAGCTTTGCGGAGAGAAAATCTGGAAGATGAAAAGAGTTATGTAGCTTCACTATTCAGGAGTGGGATCAATAAAATTGCACAGAAAGTTGGGGAAGAAGCAGTTGAGGTGGTGATTGAAGCAAAAGATGACAATGAAGAACTTTTTTTAAACGAGAGCGCAGATCTGCTTTTTCATTACCTGATTCTGCTACAGGCCAAGGGGCACAGGCTGGAAGATATAATAGAGGTGCTTCGGGGAAGGCACAAGTAAAAAAAAAAGCCCGTGATCTCCAGGACCACGGGCTTTCTTTTTCTATTATCTAATTAAAAAAAACTAAGAATTTGTTTCTTTCTTGGCTTTTTCTACTTCAATGGTAAGCTCTTTTTTCTTCTCATCAAAGTCCATAAAGATTTTATCTCCTTCAGTAATATGAGAGGTAATAATCTCTTCGGCCAGGGCGTCTTCAATATATTTTTGAATCGCTCTATTCAATGGCCTGGCTCCATATTGCCTGTCAAATCCTTTTTCTGCAATGAAATCCTTAGCTTTTTTGGTCAATTTGAGATCATAACCAAGGGCACCAATCCTACTGAAGAGTTTTTCAAGTTCAATGTCAATAATCTTATAAATATCTTCTTGTTCCAGTGGATTAAAGATCACAACATCATCAACCCGGTTTAGGAACTCTGGTGCAAATGCTTTTTTCAATGCATTCTCGATAACACTTCTTGCATTCTCGTCAACCTGAGATTTTTTGGCAGCGGTTCCAAAACCAACGCCCTGTCCAAAATCCTTCAGTTTTCTCGCTCCAATATTGGAGGTCATGATGATAATGGTATTTCTGAAGTCGATTTTACGACCCAGACTATCGGTTAAATAACCGTCGTCAAGCACCTGTAATAACATGTTGAATACATCGGGATGGGCTTTCTCCACCTCGTCCAGCAGGATCACCGCGTAAGGTTTACGTCGCACTTTTTCGGTCAACTGGCCCCCTTCTTCATAACCAACATATCCCGGAGGCGCACCAATCAGTCTGCTTACGGCAAACTTCTCCATGTACTCACTCATGTCAATACGAATCAAAGCATCTTCATTGTCAAACAACTCCCTTGACAGAATTTTGGCCAGTTGGGTTTTACCAACTCCGGTTTGTCCAAGGAAGATAAACGAACCAATGGGTTTGTTTGGATCTTTCAGGCCGGCACGGTTACGCTGAATAGCCTTAACCACTTTTCCAACTGCTTCATCCTGACCGATCACCTTTCCTTTGATCAACTCAGGCAATTTTGCCAGTTTGTTAATTTCGGTTTGAGCTATTCGATTCACAGGAATTCCTGTCATCATGGAAACAACGTCGGCAACATTATCTTCACTAACCGTTTCCCGGTGCATTTTAGACTCTTCATCCCAGCGGGCTTGTGCTTTAGCCAGTTCTTTTTCTATATTTTTCTCGTCATCACGAAGCTTCGCAGCTTCTTCATACTTCTGTTTCTTAACAACGGTATTCTTATTCTCGCGAACTTCTTCCAGCTTGCGTTCCAGTTCCAGAATTTGTTTTGGAACATCGATATTAGTAATATGCACTCGTGAACCCGCTTCATCCAGGGCATCGATGGCCTTATCTGGCAGGAACCTGTCGGTCATATACCGGTTAGTGAGTTTTACACAGGCCAGGATTGCCTCGTCTGTATAGGTTACGCTATGGTGCTCCTCATATTTGTCTTTGATATTGTTCAAGATCTGAATAGTTTCCTCCACCGTAGTAGGCTCCACGATTACCTTTTGAAAACGTCTTTCCAGGGCCCCGTCTTTTTCTATATATTGTCTATACTCGTCAAGAGTTGTAGCGCCAATACATTGTATCTCACCTCGTGCAAGTGCAGGTTTAAACATGTTGCTGGCATCGAGACTACCTGTAGCGCCACCGGCACCAACAATGGTATGGATCTCATCTATGAAGAGGATAATATCATCATTCTTCTCCAGCTCGTTCATTACTGCTTTCATACGTTCCTCAAATTGGCCGCGGTATTTTGTACCGGCTACCAGGCTGGCGAGGTCCAAGGTTACTACTCTCTTGTCGAAGAGAATTCTGGAAACTTTACGCTTTACAATTCGAAGGGCTAATCCTTCAGCAATAGCCGATTTACCCACACCGGGTTCGCCAATAAGTAGCGGGTTATTCTTTTTTCTTCGGCTTAAGATTTGAGAAACTCTTTCAATTTCCTTCTCACGGCCCACAACCGGGTCAAGTTTATCAAGTTCGGCAAGAGCAGTAAGATCCCTTCCGAAATTATCCAAAACAGGAGTCTTCGATTTCTTTGTAGATTTCCCGGGATTGCCTGCAAAAGGATTGCTTTTTCCCGGCTCATCTGAAGTTGCATCTTCATCGGAAAATGATTCTGAAGTAGGGGAATCCATATAATCGTCATCGTTGGCGATCATATATTTGAATTGATCTTTGACACCGTCATAATCAACCTTCAGCTTATTTAACAATTTGGTTGTAGGGTCGTTTTCATTCCGAAGAATGCAAAGCAATAAATGCGCGGTATTAATAGAGGAGCTTTGGAAGAGTTTTGCTTCCAAAAAAGTGGTTTTCAAAGCACGTTCTGCCTGCCTGGTAAGGTGTAGGTTCCTCTTTTCATTAGACTCCACCGTGATGTTAGGATTGGCAGGGCTCAAGATCTCAACTTTTCTCCTTAGATGTGTAAGATCCACATCAAGGGCATTCAGAATATTGATTGCTTTTCCGTCACCGTCTCTCAACAAGCCCAGCATCAAGTGTTCGGTACCTATAAAGTCATGGCCTAACCTCAAGGCTTCTTCCTTGCTGTAAGCAATAACGTCTTTTACTCTTGGTGAAAAATTATCATCCATGTTATTTCCTTTCTCTCTGATTATTTACTAGTCAGGTTTCAAAAACCGTACCTGATTGTGGGTTAAAGCTAATTGACAAAATTGGTCTGGAATTACAAAGAAGAATGTAATGAACTTATTAACGGAGTAGCACTAAAAATTTGTTAATAAAATACAAGAAAACCTCAATGTACATGGTCGATAGGTTGCCCAAAATCCGTAAATTGGCACGTTAGTTTTTTGAACCAAAATAAATGAATATATGGCTGAAGGAGAAAAGTTAATTCCTATCAACATTGAAGATGAAATGAAGTCGGCTTACAT
>JBAVJE010000425.1:0-5259 GCA_049687615.1 Salinimicrobium sp. | reverse complement strand
GGCATATACCGTCCCACAGGCTACTGGCTATACTGCGCGCGCAAAACGAGGGATTTGTAAGGCTGAAAGTGGCTGTAGATGAAGAAAAGGCTTTCGAAATTACTGCAGGCTTAATTATTAAATTTCCAAATAGTTCCTGCACCCCATTTTTGAGGGCAGCAATTAAAGATGCGTTGAAAAGGCTGCTTTTTCCTGCCCTTTCAAATGAAGCTTTGGCGGGGGCCAAGGAAAAAGCAGATGATGAAGCAATTAAGGTTTTTGCAGATAACCTGCGACAGCTACTGTTGGCGCCGCCATTGGGTTCCAGGAGAATTTTGGCGTTAGATCCCGGCTTTAGATCTGGTTGTAAACTGGTTTGCCTTGGTGAAAACGGAGAATTGAAGCATAACGAGACCATTTTTCCACATCCGCCACAAAAACAGATCGCGATGGCTTCAAAAAAGGTGAAATCCCTGGTCAATGCCTATGGCATAGAAGCCATAGCTATTGGAAACGGAACGGCTTCTCGTGAAACAGAATTTTTTGTAAAAAAGATTCCTTTTGACAGGAACGTGCAGGTTTTTGTGGTTAATGAGGCTGGGGCTTCGGTATATTCCGCTTCAAAGACAGCCCGTGAAGAATTCCCGAACTATGATGTTACAGTGCGCGGTGCGGTTTCCATAGGACGTCGCCTGGCCGATCCTTTAGCCGAACTGGTGAAGATCGATCCAAAGTCTATTGGGGTGGGACAGTATCAGCACGATGTAGACCAGACGAAACTCAAAAGTGAACTTGATAGAGTAGTGGAGAGCTGCGTCAACAGGATTGGGGTGAATGTGAACACGGCCAGTACGGCATTATTAGCCTATATTTCGGGGATTGGACCCGCACTTGCAGAAAATATCGTAACCTATCGAAGTGAAAATGGAAATTTCGATTCGAGGAAAGAATTGTTGAAAGTGCCCAGGTTGGGTGCCAAAGCCTTTGAACAGGCCGCCGGTTTTTTGAGAATTCCTGATGCTGAGAATCCGCTTGATAATTCGGCTGTGCATCCCGAAAGTTATACGCTTGTAGAAAGAATGGCCGGGGACCTGCAAGTTGATCTAAAAGAACTGATTGCCAATAAAGAATTGCTTAAAAAAATTGAGCTGAAAAATTACATTTCTGAGACTGCAGGATTACCCACTCTTAAAGACATCATTTCTGAACTTGAAAAACCCGGGGTAGATCCACGTAAGTCTGCTAAAGTCTTTGAATTTGATCCCAATGTAAAATCCATTTCAGATCTCAAACCCGGAATGAAGCTCCCGGGAATCGTCAACAATATTACCAACTTCGGATGCTTTGTCGATATAGGCACCAAAGAAAGCGGACTCGTTCACATCTCGAAGTTGAAAAACGAATTTGTGAGCGACGTGAATTCGGTGGTAAAGCTGCATCAGCACGTGCAGGTGACGGTACTTGAGGTGGATGAGCAGCGCAAGCGAATTCAGTTATCTATGGTGGACTGATCGAGGTTAGAATTTAGAAGTGCGAAGGTAGATCTGAAAATTCCAAATTACAAGCACCGAATTCCAGATGTTTTAAGCTAAAAGCTAATAGCTAACAGCTCTAACTCATCAGTCTGAACTTTTAATTATATCCTCCATGATCATCTTGGCGTGCACCCGTGAATTCTCAATAAACCACTTGTGGGTTTCCATTCCGCCGCAAATCACCCCGGCGAGGTAGATCCCGGAAACATTGGTTTCCATCGTATCAAGATCGTATTCAGGAATTTTTCGGCCGTCCTCTGAAAGGTTAATTCCAATGTTCTTCAAAAAGGCGAAATTTGGACGATATCCGGTTAGTAAAAGGACAAAATCATTTTCAATGGTTTGTTCTCCTTCCTTAGAAGAAATAACCACTTCGTTCTCTCTTATCTCTTTGATTTCAGCATTAAAAACGGCACGAATGCTGCCTTCATCGATCCTGTTGTCGATGTCCGGCTTTACCCAGTATTTTACCCGTTCTCCTATAGCCGGACCGCGAACTATCATGGTAACATCTCCACCTTTACGGTAGATTTCCAAAGCCGCGTCAACAGCAGAATTGCTGGCGCCTGCAACTATGGTTTTCTGAGTAGCGTAGTAGTGTGGATCGCCGTAATAATGCGCTACTTTGGAAAGGTTTTCTCCGGGAATGTTCAGGTAATTAGGTATGTCATAGAAACCTGTCGCTATAATGACATTTTTGGAGGTGTAGTTTCTTTTGCTTGTAACAACCTTATGAATTTCGTCCCCGGAAGAGTCGACATTTTTCACCTCTTCAAAAAGGTGAATATTCAGGTGGTTTGAGGTGGCGATCCTTCGATAATATTCTAAAGCTTCCTGTTTTCCCGGCTTCGGTTTACTACTTATGAAGGGAATATCATCTATCTCCAGCTTTTCTGAAGTAGAAAAAAAGGTCATATTGGTTGGGTAGTTGTACAACGAATTCACCAAACAGCCTTTTTCGATAATGACATAGGAAAGTCCTCTTTTCTTTGCCTCCAGTCCGCAAGCTATCCCGATGGGGCCGCCCCCGACAATGAGTACATCGTATATTTTATTTGAATTATTGATTGGCAATGGATTTAAGTTCTTTTATTGTTTGTGTGGGATCATTTGATTTGAAAACAAAACTACCGGCGACCAATGCATCTGCACCGGCTTCCACCAGTTGAGCAGCATTTTTACTGGTGACCCCTCCATCCACTTCAATCATTGTGGAAGCTTTATTTTCTTTAATAATCTCCTTAAGGCGACTCACCTTTTTATAGGTGTTTTCAATAAAACTTTGCCCCCCAAATCCGGGATTCACGCTCATGACCAGTACGAGGTCAATGTCGTTGATGACATCAGCCAGTAATTCCACACTGGTGTGTGGATTAATGGCCACTCCTGCTTTCATCCCTTCGGCCTTGATGGCCTGAAGCGTTCTATGCAAATGCGTGCAGGCTTCATAGTGAACGGTTAAAATATCTGAACCCAGCTCTGCAAAAGTTTTGATATAGCGATCGGGGTCAACGATCATGAGATGAACATCAATCGTCTTTTTGGCATGTTTGGCAATTGTTGCCAGCACGGGCATTCCGTAGGAAATATTAGGAACGAAAACACCATCCATAATATCAATGTGAAACCAATCTGCTTCACTGTTGTTGATCATTTCAAGGTCCCGTTGAAGATTTCCGAAGTCGGCTGCAAGTACAGAGGGGGCAATAATTTTTGTGCTCATAAAGTGTGGGTCGTGAGTGAAGTGTAAAAATAAAAAGAAATATGTAAGTGCGGGCTCAATCTGTGAGTTTTAGCTTTTAAGTAAGATTTCGATAATTGAGTACTAGGTAAATTAAGGAGTTGTAAAAATGACATTTTTGGAACCCTATGAAAAAATGAACCCCGGTAATCAGCCGGGGTTCTCATCAATCAATCAAAAAACGAACAGTTCATTTAAAACTGTTGTCATCTTTAATAGGAGTTATCCTAAATATGTCTTTAAAATCTTGCTTCTGGAAGTGTGTTTCAGCCTTCTGATAGCCTTTTCTTTAATTTGTCGCACTCTTTCTCTTGTAAGATCAAAAGTCTCGCCAATTTCTTCTAAAGTCATAGGATGTTGGTCACCCAATCCAAAATACAGGCGAATCACATCAGCTTCTCTTGGTGTCAAAGTTTCTAATGCTCTTTCAATCTCAGTTCTTAGAGACTCATGAAGCAGTTCTCTATCTGGGTTTGGAGACTCTCCTGAACGTAAAACATCATAAAGGTTAGAATCTTCTCCCTCAACTAAAGGCGCATCCATAGATACGTGACGGCCTGAGTTTTTCATAGACTCTTTCACGTCATTGATGGTCATATCCAGCTCTTTCGCGATTTCCTCAGCACTTGGCGGACGCTCATGTGACTGCTCTAAAAAGGCGAAAGTCTTGTTGATTTTATTGATAGAGCCAATCTTGTTTAACGGTAAACGTACGATACGCGACTGCTCTGCCAGGGCTTGAAGTATAGACTGGCGAATCCACCAAACAGCGTAAGAAATGAATTTGAATCCACGGGTTTCATCAAAACGTTTGGCAGCTTTTATTAATCCTAAATTTCCTTCATTGATAAGGTCGGGAAGGGTTAGTCCCTGGTTTTGATATTGTTTTGCAACAGAAACCACAAAACGAAGGTTTGCTTTGGTAAGTTTCTCTAATGCGCGGTCATCACCCGCTTTAATTCGTTGAGCCAATTCCACCTCCTCATCAGCAGTAATCAGGTCTACTTTTCCAATTTCTTGCAAATACTTATCCAGCGAAGCAGTTTCACGGTTTGTTACCTGCTTCGTAATTTTAAGTTGTCTCATCTAACGTCTCCTTGGATTTTAATTATGAATAACTCTTGTAGATAGTTATACGTAAAGAGGTTTGGAAATGTTACAAGAAATAAAGATAAAAAATAAAATTTTAGCAAGATCCCATTTTTAAGTAAAATAATTCCGACAACAACAGCTCGTTTTACGGATAAACATCTCATTATCAAGTGCAAAAAGCATTCCGTAGTTTTGAATTGGGGGAATTATGGAAAGTTCCTGTGAGATCAATCCCGGAGTCTACAATTATTAAATGGAGAGGAGTTTACTTCAGAAAATAAAAAAACGCCCTGTAGAAACAGGGCGTTGTAATCAAATTTTATAGAGGACTTAATTAGTCTCTGTTTTCGCGGTTTCCGCGATCTCTGTTACCTCTTGACCTGTCGTCACGGCCGCCGCGGTTATCGCGTCTTCCGCCGTCACGGTTACCGTCACGTGGTGGTCTTGGAGAATAACCTTCAGGTTTTTCCAACAAAGCTTTTCTTGAAACTTTAGGCTTTCTCGTTTTTGGATCCATTCCGAAGTATTTCACGTCGATCACATCACCAACATTCACCACATCGGTGACATTATCTGTGCGTTCCCATGCAAGTTCAGAAATGTGAAGCAGTACTTCATTTCCTTTGGCTTCCATGTATTCTACAACGGCACCAAAATCAAGAACCTTGACAACTTTTACTTCGTAAACGCTTCCCACGGTAGGTTTGAAGGTGATAGCTTTGATACGCTTTTTCACTTCATCAATACCATTCTGGTCAACACCAAGAATTTCAATAACTCCCATGTCTTCTACTTCCTCAATGACGATAGTAGTATCAGTCTCTTTTTGCATCTCCTGAATAACTTTTCCACCAGGTCCTATTACAGCACCAATGAATTCACCAGGAATTTCCACTTTCACCATCTTAGGAG
>JBAVJE010000424.1:0-19932 GCA_049687615.1 Salinimicrobium sp. | reverse complement strand
TTGTTTCCTACCATTGCTTTCTTACCTGTAAGTTCACAAACTCTTGACATTGCTCTATACTTTAACTCGTTATTTCAAAACAGGCTGCAAATTAACGATTTTTTTACCTAATAGCCAATAGCTAAATAAAAATATTTTTTTGAAGTTTTTCTTCGGAAGCCTTTCGCAGCAATACCTGTGGAAAATGGCATTTTTGAAGCCTCTTTTTTTGAGCCGTTGGCTTTTAGCCTGTTTTTTTTGCCTTTGCCTCCTCATCCTCTCCCCGGCCCCCGCCACGGCCGGCAAGCTCTCCAGAGGAGAGGGCGGATAGGTTTTCAATATTCACCAGTTGTCATTAGCTCCTCTCCCTCCGGGAGAGGCGGGGGTATGGAATGTTTTTGCGCGACTGAGTCAACAGCTAAGAGCTTTTCTCTGAACAAATCTCCTCCAAAATCATTTCAAACGCCTTGTACACCGTCTTTTTCACAACCTGATCCCGACTGTTCCTAAAACGGAACTTTTTAGAGACAACCTTTTCGGGCGTTGCAAGGCCAATAAAAACGGTGCCCACCTCGGCATCGCTGTCTCCTTTGGTTGGCCCGGCATTTCCTGTAGTAGAAAGCGCGTAATCTACCTTAAAAATCTTTCTGGCATTTTCGGCCATAGCTTCGGCAACCTCAGCGCTCACCACCGAGTACTTGTCAATGAGCTCCTTTGACACTTTAAGCAAATCGATCTTGGCCTGAGTGGCATAAGGCACCAGCCCACCTTTAAAACAGGCAGAAGCACCCGGGTGCCTGGTAAATTCTGAAGCCAGTTCACCCCCCGTACAGCTTTCGGCTACAGCCAGAGATTTTTTTTCAGCAACAAGTATTCTGCTTATTTCTACCGCAATCTGGTCATCTTCCTCCTGCACTTCAGAAATAATATCGCCAATAATGGCGTACAGGCGCTCCACTTGTTTTTCTACAGAGTTTATAAGTTCCTCCTCGCTCTCCCCCCTGGCAGAAAGTCTCAACCTCACACTGCCAATTCGCGGCAAGTAAGCCAGCTTGATATGCTTAGGCAGGGCTTCTTCAAAATCATTAAGTCTTTCGGCAACAGAGCTTTCCCCCATTCCTTCGGTAAGCAGGGTTTTATGATAAATGAAAGGCCGGTGAAATTTTTCCCTTAGCTTAGGAATCACCTCCTTTTCCATAAGCTGCTTCATCTCATAAGGCACTCCCGGCATAGAGATATAGACTTTTTTGTCTTTTTCCATCCACATCCCCGGAGCGGTGCCGAATTCATTATGAAGCACCTCGGCTTTGGAAGGCAACATGGCCTGCTCCCGGTTGAGAGCCGAAATTGGGGTTTTCTTGTATTTCTCAAACAGCTGCTCCACATGCTTTAGCACATCTTCATTGAGCCGCAGTTCATCATCAAAATATTCGCAAAAAGTGCTTTTAGTGATATCGTCTTTTGTAGGTCCCAGGCCGCCGGTAAGCAGGATGATATCAGCTCTTTCCGAAGCCTCTTTTAAAGCATTCAAAATGTGCTGCTTTTCGTCCTGAACAGAGCTAATCTGGTAGACTGAGATTCCAATGAGGTTAAGCTCCCGGGCTATATAAGCCGAGTTAGAATCAACGATCTGCCCAATAAGGATCTCGTCACCAATAGTGATTATTTCGGCCGTCATTAAAGCTTGAAGTCTTTCTTTAGATCGATTTCTGCCTGCTTGTAGCGGGTGGTAATTATTTCTACTGCTTCCTCCACTTCAGCTTTATTCTTACCCGCTTTTGACCATTCCTCGAGCACCTTGATCTGCGGCATAAGGCCCAGGCCAAACATTTGCAAATTAGGTTTCATCTTGTGCGCATACTGGTAAGCCTGCGCCGGATCGTCATCGGCCACTGCACGGTTCATGGCTTCAAGGTCGGGAGGAATTTCTTCCACAAAAGTTTGCACCACGACCTTTACAAAATCCTCGTCACCCCCGGCCATTTCTTTGACGCTATCTAAGTTGTAATTGCTCATTATTTTACCTTTATTGAAAAAAGTTGCTCGTTTTCAAGAAAACCGGTGAGTTCATCACCAATTTTAACCGGTCCCACTCCCGCAGGAGTTCCTGTAAATATAATATCTCCAATTTTAAGAGTGAAATATTGTGAGATATATGCTATAAGTTCGTCGATCTTCCACAACATATGCGAGGTAGAACTTTGCTGCACCGTCTCCCCGTTCTTTTGAAGACTAAAATTTATATCGTCTACATTTTCAAACAGTTCCTTTTTTTGCCATTTTTCACAAACCACGGCGGCACCGTCAAAAGCTTTGGCCTTTTCCCAGGGTAAGCCTTTACCTTTGAGCTTTCCCTGCAAATCTCTGGCAGTAAAATCTATACCCAGCCCGATCTCGTCATAGTATTTATGCGCGAATTTTTCCTGAATATGTTTTCCCACCCTGTTGATCCTTACCAGCACCTCCACTTCGTAATGCACATCGTTAGAAAAAGAGGGAATAAAAAAAGGCTGCTTCTTGAGCAGGATTGAGGTATCCGGTTTCATAAACAGCACCGGATCTTCGGGTTTTTCATTATTTAATTCCGCAATATGTTCGGTATAGTTACGGCCTACGCAAATGATCTTCATTTCTTCGGAAGGATTTATTTAAGCTTAGTATTTAATTTCCTTAATTTAATGGCAGTCAAAACCTTTTTTGTGTACAGTGGAAAATCACCATTCTGAAACCAGCCGAAGTAACCCGGTTCCTGCTCCAAAATGTCTTCTACAGGTTTATTCTTGTGCTTACCAAAGGCAAAAACCTCCTGGCCTTTTTTATTATAGGCAATAAAGCCCGCAATATCTGCAAAGTTTTTTCTCGCACTGTAATCTGACAGCCATTTCACATCATTCTGCAGCTCTTCTTCATAGCGGTCCAGTTGAGATTTAAGCACCTCATAAGTCGCCATGGTATCAGCCTCGGCCGTATGGGCGTTTTCCAAATCTTTTCCGCAGTAAAATTTATAGGCTGCCGCAAGCGTGCGTTGTTCCATTTTATGAAAAATCGTTTGCACATCAACAGCCGACATGCTTTTCATGTCGAAATCATGTCCGGCACGAAGCATTTCTTCGGCCAGCATAGGAATATCAAAGCGGTTCGAGTTATAACCGGCCAGGTCACAGCCCTTGATCATCTCCTGTATCGTCGAGGCCAGCTCCTTAAAAGTAGGTTCATTGGCCACTTTTTCATCGGTGATCCCGTGCACAGCTATCACATCTTTTGGGATAAGGCGTTCGGGATTTACCAACCAGGTCCTGCTTTCCTTATTGCCATTTGGAAAAACTTTGAGGATCGAGATTTCCACTATTCGATCTTTGGCAACATGCATCCCGGTGGCTTCGAGATCAAAAAAACAAATAGGCTTAGTGAGTTTCAACTCCATAATTAAATCAGCATTTAGGTAAAGATAGTATTTTTAAGAGGTTCCTAAAATGTCACTTTTAAAACCTCTTAAAAAAAAATAAGCCATAAACCCGCAATGAGCTTATGGCTTTATTTTTATATCGAATTATTTTTAAATATCTCTGTTCTTGTCAAAATCCTCCAGATAATTTGCCACACGCTGCACAAATTGACCACCCAGAGCGCCGTTCACCACTCGGTGATCGTAGCTGTGAGAGAGGAACATTTTATGGCGAATGCCAATGAAATCTCCGTCGGGAGTTTCAATTACGGCAGGCACTTTTCTTATAGCTCCCAGCGCCAAAATTCCCACCTGCGGCTGATTAATTATAGGAGTTCCCATAACACTACCGAAAGTTCCCACATTGGTTACGGTATAAGTTCCGCCCTGGATATCGTCAGGTTTCAGTTTGTTTTGGCGGGCGCGGTTGGCCAGATCATTCACCTTTTTTGCCATCCCCACGAGGTTAAGCTGGTCGGCATTCTTAATTACCGGTACGATAAGGTTTCCATCGGGCAGGGCAGCTGCCATACCGATGTTAATATTTTTTCTTTTGATGATCTTATCGCCATCAACAGAAACATTGATCAACGGGAAATCCCGGATGGCCTTAGCCACAGCTTCTATGAAGATAGGCGTGAAAGTGAGTTTTTCACCTTCTTTCTTTTCAAAGGCATCTTTGTGCTTTTTGCGCCAGTTCCAGATATTGGTCACGTCTACTTCAATGAAAGACTGCACGTGAGCCGAAGTTTGGTTGCTTTCAATCATGTGGTGGGCGATCATTTTGCCCATTCTGGACATTTCGATCACCTCATCTTCGCCATTGACGCTTACCGGCGTTTTAGACGGCTGAGGAGCCGCCGCTTTTGGCTGGGCTGTTGTGGTGGTTTTTTCTTTTTGGGATGTGCCCTGTTCAGGCTGATTACCACGGTTTTCAAGGTATGCTAAAATGTCATTTTTTGTTACTCTTCCGTCCTTGCCGCTACCTTCAATATTCTCAAGTTCGTCAAAAGATATACCTTCTTCTTTTGCTATGTTCTTCACCAGCGGAGAGTAAAAACGTTCACTCTCTGAAAAATCTGAAGCAGAGATGCTCTTCGCCTGTACCACTCTTTGTTCTGCCTGAGCCACAGATTCTTCAAGTTCGGGAGCAGGTACTTCCTCATCTGCACCAGCAGTTTCCGCTTCACCGTCTTCTCCTTCGGTCTCGATTATAGCAATGGTTTGGCCTACCTGGACTACATCATCCTCATTGAACAATTTTTCAATCAGCTTCCCATCTACTTCACTGGGCACTTCGCTGTCTACTTTATCGGTGGCAATTTCCAGCACTGCCTCATCAGCCTCAATACTATCTCCAACTTCTTTCAACCAATTGGTAATAGTTGCCTCGGCAACACTTTCCCCCATCTTGGGTAACTTTAGTTCAAACTTTGCCATATTCTTATATCGAAGGTGTAATTAATTATTTTTAGTGCGAATTTACTAAAAATATTACTTTTTTAATAATAAAAATTCAGCAACCGATTTTTTTGAAGAATCTTAATTTTAAAAATCAGCTGCAACACCGAGTAAAATTACAATTTCAGCGCTTACTTCGGAAAGTATTAAGCCTGTTTTTTGATCGATCTCCTTCCGAAGTTCCCGAAAAGCATGGAGCAACTCCCTTTTTTGGAACCTAAAATACTAAGGTCTAATATGCAATCATCCTTTTAAGGAATTTTCAAAAGGAATCCGGTTCGTGATGCTTCGCCCCAGGGTGACCTCATCGGCATATTCCAACTCATCCCCAACAGAGATGCCGCGGGCGATAGTACTGGTTTTAATGTCAAGACCTTCCAGTTGCTTAAAAATGTAAAAATTGGTAGTATCCCCTTCCAGGGTACTGCTAAGGGCAAAAATAACCTCCTCGATCTCGTCGTTCTTGGCTTTCTCTACCAGGGATTTGATGCTGAGCTGAGATGGTCCAATCCCTTCCATAGGATTGATCTTGCCTCCCAAAACATGGTACAAACCTCGGTATTGACTGGTATTCTCGATCGCCATCACATCGCGAATGTCTTCGACCACACAAACGATGCGGCTTTGCCTGTTCTTGTTGGCGCAAATCTCACAAAGATCGTGATCGCTGATGTTATGGCAGTTCGTGCAGAACTTCACCTCTGTCTTTAACTCTACCAGCGCTTTACTAAGTGCTACCGTCTGCGACTCGGGTTGTTTAAGCAAATGCAAAACGAGTCTCAAGGCAGTTCTCCTTCCAATCCCGGGAAGCTGGGACATCTCATTCACCGCTTCCTCCAAAAGTTTTGATGAAAATTCCATGCGGTAAAATTACGGCTTTTTTGAAGAAAAATTAAGCCTGTACACCTTTGCTGAAGATACGGCAGTTTTCGTATTTTGCCGCCGAAAACATAGTATATGCAGCCCCTTTATATTCTCTTGCTTATCGCGGCCTATTTTTTGGCACTCATTTTTATTTCCTGGCTTACGGGTAAGAAATCTGATAATACCACTTTCTTCAAGGCTAACCGGCAGTCTCCCTGGTACGTAGTAGCTTTTGGAATGATTGGCGCCTCATTGAGTGGGGTCACTTTTATTTCGGTGCCCGGTTGGGTGGAGGCAAACCAATTTAGCTATATGCAGGTGGTACTGGGCTATGTGGCAGGTTACCTGGTGATTGGGCTGGTGCTGCTGCCACTATATTACCGCATGAACCTCACCTCTATTTACACCTATCTGGAAAGCAGGTTTGGGGTTTACTCTTATAAAACCGGAGCCTCCTTTTTCCTGTTGTCAAGGATTGTGGGAGCCAGTTTCAGGCTGTTCCTTGTGGCAAGCGTACTACAAATTATCCTCTTCGACCAGCTGGGAATTCCATTCTGGGCTACTGTGGTAATGACAATTTTGCTCATCTGGCTATACACCTTCAGATCGGGGATTAAGACCATTGTATATACAGACACGTTACAAACCTTGTGTATGTTGGTTGCGGTTGGGGTGAGTATTTATTATGTTTCCGAAGATCTGGGTATTCAGGGGGGAGATCTCATTGCTCATATCTCAAATTCTGAACTCTCAAAAATCTTCTTTTTTGACGACTTTAAAAGTGCAGATTTTTTCTGGAAACAGTTTATTTCGGGAGCCTTTATCACCATAGTAATGACCGGTCTTGACCAGGATATGATGCAAAAGAACCTTACCTGCAGAAACCTGGGAGATGCTCAAAAGAATATGTTCTGGTTCACCATTGTATTGGTCATTGTAAACCTGCTGTTTCTCTCACTGGGTGTGCTGCTTACCGAATATGCCCGCCAAAACGGCCTGGATGCTTCAAAAGATGATCTTTTCCCTGTAATCGCCACACAGGGTGGTATGGGCATGGGAATGGCCGTATTCTTCATCCTGGGGCTCATTGCCGCGGCTTACAGCAGTGCCGATAGTGCGCTCACTTCGCTTACCACCTCCTTTAGCATCGACATTCTGGAAATAGAAAAGCGATACGAAAAGCTCCAGCAGGAAGCGATCAGGAAAAAAATTCATATCGCAGTTTCAATAGTTTTGGTGCTGGTCATCATCGCTTTTAAATACATCATAAAAGACGAGAGCGTGATCGCCAAGCTGTTCGTCTTTGCAGGCTATACCTATGGCCCCCTGCTCGGACTTTACAGCTTCGGATTATTTACGAAAATGCAGGTGAAAGATAAGCTGGTACCCCTTATCGCAGTGGCTTCTCCCATTCTCACCTACATCATAAGCGTCAACAGTCTGGCCTGGTTTGGCTTTGAATTCGGATTTTTCGTATTGATTCTGAACGGTTTATTAACCTTTATGGGACTAATACTGCTCCGTACCAAGTAAAACCAGGGTACAAGCGACTTCTACTTCTATCCCTTTCTCCTGAAGCAGGCGGTAAAATTCGGGATTTTCTGTCCCCGGATTGAAGATTACCCTATTGGGATGAAGGGAAAGAATATAGTCGTAATACTGCACCTGCCTTGGCGGCCCCAGGTAAAGGGTCACGGTATCAATATTTTCAAAGTCTTTTTTTTCGGTTTCTATCTGCACTCCGGCAACTTCCCCCTTTTTAAGGCCTAAAGCCACTGTAGGCACTTTGTTTTGAACCAACCTATTAATAGCGATGAAGGAATAGCGTGCAGGCTTGGTTGAGGCACCCAGCACCAAAGTTTTTTTATTCATAATATTTTTTCTGAAAAGTGTAACAAAATTAAGCTTCTGGAGTCTTTAAGGTAAGAAATATTTCCCGCATTGGGGCCTTTAAAAAACATTGATGGTTAGTGTTTAAAGAGCTCTATGTTGAACCCACGCAAAATTGCGTGGGTTTTTTTATTGCAAATTAAAAAACCGCTCCCCAAAAAAGGGAACGGCTTTAGAAAATTTTATCACCCGTATACCTAAAGAAGTCCTTCTACATTTTCCATAAAAAAGCTGTGCAATTCATCTATAGAAAGTACATGTCCCTGCTTGTGAGCCGAGTTGGCTAAATCATAACCCAAACGGGCTGCACGTAAACGTTGAGCCGGTGTACCATGATGGTTAGCAGAATCAAAAGAACAATCTCCAATATTGACAAAGAGTTCAAAAAATTCCTCTACTCGTTTCCAGTTGTAAGTAGCTCCTCTTTTATGTGTCATAAAATAGGCTGAAAAAAAGTCTGCTTCCAATTCTGTATGCCTGGTTGCGGCAACAGGGTCAGCATTTGCTCCCTCAGGATACCAGGAGGTTGTATGGTTAAACTGAATCTGGTGGCCCCACTCGTGGGAAACGATCCCGGTCCAGGCGATATCTTCTTCTACTCCTGCCTCAGTTAGCATTTGCACGATCCCGTCACCAACAACAATAAGATTTGAGGGAGTTGCAAAACCATCAAGGGCAAAGAAAGGAGATTCAGGTAAAGTGCTTGCCAAAGAGTTGTAGAACAGATATTGATCTGCAATCGCATAAGCCTCTTCCCTGGAATTAACCTCAACACCTACAAGTTCCCAAATATCTGCAAGTTTTTCACGATCATTAAGGGTAGCCGTATGTTGGCCGTTGATCCTGACCTCATTTGGCATATCCCAGAACTTTTCCAGTTCCCTTTGTCTCTTGACCATGAAGTTGGTGTATTTACCGTCGGCGCCAAAATACTGTTCTCCCCGGTCGAGATAAGCATAGTAGAAGTTTAGATCCATATAAAGGCCGAAAAGATAATTCGCACCATCAACTCCAAAAATTGGGACCAGGTCATTGCCCAATAATCCGAAATAATAATTTTGGACCTGTACAAAATTTGTTGTCCCACAAGGGCTTGCATCGACGGCAGGAGACATATCCTCTCGAAGGTTATGCCCCACCTCAGGGAGCTCCTTAAGAAGTCCTTGCTGCATCTCAAGCACAGGTGTATTTTCCACGTCACTGGACATCTGGAAAGAGTTCATCGAGGAGGCCGGAGAAGTTACCTCATTTAATTCGGTTTCTTTTTGACAGGAAACAATTGTTAATCCCAGGGCCAAAACGGCCAGGGAAACTTTAGAATTTTTTAACATACTTTTATAATTAAGCGGATTAATAATCAACCTAAACTAAACTTTTATTTTAAAAATTTACCAAAACCCTACTACTTAACATATTAAGTATTAGCTAATTAAATCTTTCAAAACGGGAAATATCTTCTGCAGTCATACATCCACCTCTAATCCTTTGATTTTCCTTCCAAGTTGTAACAAAAAGTGAACTCGCCCGTCTTTTTTATAGTACCACAAATTGCTTTAGCAGAGTCACCTGCCTTGTATGTATAATTGCGACTTAAATTTTAAATCAACAGTATTATATATATCTGTCAGGAAATTTTCGAAAAAAAGGTGACTTCATGCAACGTTTTTGGAATTTGAGTCGTCTATAGTATAGAGACCGGTACTTTTCTGAAAAAACTCGTTTTATGTAGTATGCTTAACACAGTATTATTCTTAACACATCAATCATCAAAATCAATCAAAAAATGAAAAAGTTTATTCTGTTATTAATGTTTCTTTCCATTCACATGATGGGCAGAGCCCGGCCTTACCCCGAGATCTTTGGCAGTGTTACAGGCATTGTGATGGACCGGGAATTCCAGGAACCTATCCCCTATGCAACCATTTCTGTCAAAGACAGCACCGGACAAATCATTGAAGGCACGGTAAGCGCTGTAGATGGTAGCTTCACCCTCGAAAAGCTAGCCGGGGGCAATTATATTTTCCAGGTCCAATTCATGGGCTACAAGACCTTTTCACAAGCTGTTGCTGTTTCAGAAAAAAAGAGGGAATTCAATATGGGTCAAATTTTTCTTGAGGCCGATGTGGCCCAGTTGGACGATGTGGAGATTGTAGCCGAACGTTCTACCATAGAACAGCGTATAGACCGTAAGGTCATCAACGTAGGTAAAGACCTTACCACCATGGGCGCTACCGCCGCCGAGATCATGAACAACATTCCTTCGGTAAGTGTTGACCAGGACGGAAATATCTCCCTGCGAGGTAATCCTAACGTGCGAGTGCTCCTGGACGGAAAACCCACTAATATGGATGCGGCGACTCTATTAAAGACTATTCCATCCACTTCGATAAAAAAAGTTGAACTTATCACTAACCCTTCGGCTAAATACAATCCCGAAGGCATGAGCGGGATCATCAATATCGTGTTGCATAAAAACACCAACCTTGGTTTTAACGGAAATATTTCCGCAGGTGTCAACGTTGGGAATCATACCAGAGGTAATGGTAACCTTGATATGAACTACCGTCACGGAAAATTCAACTTTTACACCAGCCTTGGCCTTAATTCGGGAGAAAACAGCATACATGGATACATCAAAGATGTAAATACCGGGGCAATAGAATACTTTGACCTTATCCTTGGCTATACCGGGCAGGTGGGTAAAATTGGTTTTGATTTCTACCTTGATGACAACAACACCCTCTCATTTTATACGAACCAAAACTTTTTCAAACAATACGGTCGAGGTCATCTTGATCTTGAGTATTTGCAACAGCCTGAAAGAAATTACAGGCAGATCTTTAACTTAGATGAGGACAGATATGCGTCTACTTATAACTTCGATCTAAGGCACAATTTTTCAAAAGAAGGTCATGAGTTGGAACTTGAAGTAAATTATAACAGGTACAATACCGAAGAAATTAACGTGGCAGATTATGTAGGTGATTTAGCACCAGCTTCTTATATTGATGATGTAGACCGTACAGAAAAAACCCTGCTCACCAATCTAGATTACGTTAATCCTCTAAGCGAAACCACAAAATTAGAAGCCGGCGCAGAAGTTCGTTTGCGAAGGACTGACAATGGCTACGTCACCACAAATATCAATCTTGAAGATGTTTTCTACCTCTATGATCGTGATATTTATTCCTTTTATACCACTTTTGGCCAGGACCTTGGAAAATGGTCCTATCAATTAGGGGCGAGACTTGAGAATTACAAGGTTCAGGCAAAACAGGAGGAAGAGAACATTTATGAAGACGATTATTTGACGCTTTATCCTTCGGCATTTATTACTTACGCCCCGGGAGAGAAAAACACCTTTCAGATAAGCTATAGTCGCAGGGTTGACAGGCCTTCTTTAAGCCAGGTGAATCCGGTGCGGCAATTGTCTACCCCAAGATTAACAGTGACCGGGAACCCGGCTTTGAGGCCACAGTTCACTAACTCGATTGAATTCAATTATAGCAGGAAGATCAATAAAACTACCCTTTCGGGAGCTGTTTTTTACAGGATGATCAACGATGAAATCTCCCAAATTGTGCAGCAGGATTCCCAACGCCCCGAACATATTCTCCTCACCTATGATAACGTTGGCGATAATGACTCTTACGGGGTGGAACTTTCGGGCAGTTTTGAACCATTTAGCTTTTGGGATCTAAATGCCAACTTCAATTTATATGGGCAGAACCTGCAGGGTTATATTGGCACCACTTATATAGAAAAAGAGAACAGCTATTACAGGCTGCAGGCAAACAACACTTTTAAGATCACAAAGCAGTTTAGAATGCAAGTTTTCGGAATGTACCAAAGTGAAGTTTCAGAGTTGCAGTTTGTTCTAAAAGACAGGTTTTTCATGAATATTGGCGCCAGATACAGCTTTTGGGACAACAAAGCTTCCCTAAGCCTCAACCTTAACGACGTTTTTGACACCCAGGTGCAGGAATTCACCACCACTAAGCCTACCCCACAAATTGGGAAGCTAAAAGACGAGACCCGTAACCTTTATCTTGGCTTTTCTTACCGCTTTGGAGGCGGCAAGAATAAGGCCCTGGAACGAAAACAACGTGAGGACAATACTGCCAACGGTGGCGGAATGTTTTAATAATTTGTTTAATTAGCCAAAAAAACCGCAACTGATTGGAGTTGCGGTTTTTTTATTTGGTCTTAAAAATGCCTTTTTTGACACCTCTTTGCTGAAGCTTTAATTTACCATTTTAGAATAGCACTGGCCCAGGTAAATCCACTTCCAAAAGCAGCAAGCACCACGGTATCACCTTCCTTGATCTTTCCTTGTTCCCAGGCTTCGGTCAAAGCAATAGGAATCGAAGCCGCGGTAGTATTACCATATTTCTGAATGTTGTTATACACCTGCTCGTCCTTTAACCTGAATTTATGCTGAACGAATTGTGAAATTCTCAGGTTTGCCTGGTGTGGAATGAACATATCGATATCTTTTACTTCCAAACCATTGGCCGTTAATCCTTCGTTGATCACTTCTGAAAAACGTACAACCGCATTTTTGAACACGAACTGCCCGTTCATATGAGGATAATATGGAATGTCATCACCTTGCGGATTTTCAGCAATGATCTCAGGTACCCAGTGAAGCGTGCTGGGACCTTTTAGGGAAAGTTCCATCGCATGTTTTCCTTCAGAATGTAAGTGGGTGGAAAGAATACCCTGCCCGTTATGGTCACTGCGGGTAAGTACTGCTGCTCCTGCCCCATCACCAAAGATCACAGAAACTCCCCTTCCACGGGTAGTAAAATCCAGACCACCACTGTGGTTTTCACTTCCAATGACCAGCACGTTTTTATACATTCCGGTTTTGATATATTGATCGGCAACAGAAAGGGCATAAATAAAGCCACTACACTGGTTCCTTACATCAAGGGCCGGACAGGTATTGATATCAAGCATTTCCTGCACCTGCACTCCGCATCCAGGAAAGTAGTAATCGGGGCTAAGTGTGGCAAAAACTATGAGTTCTATATCGTCCTTAGATATTTTTGCGCGCTCAATGGCTATTTTAGCCGCTTTCATTCCCATCACGGCGGTGGTATTACCATCACCCTTTTTAATGTGGCGGCGCTCCTGGATCCCCGTTCTCTCCTGAATCCAGGCATCATTGGTATCCATCATTTGGGCGAGATCATCATTGGTTACAACGTTTTCGGGAACATAGCTGCCCAATCCTGCTATTTTACTTTGATACATGTATTTAAACTCTTAAAGATTGTTTTCTTAAATTTAGCAATTAAAAAAAAATCGCTCCGCAATATAAGAAAGATTAACCTCCCTTAATATTTACAAACCAAAAATCTGAACAGTATGAAAAAACTGCTTTTATGTTTAATTTTCTTCGGAATCACATTTCCCTTTCTGGCTCAGGAAAAACTGAGTTATCAAAAACCTCCAAAAGAGATACTTGATTTGGTGGATGTTCCTTTAGCACCTTCAACTTTAATTGACAGTGATGCAAAAAGGATTGTTTTCCTTTATCGTGATCAATTTAAATCAATTGCCGAATTAAGCGAGGAAGAGATGCGGCTTGGCGGACTAAGAATTAATCCCGTCACAAATATTAGCAGCCGCGCCAGATATTTTAATAACATCCAGGTTAAAGAGTTAGAAGCCGCGGAGCCTACCCAGGTAACCGGATTGCCGGAAAATCCACGCCTCACCAATTTCAGCTGGTCTCCAGATGAGTCAAAAATGGCATTTACTCACACCACTTCCGAAGGAGTGGAACTTTGGGTGGCCGATCTTGAGACTGCAACAGCTAAAAGACTTACGGGACCAAAACTAAATGCCAATATGAGAGATGTCCTCAACTGGAATAAAGATAACTCTGCTATTTTGGTAAAAATGCTTCCACAAGACAGAAAAAAACTTATAGATCCTGAAACTTCTGTACCTACAGGACCAACAGTCTCTGTAAGTGATGGAAAAGAAGCCCAAAACAGGACCTACCAGGACCTGCTCAAAAACCCGACAGATGAGTTTAATTTTGAACAATTGGCCCGGGCAGAACTGGTCAAAGTAAACCTCAACGGGGAAACTTCAACATGGTTGGAACCTAAAATGTATGATGACATTTCTTTTTCCCCCGATGGAAATTATGTGATGGTAAGTTATATTAAAAAACCATTCTCTTACCTGGTACCGTACTACCGTTTTCCTTCAGAAACAAACATTTACACTAAGGACGGCGAGTTGGTTAATCAAGTGAATCAGGTGCCTCTTATAGAAGATCTTCCAAAGGGTTTTATGGCCGAAAGAGAAGGCCGCAGAAATCTTAGCTGGAGAAACGATACTCCCGCAACCCTAATTTATGTTGAAGCACTTGATGGTGGTGACCCCGAGAGAGAAGCCGAATTTAGAGATGAAGTGTCACTTTTGGAAGCTCCCTTTAAAGGAGAAGGAAAGCCAATTTTCAAGACTAAAGACCGGTTTGCCGGGATAATCTGGGGAGATGAGCATACAGCAGTCGCAGATGATTACTGGTGGAATAATCGCAATACCCGAACCTATGTCTTTGATCCTTCCAACCCTCAACAAGAACCAAAAGTGCTTTTTAATCGAAACTATCAGGACCGCTATAGTGACCCGGGAAGTTTTGTTAGAGAAAAGAACGAATACGGGGAACAGGTTTTAAAAATAGTAAATAACAAAACTCTGCTTTTAGGAACCGGATTCACTCCCGAAGGACAATTCCCATTTGTGAACCGGATTAACCTGGAAACCGGTGAAACCGAAAGATTGTACCAATCCAGGTACAATAACAAAAAAGAGACCCTTGTTGAAGCAATAGACGTGGAAGAAGGTAAGATTCTAGTTAGAATTGAAGCTTCTACCGAATATCCTAATTATTTCATTCGTGATATTGATAATGACGAAGACCTTACAAGAGTGACATCCTTTGAGAACCCATTTAAAAGCCTGGAAAACGTAAGTAAAGAAGTTATTACTTATAAGAGGGATGATGGGTTAGATCTTAACGCCACACTTTATCTACCGGAAGGATATGACAGGGAAAATCCCGATAAACTTCCTATGATTGTGTGGGCGTATCCCAGAGAGTTCAAAGACAAGAACTCCGCTTCTCAAAATACTTCTAATGCCAATGATTTTACCTACCCTTACTATGGCTCTCCTGTTTACTGGGTAAACCGTGGCTATATTGTCCTGGATGATGCCTCCTTTCCTATTGTCGGCGAAGGGGAAGAGGAGCCAAATGACAGCTTTAGAACTCAGTTGGTAGCGAATGGAAAAGCAGCAATTGATGCCGTAGATGACATGGGGTTCATTGACAGGGATCGGGTTGCCGTTGGGGGCCACAGTTACGGAGCCTTTATGACAGCTAACCTGCTGTCCCACTCCAATCTATTTGCTGCAGGGATCGCCCGCAGTGGCGCCTATAATCGCACCCTTACACCATTTGGATTCCAGAGCGAGGAAAGAAGCTATTGGGAAGCACCTGAAGTTTACTACAACATGTCTCCTTTCATGCACGCAGATAAAATGAAAACTCCCCTATTACTTATCCACGGGGAAGCCGATAACAATTCGGGAACCTATCCCATGCAAAGCGAGCGTTACTTCAATGCTCTTAAAGGCCTTGGAGCCACTGCGCGTTTGGTTATGCTACCGAAGGAAAGCCACGGCTATAGCGCAAAAGAATCTGTCTTACACGTTTTGTGGGAGCAGGATCAATGGCTGGAGAAATATGTTAAAAACAGGGAAGAATCAGCCGAAGAAGCCGTCAAAACTCAAAATGATACCATTCCCGTAGAAAATTAATACTCTAAAAAGCCCGCAACTTAGCGGGCTTTTCTTTTTCATAGGCTTATGCTAACTTAAATTTTCATGCTCGTAACAGGTTATTTTGCAAGCATATCCATCTTCATCGATAAAATTCAAACGAAGGTTTTAAAATCTTAAGCTTCAAAGGAGTTTTTCATAATTCCTCGTCTTGACCTTCGCCCCAAGCTCATGTAAAAGGTTGTAAAGTCCCAAAAGTGCCCTGCTTACATAAATGAAATGTTCGCTACCACGATTGGCGTCAAGCTTGCGCAATTCTGTGTCTTTGCTATACTTTTCACTCAAACCTGCAATTTCGGCCAGGAAGGCTTTATCTGAAAAATCAAATTCTTCGGTATTCAAAGGCCGGGAGAAAAGACTGAGCATTTCGCGATACAGACCAGAGAAATATTCAGTTTCCCTGGCACTATCGGTCTCCTTCAGGATCTCAAGTTCCATCAAAGTTTGTTTGAAAAGTATAGGGTCTTCAAAATGCTCTTTTTGAGTAAGCTTAAAATAAGGTTCATAAAATTCCTGCGGAATTCTTTTAATGCAACCAAAGTCAAGGACGATCAAATTCGCCTGCTCATCAACCAAAAAATTTCCCGGATGAGGATCGGCATGCACGGCTTTTAATTTGTGGACCTGGTACATGTAAAAGTCCCATAAGCTTTGTCCCACTTTATCGGCTTTTTCTTTGTCTTTGTTTTCTTTGGCAAACTCGCTTAGGTGTCGGCCGTTCATCCAGTCCATGGTAATGATCTTCTCGCTGGACAGTTCTGAATAATACTTCGGAAAAAGCAAATTCGGAAGTTGTTCACAGGCAGCCGAAATTTCTTTGCTCTGTAGCACCTCCAACTCATAATCTGTTTCTTCCATCAATTTGCTTTCTACTTCGGCAAAGAACTTCTCAGAATCTTTAGCTTTAAAATTGAACAGCTTTAAGGCTATGGGTTTAAGCACGGCAAGGTCTGAACCTATACTCTCGGCCACCCCCGGATACTGGATCTTTACCGCCAGCTGTTTCCCGTCTTTTACTGCTTTGTGAACCTGCCCAATGCTGGCGGCATTAACCGATTGCAGAGAAAATTCATCAAAAAGTTCTTCGGGATATTTCCCGTGGTACTGTTTAAAAGTCTTTCGCACCAAAGGCGCAGAAAGCGGAGGCACACTGAACTGGGCCAGGCTGAATTTTTCTACGTAAGCACCCGGCAGCAAATTTTTCTCCATCGAGAGCATTTGCGCGAGTTTAAGGGCGCTGCCCTTAAGGCTTTTCAGGCCATTGTAGATATCATCGGCATTATTGCGATCTAATTCTTCGCGATCGGTTTCTGAGTTAAAGGCTTTTTTGCCATAATACTTCAGGTAATTTCCGCCTATCTTCATTCCGGTCTGCAGCATTTTTCCACTGCGACCTATTTTTCCGGTAGGGATCTTATCTATTGTTTTCATTTTTTCTTTTTCAGCAATAAAAACCCGCAGGGGAATTGTAGGGAATATTCCTGACTGCGGGAATGGTACGGGAGTTCTATGACATTTTTTCTTTCCATAAGAATTTGCCAAGATCTAAAACCCGTTCCAGAGGGGCTGTATTGAAAAGGTCAAATAAGGTATTAACCGATTTTTCTATAGCGACATCTGTGCTCTCAAATTGCGGGGAATTATCATTTTTCCAGAACTTGAGCAGGAAGAGCAACTGCAACCAAACCGCTTCAGCAAAAACAACAGAGGATTTTAGCAACTTCACCTGCGAATCATCGTCTATAGATTTCGCAAAGTCTTTCACCTCGCTTCGTAATCCCTTCAGCTGGTCAAGATTCATCAATGGCTTTTTATCTTTATTCAGTACAAAAAGCACATAACTCCTGTTGGCCTTTAGCACCTCAAAAAAGGTAAAATAGAACGTCAATAATTTTTCCCTTTCCGAAAAAGCGGCATATTCACTGCTATTTTGCATCAGGTCCAGGCTATGATCAAAAAATTGGGTCCAAACAGCCTGCTCCAGAGCTTCAAAACTTCCGAAGTGCTTATAAAAATCCTCTTCGGTGATCTTATTTTCCTTACAGAATTTAAACACAGTGCCGGGTGCTTGTGCCTTGACCAAGACATCATCCATATAAAGGGAAGTCAATTTTTCTTTTGTCAATTCTTTCTTTTCTTTTTTCACTGCAGCCATATTTTTCTCTTTTATCAAAGTTAATTCTTTTTGTTTAAATAAAATCATAAATATTTAAACATTTTTATTCGCTTTTATGTCTGAGGCTCAGACCAAAAGATACTGCAAACATTAGGCCGTTATGTCAGTTTGTCAGCGCAGCAGCCTTGGTATTTTTTTTGACCTGTGGAGAATGAAAACTTATAAAAACAATTAAACAAAGCACATATGGCAACCGGAAAAATTAATGTATCTGTAGAGAACATCTTTCCTCTAATAAAGAAGTTTCTTTACAGCGATCACGAGATCTTCCTGAGGGAGTTGATCTCTAACGCGACCGACGCGACCCTTAAACTAAAACATCTTACCAGTATTGGAGAAGCATCTGTTGAATACGGTAATCCTGTCATTGAAGTCGCGATAGATAAGGAGAAAAACCAGCTGCGCATAAGCGACCAGGGAATTGGGATGACTAAAGAAGAGGTTGAAAAATACATCAACGAGGTGGCCTTTTCGGGAGCTGAAGAATTCCTTGAAAAATATAAAGACTCTGCTAAAGACAGCGGGATCATAGGACATTTTGGACTCGGTTTCTATTCTGCCTTTATGGTAGCGAATAAAGTAGAGATCATTACCAAATCTTATAAAGACGAGCCGGCGGCACACTGGGTATGTGAAGGTACCACCGAATTTACCCTGGAAGGAGCCGATAAGAAAGAGCACGGAACTGACATCATCCTGCACATCAATGAAGAAGACAAACAATTCCTTGAGGAGAACCGAATTCAGGAGTTGCTTGTGAAGTATAACAAGTTCATGCCTGTTCCTATTAAATTCGGAACAAGGGAAGAAACTCTTGACCTGCCTGAAGACGCTCCCGAAGATGCGAAACCGGAAACAAAGACGGTTGATAATATTATTAACAACACCAATCCGGCGTGGACCAAACAACCTACAGAACTTGAGGACAAGGATTACAATAATTTCTACAGAGAGCTGTACCCAATGCAGTTTGAGGAGCCGTTATTCCACATCCACCTTAATGTTGACTATCCTTTCAATCTTACCGGTATCCTGTATTTCCCGAAAATGACACAGGACATGAACATTCAAAAGGACAAGATACAGCTGTATCAAAACCAGGTGTTCGTAACCGATAACGTTGAAGGCATCGTTCCTGAATTTTTAACTATGCTTCGCGGGGTGATCGATTCACCTGACATTCCGCTGAATGTATCAAGGTCTTACCTGCAGGCAGACGGAGCCGTGAAAAAGATCTCCAGCTACATCACCCGTAAAGTGGCTGATAAGCTGAAGTCTCTTTTTAACAGCAACCGTGAAGATTTTGAAAAGAAGTGGAATGACATTAAGATCGTCATCGAGTACGGTATGCTTTCTGAAGACAAGTTCTTTGAAAAAGCCCAGGCTTTCGCGCTTTATCCTACTGTAGACGGTGAATACTTCACTTTTGAGGAGTTTGAAGAGAAGATCAAGGAAACCCAAACCGACAAAGACGGAAATAAGGTAATCCTTTACGCTTCCAATGAAAATGAGCAACACAGCTATATTGAGGCTGCTAAAGATAAAGGTTACGAAGTCCTGCTCCTGGATTCCCCAATTATCTCCCACTTAATCCAAAAATTGGAATCTGAAAAAGAAAAGGTCTCTTTTGTTAGGGTTGATTCAGACCATATTGACAACCTCATCAAAAAAGACGAAGAGAAGATCTCTAAACTTTCAGATGAAGAAAAAGAGAAGCTAAAAGCCGATTTTGAAAAAGTAGTACCGGCAGAAAAATATACTATTCAACTGGAAGCTATGGACAGTAATGCGGCTCCATTGCTAATCACCCAGCCGGAGTTCATGCGCAGGATGAAGGAGATGCAGCAAACCGGCGGCGGGGGAATGTTTGGAATGGGCAACATGCCCGAGATGTACAACCTGGTGGTCAACATAAATCACCCGTTGATCTCTGATATCCTGAACACCAAGACCGAGAAAAAACAGGCAAGATTGATCAAACAGTCACTGGACCTTGCCCGCCTGTCACAAAACCTTCTAAAAGGAGAAGAATTGACAGCCTTTATCAAGAGAAGTTTTGAGATGGTGAAATAGACGTTAGTCTATAGACTTTAGACATTAAAAAAAGAAAAACCGCTTCATTTTTGAGGCGGTTTTTTTTATGTAAAAGCTTGCCGGTTTCCGGTGGTAAAAATCAAAAATAACAGGCTGTCAAAAAAGGGAATTTCCGAAGGTGTCAAAAAAGGGAATTTCCGAAGGTGTCAAAAAAGGG
>JBAVJE010000423.1:0-9312 GCA_049687615.1 Salinimicrobium sp. | reverse complement strand
TTGTATGAGAGAACAGATTTTTCAGGCAGTTCTTAAATTTTATTGAAGAAAAACTACTCTACAATAAATTTTCCTTGCATTTGAACCCAATGCCCGGGGAAACTACAAATAAAATCATAGGTTCCTGCTTCGGGCGCTTCAAAAGTGATCGTCGTTTCTTCTCCTCCTCCAATAATCTTGGTATGGGCAATCACCTTATCTGTACCCTCGGGAATATAGTCGTTCGCTTTTGCTCCTGCTGCATTTTGAGCAAATTGAGATAGGTCTGTACCTTTTTTAAGGAGTACAAAATTATGCCCCATAACTTCCTTGCTCATTTCTCCAATGTGTTTAAGAGTGAGTTTTACGGTTTGGCCCGCTTTAACTCTAAACTCATCCTTGTTGTACTTCATTTGGTCATTACCCGAGATGCTAAGCTCAACGACCTCATTATTCACATCAGACATATCACCACTTTCTGCTTCGCCTGAATTATCTTTGGAAACTTCCATTTCCTTCAGGGTTCCTTCTTCTCCAATAGTCACACGGTCTTCATCTTTTTTATCATTCCCGCAGCTAAACAGCAATATGGTTGACAAAAACATGACAATTTTACTCAAATTTTTCATAAAAGTTATTTTAGTTACTATGAATATTACAAGGTAAAATTTTGAAATGATTAATAAGATAAAGAGGAACCGGCTTATATTTTTATTAACATAAACTAAAGAATATTTGTCATTTTCCACCTCTTAAGATCGGGCAATATCCTTATGATCTGTTGTGCCTCCTCAAGACCCAGTTCATTATGCTCCCGCGCCATTACCAGTAGCCTCCGCTCCATTTCATGCAGGGTAAGATGATGATCTGTAAATTCCCCATTTTTAAAACAATTGATACAGTAATCACTGTTATAGCTGTAATCTCTGTTCGTTCCCCGACCCTCTGCAGAAAACGGAAATCCACAACTTTGGCATATAAGAGTTTCCATAGCCTCTACTTTTAAATTATACAATGCTTTATATGCACTCTTAAAGATAGTCAAAGGGCTGATCATAATCATATTTTAACATCCTATTTTTCACAAACTTTGTGATCAAGCATTTACTTGTATGAGGCTTTTATTTTGGTTTTTTCCGGCCTCTCCAAAAATTCTGTTTCAAAATGTGAGTAATGAAGAAAACTATCCTGTTAATTGAAGATGATGAGACCCTAAGACAAAATGTCACGGAACTGCTTACTATTTCCAGTTACAACGTGCTTACGGCACAAAATGGAAAGCAAGGAGTAGATATAGCAAGGTCCGAACTTCCAGATCTTATCATTTGTGATATTATGATGCCTGAACTTGACGGCTATGGCGTTTACGAAATTCTTAGAAGGAATAGAAATACACGGACAATTCCATTCATTTTTATGTCGGTCAAGGCTGAACCTGAAGAAGTGCGCAAAGGCATGAACATGGGAGCAGACGATTATCTCACTAAACCATTCGAAGAACATGATTTGCTAACGGTGATAAGAAACCGGCTTGCTAAGCGGGAAATGTTTCCACAAAAAAAAGACGAAGAACCCTCTGAACAGGAAGTGATTCATGATATTGAAGGCTTGAAAGAAATTTTCAGAAAACAGGGAGACCGAGTGATTTTTGAGAAACATGAAGAAGTCTTTCAGGAAGACCGTATAGCCTCTTGTGTGCTTCTTTTGGAGACAGGAATGGTAAAGAGCTACAGATTGGATGAATACGGAAAAGAGCTAATTACTTGTGTACATAAGTCTGGAAATATCATGGGGTTCTACGGTTTCAAAACCTCCACCCGCTACCCCGAATCGGCAGAGACCCTGGAAAGGACTGAAGCCTTTAAAATTTCTGCTGAAGAATTCATTAAAAATTTACTTCTTAGCCAGGAACTTACGGTAGAGTTTGCCCAAATGTTGTCTGATGATCTGTCCATGCTGAAGACTCACCTATTGGAAATGGCTTACGGTTCTGTCTTAAGAAAAACAACCAATACTATTCTTCAATTTGCTGAACATATCCAGGGCGACCCGCAGCAGTTCATTAAGATTTCCAGAAGCGATCTTGCCAGTTTAGCGGGAATTTCTACAGAAAGTTTCATAAGAAGCCTTTCCTGCCTTAAAAAAGAAGGGCTTATAGACATTGTAGGTAGAAATATAAAAATCCTGAATCTGGAAAAACTCCACGAAATCCGCTAAAACCGCCCATTTCGAAGCTTTTCCCGACAAAGGTTAAAACTAATTTGGATGACAAATATCATCCTTTTTACAACTAAATAGCTTTATATTAGTTACATAAACTTTTTGAAACAGAGTTTAACCAAATGGAAATATCTGCATTTTTGAAGACGACATAGGATCAAAAATCAGATCAAGAAGATTGAAAGGCAAGTGACGTCAGACAGTGATTATACAATAGGTATTTTAATTTCATGACTACACGTACTTTTGTCTTCTGAGAGGAACAGGAAACCTGTGTTTCCTGTTCTTTTTCGTCTGGTTTTTTGACTAATAATTCTCGTCATGTACAGGTTTTTCAAAGCAGGATTGATCTTCTTTTTAATCTTTTTTATAGGATTGGTTCTCATGTTGATTTCTGTTTTCAAATGCTTTGACAAAAACTGCATAGAATTTGAATCTACCAGTGAAACTGTTCTTGTCACATCTAAGCTAACTGCTTCACCTAACTTTCTGTAACTTATTTTTTTAGTATTCCTGGCCAATTTAGGCAAGGTTAAAAATGTCTTAAATCCTGATTATCTGATATTTATCAGTTAAAATTCCCCTCTTCCTCTATAACTTCAAGGGGTTAAATAATGATTGTTGTATAACTAAAAAACATAAAAATTATGTCACTCGTAAAATCCAACAGCAAAAGACAAAGTCCTGCCATGAGTAATTCTTTTGTGAACGATCCTTTCTTTTCAGATTTCATGATCCCACGGTGGGGGATGTTAAACAGGTTAATTGGCGATCAACAAGGTGATTTAGATCTTACTCCTGCCATGAACGTCCAGGATTCCAAAAAAGATATCCAAATTGAATTAGCTGCACCGGGGCTTAAAAAAGATGATTTTCATATTACTCTAGACGATGGAATTCTTACCATTTCAGCAGAAAAAGAAAATAAAGAGGAAGAAAAAAAAGAAGGATACTATAGGAAAGAATTTAGTTATAATTCCTTTACAAGATCTGTCAGACTCCCTGAAAGTATAGATGAGGACAAAGATGTCGAAGCAAAATACAATGACGGAGTTTTAAAACTTACCCTTCACAAAAAAAACGAAACTCAGCAAAAAAAACAAAAAAGCATAAAAGTTTCCTGATAAAAAGGGGTGAGTAAAATCACCCCTTTTTTATTGATTTAACTCCCTGATAAGCAAAATGATAATGATCATTGTTTTCGGCAGTATTTTCACCTAAATTTAGATGTAAATTCTGCAACATGAGAAAAATAATAATTCCTACAGATTTTTCAGAAAATGCCTTCAATGCGTTGAAATTTGCCGCGGAGCTCTTTAAGTATGAAAAAAGTGAATTTTACCTGCTTCATGCTTACGCAGATGCCGTTTATAACACCGAAGGTATGCTTACCCAGGATTTTCTTAATGAGTTCAAGGAGGTCTCCCGAAAAAAAACCATAGGGGAGCTCGAGAGAGTAAAAAACGAGATTCTGGAACTCTTTCCTAATCCGCGACACAATTTCCAAACGGTAGCCGCATTTGGCCTTCTCATCGATGAAGTCAATGACCTTGTGGAGCGGGAGAATGCCGACATTATCGTTACCGCGACCCGGGGAAATACCAATGATCGAAAAATGACCTTTGGAAGTAATACGCTGCAGATCATCAAATACGTCCAGTGCCCGGTACTTAGTATTCCAGAGAATTACAAGTTCTCTGACATGAAGGAAATCCTTTTTCCTTCCAATTTTATGCTCCCATATCAAAGACGGGAATTAAAACTTGTAGGAGATATGGCGAGAGCTTTTTGTTCACAGGTAGATTTGCTTTACGTTTCAAAATTCCCCTTGGACAGCTTTCGTCAAAAAGACAACAAGGCGGCTATTGAAGAGCAGCTTTACGACGTTAAAACAGAATTTCATCATGAAAAGCAAGTGGACAAGACAAAAATTATTTTGGAATACATTGACCGGGAAGAAATAGACCTGCTTGTTCTCGTAAATTCACGTCACAGTTACCTGGAAAATATTCTGTATAGGTCGACCCTTGATGAAATTGGACTGCATCCTAAAATCCCCTTTTTGGTACTTCAGAATTTTCACCGCAACTAACCTTTTTATATAAAATAACAGGCCATGAAAAATATTCTACTACCCACAGATTTTTCTGAAAATGCCTATAACGCCGTAAAATACGCGGTACAGCTTTTTAGGGCGAAAGAGTGCAGGTTTTTTCTTCTGAATACCTACACTCCTATCCTTTATGACAATGAATATCTAATTTATAGTGCAACACAACCTACTTTGACCGAGATCTACAGGAATAATTCCAACAAAGGTCTGGAACGGGTTATGAGGCGGGTAAAACGGAATTTCCCAAATGAAAAGCACGTTTTCGAGAAAATTTCTTCTTTTAACCTGCTAAGTGATGAGATCAAGGAACTCGTAAAGGAAAGAGAGATCGATTTAATCGTGATGGGCACAAAGGGGGCTACGGGAGCCGAAGAGATCCTTTTTGGAAGTCATACGGTTCATGCCATCAAAAAAGCAAAATGTCCTTTATTGGCCGTACCCGCACATTACGAATATATAGCCCCTAAAAACATTCTTTTTCCTACAGATTATGAGTCAAAAGTGACAAAATTACTTCCGGTTCTAAAGGAGATCGTTCAGGATAATGATTCCGTTATACATTTCATGCACGTCTATCTGGGAGTTGAACTTACCGAAGAACAGGCAAAAACCAAAAACACAATTAAAAGAAATTTTAAAGATCTTCATCATCAATTTTACAGTGTATCTGATAAAAGCGTGCCTCAGGCCATCTATGACTTTCAAGAACAGAATAAGATTGATCTGCTCGCGTTGATCAACAACAAACATTCTTTTTTTGAAAATCTTTTGTTCAGGCCGATTGTAAACGAAATCGGTTTTCATGTAAAAGTTCCTTTTCTAGTCATTCCGGCAGGTAAAAAAGAATAAGATGAGAAAGCTCCTTTTGCCTACAGATTTTTCGGGAAATTCAAGAAATGCAATTTCTTATGCACTTCAGCTTTACCGGGAACAGGAGTGCTCGTTTACGCTTTTACATGCTTACAAGGTTAACGAATACGAAGAAGACAGCATGCTTACCCCTATTCCTTCCAAACCCGATTTGGAGAAGGCAAAAACAGAATCTGAAAAAAGGCTCCACCAACTGGTGGAAGAGCTAAAACAGGAAACAGATACCCGGTTTCACAGCTTTGAAACTGTCTCTTTGAATAATAAACTCATCTCTGCCGTTAAAGAACAACTTCCGGTCCTTTTGCCCGAGCTCATTGTGATTGGCACTCATGGAAATACAGGATCTGACGAGATTGTGTATGGCAGCAATACGCGTGCCTTGATGGAGGAAATTTCCAGATGTCCGATTCTTGCTGTTCCGGCGCATATTACCAGGGAAAAGGTTAGTGAAATCGTGCTGGCTAATAGTTTTAAGATAGAACTGGCGCCCCAAGACGTGCAATTCCTGTTGCAACTATCAATAAAGGAAAAGGCTCCTGTAAGAGTACTGCATATTGCTGAAGAAGGTGGACTGAGCCAAAAGCAGAAAGAAAACAAAAAAAGACTTAAAGAGAAACTAAGAACTGTAGAGCATTCTTTTCACAAGCTTGAATTTTTGAGTGTTCCCTTAGGAATCTACTCCTTTACCGAAAGTCGTGGAAGTGGAATGATCGCCTTCATCAATAAAAAACACAGCCTGCTTGAGAATCTCATGTTGAATCCACTTTACCAGAATTTAGCACATTATTCCAAGGTACCGGTACTGGTGCTCCATCAACCTGAATAGATGTACAATGAGAGACAGGGAAATACAAGTAACCACAGCATCAGGTGAAAAGGCTGATTTTTCACCTGTAAAAATTACAAGATCCCTGAGAAAATCGGGAGCCGGTGAGGAAACCATACGCGATATCTTGAATACAATTTCAGCCGAGATCTATCCCGGTATGAGCACCAAAAAAATCTTCAAAAGGGCCTTCGAATTATTACAGAAAAAAAATCAGTTGCAGGCATCACGGTACAAGCTCAAAAAAGCTATTTATGAGCTTGGTCCTACCGGATTTCCGTTTGAAAGATTTGTAGCTGCCGTCTATGAACATCTGGGCTATCAAGTTGAAGTTAGTAAAATCTTACAGGGCAAATGCGTCACTCATGAAATAGATGTGGTCGCCATTAAAACACACCAAAAAATACTCATCGAATGTAAGTTCCACTCAGAACCCGGAAGAAAATGCAATGTAAAGGTGCCGCTTTATATTAATTCCCGGTTCAGGGATATTCAGGAGTTGCAGGGGAAGAACAACAAATTCAACAACGAAATCTGGATCGTCACCAATACCCGTTTCACTTCTAATGCGTTGGCATATGCAAAATGTGTAGGCCTAAACATGTTAAGCTGGGATACTCCTAAGGGACACGGCCTAAAAGATATTCTAGACCAGTCAGGTTTATATCCAATTACAGTTTCCCTCCTGTTGTCCAAAAGGGAAAAACAGTTCCTGCTCAACCGGGACATCGTTTTATGCCGGGATATCATCAGAGATAAATTTTACCTCGATCAACTGGAAATTTCGGATAAAAGAAAACAAAAAATACTTAACGAAATGCTTCAGCTGGGAAGCAGTAAAAGAAAGGAAAATGAATAAGACACTTAAACTTCATTTTTTTGGAGCTGCCGGTACAGTAACGGGTTCCAAATTTCTACTGGAAACTCCGGAGAATAATATTTTAATCGACTGCGGACTCTTTCAGGGACTAAAGGAATTACGGGAACTCAATTGGGCGCAGCTACCTTTTGCACCCGAAAAAATTGATATGGTTCTGCTCACTCACGGCCACCTGGACCATACCGGTTATTTACCGCGACTGGTTATGCAAGGTTTTAAAGGACCTGTCATAGGTACTGCTCCTACTTTGGCCATTGCAGGCATTATCATTTCTGATAGTGCCAAAATCCAGGAAGAGGATGCCGAGAGGGCCAATGAAGAAGGCAGCTCAATACATGAGCCTGCGTTACCTCTCTACACTATAGAGGATGCTGAAAAAACGATGCAACTTTTCCAAAGCCGGGAAACCGACCAGTGGTACTCCGTTTCAGATCATGTCAAGTTTAGATACCGAAGGAACGGCCACATCCTGGGAGCCTGTTTTATTGAATTGGATATCTTCGGAAAGATTTTAGTATTTTCAGGAGATATTGGAAGGGAAGAAGATTCTCTGCTCGAAGCTCCGGCAAAACCTGAGTGGGCAGATTATCTCGTGATGGAAAGTACCTATGGCAACCGTTTACATCCCAAGGAAGATTTGGATCAAATTTTTTCAGAAGCCATTAATCAAACTCTGGAAAATCAGGGTACCTTAATCATACCGAGTTTTGCAGTAGAACGCCTGCAAACTTTGATGTACCAGCTTTGGAAGTTGTATGATCAAAACAAAATACCACATATACCTATTTTCCTGGACAGTCCTATGGGAAATGAGGTGCTTGAAGTATTTGAACGCTTTCCCTCCTGGCATAAGATTCCTTTACACGAGATGCGAGCCCTCAAGAAATTTTTTAATATTATTACTTCTTATAAGGAAACCTGGAAAACCATAGATGACCATCGTCCTAAAGTAGTTATTGCCGGTAGCGGCATGGTGTCGGGAGGCAGAGTCCTCACCTATTTAAGATATTACCTGAATAAGCCTGAAACCACTGTATTGCTTGCGGGTTACCAGGCCGAAGGTACACGCGGCAGGCAATTGCTGGAAGGAGCCTCGGAAATCAAGATTTTTGGGAAATATTATCAGGTAAAGGCCAAAATAAAGAACATAAGCAGTCTTTCGGCACATGCAGATCAACAGGGGCTGCTCTCCTGGGTAAGTGAAATTAAAAATATTCCTGAAACTGTCTTTTTAGTCCATGGTGAGAAGACTGCAAGCGACGTATTTAGGGTAAAAATAAAGGATACATTCGGTTGGCACGTACAGCTACCTCATTTACAGGAAACGGTGGAGATCATGCTTTAAAAACAAAAATCCGTGGTTTATGCCACGGATCTTCATTTTTTTGTATTGCAGAAATTATTCTACAGACGTAGTATTGGTATTGTCTTCTACCATATTACCATCATTACCGGTTGTGTCAACAACTTCCTCTACAGGTGTCTCAACTGCCTCAATAGTATTTTCTGCAGGAGTTTCTACAGCTTCTAGTGGAGCATCTTCAGTAGCTTCAGCAGGAGTTTCTTTACAAGAAGTAAAAGTTAACACTAATGCGATAATAGCAAAATTCAAAAAGAATTTTTTCATTTCCTTCAAATATTTAATTGTTTGAGGCGGCAAATGTAAATCATTTTCTGAACCAAAATACAAAGGGCTCAAAAAATATTTTCTCTCGCTTTTTTGGTTAAGTTTCAGGGTTTTAACCTGCTTAAAAAATGACACTTTTGGAACTTATTTATTTAATATAATTGTCTTCTATCATTTCTTTTATCCTTCAAAAATGAGTATCTTAAATACTCAAAAACAATGCTTTATGTCTAGATCATCTACAAAAAAGTTTTCAGCAAATGAGAAAGAGATCGCGGAACTTTTAGAGGAAAATCAGGAATGGGGTGAAGACATGTCGTACGCGGCTGAGGAGATCAACTTTTTCAACCTCTTCTTAACCGGAGACATCTTTAAAAAAAATGTGCTTAACCTCTATGAAAGGCTCCGCCTCCTTAGTGATGAACTTGAAGACTTAAAAAGTGAAAACAGGGAACTCTCAAGGGAGGTCCACAACCACAGGTATGACATTGAGGGTATGTTGGAATGTGAAGATATAGGTTGTGAAGTTTTTTACCACGAGCAATATCTAAAACTGGGTCAAAGAATTATAAATTTCACCCAAAGGTTTAGAGATTTCAAACTTCAGGTCTATTCCCATACCGGTCATCTCCTTAGAAAAAGCAGTAAGGAACATTAAAAAAATTTATAGCTATGGAAAAAATGGCCCATAATTACCGATACATTGAGTGGAAGTCTCCAGATGAAATGCATTTTTCATCACTCCAATGGAAATCTGAACTCGATTTTGTCAAAGATGAACATCACTTCTTTGAAGA
>JBAVJE010000422.1:0-2750 GCA_049687615.1 Salinimicrobium sp. | reverse complement strand
GGCGGAAAATACACCGAGCATTCCAAATATGGTACGAAAATAGGCATTTTTGACGCCTATAAAGAGGTAATAAAGACCGGCATACCCTATGACCGTGAGATATTTGTGGACAAGGGCTTTCCTAAGGAATGGTTTAGGGTTACCGCCAGGGCTCAGGGCGACCTGCTCATCACTTCTATAGAAAATATTACCAAACGTAAGGCAGCAGCCGAAGAACTTAAGGAAACCTTACGATTCAAGCGGGAACTGGTAAGAACAACCCCCGAGGTAATTCTTATTATTAATCTTAACGATCAGCAGGTACGGTATATCAACAAAGACATTCTACCCGAAGCGGGAATGACACGGGAAAAAATACAGGGAATGCCCCTAGCAGGTATCTTGCCTTTTGTTCATCCACGGGATAGGGAAAAGGTCATGGACCTGCATAAATCTTTGTTAAAAAGCGACTTAGATGATATTAAGGACATTGAAGTACGCCTGAAACTCCAGGGCGTGAAATGGGAATGGTTTAGCGTTCGCGGAAAAATATTTAAACGTAAAAATCCTCATTGGGTAGAAGAGTATGTACTGCTGGTAAGGAACATTACCGATAAAAAATCAACTCAAAAAGCGCTGCTAAAAGCCGAAAAATTGTCTATACAGGGAGAGGTTGCCCGAACCCTTGCTCATGAATTGCGCAACCCGCTGGCCAGTATTGGGATGGTTAGCGAAGTGCTAAATAAAAAATTAGATCCTTCGCAATCTGAGGAGTTCAAAACCTATTTCAATATTTTAACAAGAAGTACCAAAATCCTGAACAACCTCATCAGCAACCTTCTTAACGCATCCCATTACACCCCTTCGGTTTTAGAAAAACACGATCTTGCTGAAATCGTGGATGCGACGCTTTTAAAGGCCTCAGACCGAATTTATCTCGCCGGTATTAAGGTACTACGAAATTACCAGGGACCTTATCCTATTCTTGCCGACAAGGAAAAATTGGAGATTGCCCTGCTCAATATTATTGTCAATGCCAGCGAAGCTACTTCTCCGGGAGAAGGTGTGGTGGAAGTAGAGATCACGAAAAATGCGACCGATTTTGTGCTTAGGATCTCAGATAACGGTCACGGAATGGACCCGGAACAAATCGACCGCCTCTTCGAAGCCTTCTACAGCAACAAGTCTACAGGAATGGGAGTGGGTATGAGTTCTGTAAAAAATATTCTTGAGGAACACGATGCGCCCATTAAAGTCGATAGTAAACCTGGGGAAGGAGCCTCTTTTAGAATCTTTTTTCACAATGCCGATGTGCTATAGCTGAAATAACACGTTATGATTTAGAACCTGTAAGGATCTACAATATAGGCTTAAGCACTTCCCAAACATTCTTAGCGACAATTTCCTGTCCTTCTGCAGTGGGATGAATGCCGTCTTCCTGATTTAGTTCAGGTCTTCCCGCTACTCCTTCCAGAAGAAAAGGAATGAATTCGATATTATTCTTCTCAACCAGCTCGGGAAATATTCTCTTAAAATCTGAAGTATACTCCGGGCCCAGGTTTGGCGGGATCTGCATCCCCGCCAGAACAATCTTAACATCAGGATTTTTCTCCCGTACGACGTCAATAATCTTTTGAAGGTTCTTTCTTGTCTCTTCGAGAGGAATACCTCTTAGCCCGTCATTAGCGCCTAATTCCAATACAAAAATATCTACCTCCTGGTTCAGCACCCAATCGACCCTGTTACTACCGCTGGCAGTGGTCTCGCCGCTAAGGCCCGCATTGACTACTATGTATTCCATCCCGAGGGAATCAATTTTTTCCTGTATGACCGCCGGAAAACCTTCGTTCTGGTCCAGACCCATTCCTGCCGTCAGGCTATTCCCAAAGAAAAGGATGACCTTTTTATTATCTTTCTTTACAGATTCCTCAACTGTACCTGGTTCCAAGGTTTCGGTTTCTTTTTTTGCGGAGTTATCCCCACAGGAGATCAGTAAAAAAACAGAGACCAACCAAAATATTTTGTAGAAGGATTTCATAGGCTTTAGTGGGATTAAAAATCAATTGCTTATTTTCCCTTTTAGGAATTCAAAGAGATGACAAAGATATTAAAGGTAAGTAACCTAAAAAGAACCTACACCAGCGGATCAAAGAAACTTACCGTACTGGAGGACATCTCCTTTAGTGTGGAAGAAAAGGAAACTTTTGCCATTGTAGGCCCTTCCGGTAGTGGAAAAACCACCTTGCTTGGCCTTTGTGCGGGCCTGGATAGCCCAAATGAGGGTTCTATCCTGCTTTGCGGGGAGGAACTGGCTTTACTGTCAGAAGACAAAAGGGCTATCCTGAGAAATAAGAAGGTTGGTTTTGTGTTTCAGGATTTTCAACTGCTTCCTACTTTAACCGCCCTGGAAAATGTCGCCGTTCCCCTGGAACTTCAAAAAGGCAAAGATGCCGAGAAACAAAGCAGGGAGCTGTTGGAAAAGGTAGGCCTGGGTGACAGGCTGAACCATTATCCCTCACAATTATCGGGAGGAGAACAACAAAGGGTAGCGCTGGCCCGTGCTTTTTCGAATAAACCGCAGGTGTTATTTGCAGACGAACCTACAGGAAATCTCGATGCCGAAACAGGAGAAAAAGTGGAAAACCTGCTTTTTCAATTGAACAGGGAAGCAGGCACCACCCTCATCATCGTAACCCACGACGTGGAACTGGCACAAAAGACAGGACATGTGCTGCGCCTCAAAGGGGGAAAGATCATTGAAAACACAGTTG
>JBAVJE010000421.1:0-14213 GCA_049687615.1 Salinimicrobium sp. | reverse complement strand
CCCGTACCTAATGGTTCTCTCGCTATTCTTAATCTTGAAGTGGAATCTGCTACTTCTATAGAAGGAGTAAACGAAATTTTAAAGAAGTATGCCTTAGAAGGTGATCTTGTCGAGCAGATTAAATATTCTCTTGACAACGAACTTGTTTCGACCGATATAGTTGGTTCTTCACAACCTTCTATTTTTGATAGTAAGGCCACCATAGCCACCAAAGATGGAAAAAACATAGTGCTGTACGTGTGGTATGACAATGAGTATGGGTATAGCCATCAGGTGATTCGGCTCGCGAAGTACATTGCAAAAGTGAGAAGATTCACCTACTATTAGTGGAATTTTTAATTGTTGAGGAGAAAAACCCGTTCTTTTATAGGCGGGTTTTTCTTTTTATTCCCCAGAAAAAGGTCTTAAAAAATAAATTTTTGAACCTCTTCATAAGCGGGATTTTTTATTAGTAGTTTTGCAGCCGGAAATCGAACGCATGCAGAATAACAGGAAGTTATGTTAGAAAAAAGTAAAAACAGGTGGCAATAACAACTGCCTGTGCTCGTTCTGCTAATGAAAAAAGAAATAATTACTATGAAAAAAATACTATGCTCCTCAATTCTATTGTTGTGTCTAGCCGCTACAAGTTTTGCCCAAACCTCCTCAGAAACTACTATTGACGAAAAATTTTCTGAACTTATTACCAGTTCAAACAACTTTAAGGGTTATAAAGTTGTTGATTCAGATGAACTTTTAAAGCTGCAGCAGCTTACCTCCAACAGGATTTCAGAACTTAAGGAAGAGATTTCAGCGGCTAACAAAGCTGCTCTTTCACAAAAGGAGAATGTTGCAAAATTAAATGCACATGTAGAATCTCTGGAAAACCAGTTAAAGGAAGTCACCGCAGACAAAGATTCTATAGCTTTTCTCGGAATGCCTTTTAGCAAAGCCTCTTATAAATCTATGATGTGGGGAATTGTGGCTGCACTGGTACTTGGGCTGATATTATTTATCTTCAAATTTAAAAAGAGTCACGTCCACACCCAGGAAGCTAGAAAGAATCTGGAAGAGGTCGAAAAAGAATTTGAAGTCTACCGTGCCAAATCTCTCGAAAAAGAACAGCGTCTAGGACGTTTACTACAGGATGAGAAGAACAAACAAATGAAGATGGCAAAGTAGCCAATTTATCTAAGGGTCCTAATAAGGACCTTTTTTATATTTTTGCACTTCTTAGATATTCCATATGCGCATTGATATTATTACCGTTGTTCCAGAGATTCTTAAGAGTCCTTTTGAAGCCTCTATTCTAAAGAGAGCAATTGAAAAAGGCCTGGTGGAGATCCACCTTCATAACCTTAGGGATTACGTCACCGATAGCTATAAACAGGTAGATGATTACCAGTTTGGTGGCGGGGCCGGGATGGTCATGATGATTGAACCTATTGATAAATGCATTAGCGCACTTAAAGCCAAAAGAGATTATGAGGAGGTGATCTATATGACACCCGACGGTGAGCAGCTAAAGCAGGGAATTGCCAATCAGCTCTCTCTCAAGGAAAACATAATAATTTTATGTGGGCACTATAAAGGAGTAGATCATCGGGTACGCGAACATTTTATAACCCGCGAAATTTCTGTTGGAGATTACGTGCTTTCCGGAGGGGAATTGGGCGCGGCTGTTCTTTGTGATTCAGTAATAAGATTACTACCGGGAGTTTTAGGGAACGAAACCTCTGCCTTAACCGATTCTTTCCAGGATAATCTTCTGGCTCCGCCAATCTATACCCGCCCGGCCGAGTATAAAGGCTGGAAAGTACCCGACATTCTCACCTCGGGCAACTTCCCAAAGATCGAGGAATGGCGGGAGCAAAAGGCATATGACAGAACTAAAATGCTGCGTCCCGACCTGTTGGAGGATGAGGAAAAATAATTTTACATTTACCGCTTCCAACATTCAATATTTTTTATACTTTTGCACACGTTTCTAAACCAACCTCTGGCGAAAACCGTAAATGTTGCTTTAGACTTTACCTTTAAACCATTTTGAACATGGAATCCTTAATTAAGTTTGTACAGGACGAGTTTGTCACTACAAAAGATTTTCCTGAATTTTCAGCCGGAGACACTATTACTGTGTACTATGAAATTACAGAGGGTGCAAAAACCCGTGTACAGTTCTTCCGTGGAGTTGTTATCCAGAAGAGAGGAACAGGAGCTTCTCAAACCTTCACTATCCGTAAGATGAGCGGAACAGTTGGAGTTGAAAGAATTTTCCCATTGAACCTTCCTGCACTTCAGAAGATTGAAATCAACAAACGCGGTAAAGTGCGTAGAGCAAGAATCTACTACTTTAGAGAGCTTACCGGTAAAAAAGCCCGTATTAAAGAAAGAAGAAGATAATCTCTTACCAGATATTCTCTTAAAAGCCTCACAATGTGAGGCTTTTTTTTATTTAAAATTTTTAGTACTTTTTTCACAACTTTTTGAGGATCAAAAAGTTGCATTTAATAATTTGAGTTCGTATCTTTAATTATGGATTTTGAAAGGTATAGGATGTCGCAAGGAATTCTTCTTTTGAGGTCCTGCAGAACAAAGTTCTTTACATACTGATTTTTTCGTTTTGGAAACCACTATGTTATGCATAAGGTTTGATTCTTAAATCGAAAAAATCCTTTTTGAACGATTTACAAACACTCTTTTGGGAAATGTGAATTGTTCATGATGAAATAACTTACTTGCTTTTGAGATGATGAAAAATCTTAACGAGGAACGTAAAAATTCAGCAACACAAGTTATTTCATTAGAAGCCATTTCATTATAGAGCTATAGTGAAATGGCTTTTTTTTATTCCTAGCCCCTGTAATCCTACAGTGTCCTTGAGTTAGCTATGAAATAAGCATTAAAAATGCTAAATTGCACGAAGCATTCGCAAAAAATAAATAAATACCCTTATGACACAGAAAACACAGATCATCTATACCAAGACTGATGAGGCTCCAGCCCTTGCAACCTATTCTTTTTTACCCATTGTACAAGCATTTACAAAACCGGCAAATGTTGATCTGGAAACAAAAGACATCTCCCTTGCTGGAAGAATACTTTCACAATTTCCGGAAAAACTCTCTGCTGACCAAAAAGTCTCTGATGACCTGGCCGAACTGGGGGAACTCGCCCAAAAACCTGAGGCTAATATCATAAAACTTCCTAATATTAGTGCTTCCGTTCCGCAGCTTAAAGCAGCTATTAAAGAATTACAGCAAAAAGGTTATGAGCTTCCCGATTATCCCGATGAGCCTGCTACAAACCAGGAAAAGGCGGTAAAGGCAAAATATGATAAAGTAAAGGGCAGCGCGGTCAATCCTATACTTCGGGAAGGAAACTCAGACCGTAGGGCTCCGCGTGCAGTGAAGAACTATGCCAAAAAACATCCACACTCCATGGGAGAATGGGATCAAAATTCCAAAACTCACGTGGCAACCATGGGAAAAGGTGATTTCTATGCTAACGAAAAATCTGTAACCCTTGCAAAAGCGACAGATGTTAAGATACAGTTGGTCTCAAAGTCCGGGGAAACTAAAGTTCTCAAAGAAGGGCTTCACCTTTTGGAGGGAGAAGTGATCGATGGAACTTTCTTGAGCAAAAAAGCCTTGCTTGAATTTCTTGAGGAACAAATAAAAGATGCTAAGGAAAAAGGAGTTCTTTTCTCAGTTCACCTTAAAGCCACTATGATGAAGGTATCTGACCCTATTATCTTTGGTCACGTGGTAAAAGCCTTCTTTAAAGACGTTTTTGATAAATACGCTGCAGATCTCGATAAAGTTGGAGCAAATGCAAACAGCGGACTCGGAGATATTCTTAGCGCCATTAAGGATCTTCCTGCTGAAAAACGCACTGAAATTGAAAATGCAATCCAGGCCGACCTTAAAGATGGACCCGAACTGGCAATGGTAAATTCAGATAAGGGAATTACCAATCTACACGTGCCAAGTGATGTGATCATTGATGCTTCCATGCCTGCAATGATAAGAACCTCCGGAAAAATGTGGAATGCTGCCGGTAAGACTCAGGACACTAAAGCAGTTATTCCAGACAGTAGCTATGCCGGAGTTTATCAAACTACAATAGAATTTAGTAAAAAACACGGGGCTTTTGATCCAACCACTATGGGAACTGTTCCCAATGTGGGTTTAATGGCTCAAAAAGCTGAAGAATATGGTTCTCACGATAAGACTTTCGAGGTTACGGAAGACGGCAAAATGCAAGTGGTTTCTTCAGAAGGTGTTGTATTGATAGAACATTCCGTAGAAAAAGGAGACATTTGGAGAATGGGACAGGTAAAAGATGCTCCTGTTCAGGACTGGATCAAACTGGCCGTAAAAAGGGCAAAAGCAACCGGTTCTCCTGCAGTTTTTTGGTTGGATAAGAATCGTGCACATGACGCGGAATTAATTAAAAAGGTGAATCAATATCTGCCTAAGGAAGACACTACAGGGCTTGACATTCGCATTATGTCTCCCGAAGAGGCTACCCAATTCACTCTTGAACGAATGAAGGAAGGGAAAGATACTATCTCGGTAACAGGAAATGTCCTGCGAGATTACCTTACAGACCTCTTCCCTATTCTTGAAGTGGGTACCAGTGCAAAAATGCTTTCAATAGTGCCCCTTATGAAAGGCGGAGGTTTATTCGAAACGGGTGCCGGAGGTTCTGCTCCAAAGCACGTGCAACAATTTGTAGAAGAAGGTCATCTTAGATGGGATTCTTTAGGTGAATTTCTGGCCCTTGCAGTATCACTTGAGCATCTGGGAGAAAAATACGGCAACAAAAAGGCCATTATTCTTTCTGAAGCTTTAGATAAAGCTACCGAAGAATTTCTCGAAAAAGATAAATCGCCTTCGAGAAAAGTGAATGAGCTCGACAACCGTGGCAGCCATTATTACCTCGCGCTTTACTGGGCAGAAGCACTAGCAGAGCAGAATGAAGACCAGGAACTTAAGGCTCATTTCAGTGAAATCGCAAAGAAACTCAAGGAAAATGAAGATAAGATCCTTCAGGAGCTTATTCAAGCCCAGGGCGCCTCTATAGATATTGGGGGCTATTACAAACCTGAAGAAGAGAAAGTAACAAAAGCCATGCGGCCGAGTGCAACCTTTAACAACATTATTAGCGTAAATTAAAGACCAATAGAAAAATTCATTTTTGAGCCGGAAGAAATTCCGGCTCTTTTATTTTTGTCTTATAGGTCTCCCGATTAAAAAAATCCTTTATAGACAGAAAGGTATTTTTTTGTTTTTCCCATAGAAAAAATAAATACCTTTGTTTTCAACTTGAAAGCCTATTATGACAATTACTCAATTGCACTACGTTTTGGCGGTTGCCGAACATCAAAACTTCACAAAAGCAGCTCAAAAGGTATTTGTAACTCAGCCTACGCTAAGTATGCAGATCCAAAAGCTGGAAGATGAACTTGATATTCTCATCTTTGATCGGTCCAAAAAACCTATAGAGCTTACCGAAACCGGAAAAAAAATTGTCGAGCAGGCACGCAATATTGTCAATGAAAGCGACAGAATTCAGGATATAGTTGACCAGCAAAAGGGATTTGTAGGCGGCTTATTTAGATTAGGCGTTATACCAACCATCATGCCCACCCTACTACCAATGTTCCTCAACAATTTCATTAACAAGTATCCAAAGGTAAAGCTCAAGATAGAGGAGCTACATACGCAGGCTATTATTGAAAAGTTACAGGACGGGCATTTAGATGCCGCCATAGCTGCAACCCCTCTTAAATTAGATGATATTAAGGAACAGGTACTTTACTATGAACCTTTCGTTGGATATATTCCGCCGGGGCACAGGTTGAATTCGCGAAAAGAGATAACACCCGATGATCTTGATCCTAATGATATTCTTCTCCTCGAAGACGGCCACTGCTTCAAGGATGGTGTATTAAATATCTGTAAGTCTACAAAAAATTCTTCCGATGATCACTTCCAGCTGGAAAGCGGTAGTTTTGAAACCATGATAAAACTCGCTAACGAAGGATTGGGAATGACCTTACTTCCTTATCTGCATATGCTGGACATTAAAGATTCAGAAAAGCCGAATCTGCGAATGTTTGCTGAACCAAGTCCGGCCAGAGAGGTAAGCCTTATTTATAATAAAAGTGAACTCAAGATGCAAATCATAGAAGCACTGCAAAAGACCATTGCCGGGGTAGTAAAAGGTGCAATCGCCTTTCAGAATGTAAAAATAGTAAGTCCGCTTCCTCAGAAGAAGAACTAAACCAATAAGAAAAAAGCGGCTTGAAAGCCGCTTTTTTTTTTAAGGATTAAGATAAATTAGACACTGATTTAATTCTGGATTCTGCCTGATCAAAGTAGCAATGTAAACTCTAAGTTCTTCGATCTCATAAGGCAACAATCTTTGAAGTGCTTTTTTCACTTCTTTGCAGAAAAGCGTAACATCAAAACTTACTTTAACAAGCACTGTCTTGGTGTACTCAAACATCGCTCTTGCCATAATTCATAATGATTAATAGTAACCTGTTTAGATTTGGTAGAGATTTCACTCTATAGGCGCAATCGTTTTCGATAACCCTATAAAGATAATAAATATTCTCTTTTAAGGAAAGAAGATAAACAAGATTTAACTGTTAAAAACGGTTGTCTCCACTTACTATATCTCCCAGTCCTCCCAGGATGCTACCTTCTCCTTTATCCTTACCTCCGCCTTGTGGTGCCGCTGCCAAAATACGGCCGGCCAGCCTACTAAACGGTAAAGACTGGATAAACACTGTACCGGGCCCGGTGAGCGTAGCATAGAACAATCCTTCCCCTCCAAACAGGCTGTTTTTAATGCCTCCTATGAATTCAATATCATAGTCTATTTCTTTAGAAAAGCCAACGATACAACCGGTATCTACCTTTAGCTTTTCTCCCGGACCAAGCACTTTTTTTGCTGTAGTACCGCCGGAATGCACAAAGGCCATTCCATCACCTTCCAGGCGTTGCATAATAAATCCTTCCCCACCAAAAAATCCGCGTCCAAGTCTTTTACTAAATTCTACTCCTATTGACACTCCTTTAGCTGCACAAAGAAACGCATCTTTTTGACAAATGAACTTCCCGCCAAAATCGGTAAGATCAATTGGAATGACCTTTCCCGGATAAGGCGAAGCAAAACTAATCTTCTTTTTGCCCTGTACCTCGTTGGAAAAAATGGTCATAAAGAGGCTTTCACCAGTGAGCAGTCGCTTACCGGCGCCTAAAACTTTTCCTAAAAATCCTTCATTTTGTTTAGAACCATCTCCAAAAATAGTGTCCATTTTTATGCCGTTGTCCATCATCATGAAATTGCCGGCTTCGGCAATTACCGCTTCCTGCGGATCGAGCTCCAGCTCGACGTACTGCATTTCCTCACCAAAAACTTCGTAGTCTATCTCGTGTGAATTCATAATATTATTTTTTTGGTTATTGTTCTGTTCAAGCTTGAAATAGCCTCAATTCGCTGCTGAATTTTTTACTTTCACCGTCCACTCAAATTCAAAAACAGCCACTTCCACTCCTTTCTCATTTACTCCTATCGACTTCATCCAGAAGGTTTCACCTTCCCCTGTTGCAATCGTTTTTTCTATCGCAGCTGTTGCTTTAGCGCCGTCTTCACTGGAAAAAACGATTTTCCCGGTGGCTTTTTTCAGGAACGTTGATTTATTCTGTGCCACCAACATAGATACCTTTTTTCTGCTTTTTTGGATGCTCTGCATCACCAGGGCGCCTGTACTCAATTCGGCAGCCATAGCCTGCACAGCGAAATAAAGGGAATTAAAAGGATTTTGATTGATCCATCTGTGCTTAACTCCGGTCACGCATTTCTCTTGAGACAGTTCTTTCACCCTTACTCCTGAAAACCATGCACTTGGGAGTTTGAACATTAAAAAAGTATTGAGTTTTTGAGGGGAAATTGCCATAGTTGTTAAAGATTTTCCTTAAAAGTATTCATTTTTCTGAACATGTGAATTGTTAAACTTTCAATTCTTACATAAAAAATATAGTACTTTGTTTTGCATAATACCATTCTAAAGATATATATTTGTATAAGACAATCAATCAAATTCGATTATTATGTATAACAGCAAGAGGACAGAAAGCGAAAAATGCATCTGTCTTCAATTATAATTAAAGTAAAGAGCACAACGAAAAAAATTCAATCCCAATCAAAATCAATCAAAATGACAACAAATATTCAAAAACCGGACAAAACAGTAGCAGCTCTCATCCACCTGTCTACCTTTAGCCAGTTCTTTTTCCCGCTGGGAAATTTTATTATTCCTTTGATCTTATGGACAGCGAAGAAGAATGATCCTTTTGTGAATGAACATGGGAAACAGGCACTCAACTTTCAAATTAGCATCTATCTGTACGCTATCTTTCTGGCTATGCTTGCCGTAGTAGGAGTTATTATAATAGGTTTTAATCTTGACCTGCAAGACCCTTTCTATTTTGAGCAAAACTTTCGGAATATAGGAACCTCGGGTGAAGCCATGCCTCTTATTCTTTATGCTGTTCTTATGGCTTTGTTACTGCTTGGTCTTTTCGCATTAAGCATTTACGCTGTTATCTCTGCCACTCTAAAGGCGGGAGAAGGTGAATATTACAAATATCCACTAACCATCAATTTCATCGCTCCGGACCAATCAACCGGAAAAAATCAATCAAAAAATGAACAGTTTAACAACACTCAAAATCAAACGCTATGAAGATTGAAAATACCAAAGCTCAAATGCGCAAAGGTGTTTTAGAGTACTGCATTCTTTCGGTCCTTGAAGACAACGACGCATATGTAGCCGAAATTCTTGAGACGCTCAAGAGTGCGAAATTGCTGGTGGTAGAAGGAACGATTTATCCATTGCTTACCCGCCTTAAAAATGCAGGCTTGCTCAACTACCGCTGGGAAGAATCGACAAGTGGACCTCCACGAAAATACTACCAGCTTACCGAGACCGGTAAGATATTTCTAAAAGAGCTCACCCATACCTGGGAAGACCTGCAAACCGCAGTGACCATAGTAACTACCCAAAAAAACAAGAATCATGAATAAGACAGTAAATATAAACCTTGCCGGCGTTTTCTTTCATATTGATGAGGACGCTTATGCCAAGTTGCAACATTATCTTGAAGCGATAAAACGCTCCCTGACCAACACTCACGGCCAGGAAGAAATTATTCGAGACATAGAAGCACGTATTGCCGAACTTTTTTCTGAAAAGATACAGAATGAGCGGCAGGTGATTAGTATTCGTGAAGTCGAGGAAATCATTGCGGTAATGGGACAACCCGAAGATTACATGCTTGATGAAGAAATCTTTGATGATGAACCTGTTTATACAAGTTCAAAAGGAAAAAGACTCTACCGGGATTCAGAACATTCTGTTTTAGGAGGAGTTTCTTCCGGGCTTGGACATTACTTGGGTATTGAAGCACTGTGGTTGCGTATTTTGTGGATTCTGCTCACCTTTTTCTCTGGTGGAGGATTCATCCTTATCTATATCGCCCTTTGGATCTTTATTCCTGAAGCCAAAACGACTGCCGATAAACTAGCAATGCGTGGGGAACCTGTAACCATAAGTAACATTGAAAAAAAGATCAGGGAGGGCTTTGATGACGTGTCTGGAAAGATGAAAGACATCGACTACGAAAAGTACGGCTATAGAGCTAAGAACGGGGCAAGTTCTGCAGCCACAGCCTTGGGAGATGCAATAATGTTCATCCTTAACCTCTTCGTGAAATTTATTGGGATACTACTGTTATTGATTGCAGGGACAACTCTTATCGGTTTATTTATTGGTCTTTTTACCGTGGGAACCTTTGGAATCATTGACGCTCCCTGGACAGATTATGTCGACCTCGTAGGACCGGGAGCTCAAAGTATCTGGATCATTTCTGCCCTGGCCTTCTTTGCAGTAGGCATACCATTTTTCTTCCTTTTTATCCTTGGGTTGAAGATCCTGGTTAAAAAGCTGCATTCTATAGGAAGGACTGCAAAATTGGTCTTGTTGGCCGTTTGGATTCTTTCTGTACTAGGACTTGTTTTCTTCGGAATAAAACAGGCTTCAGAAAGAGCTTATGACGGGGAAGTTACCATAACAGAAACCTTGCCGGTCAAAGCCAATGATACACTCTACCTCAGCATTAAAGGAAATCCTGATTTTAATTCAACCCCTTACCGGGATGATGATTTTAACTTTACCTACAATTCTGAGGACAAAAAAGTACTTTGGTCACAAAATATCCGCCTTCTGGTGAAACCAACCCGCGATTCTGTTGGCCGACTAGAAATAGTCAAAAGAGCTGAAGGAAGAAACTACAAAGAGGCCAGGAAACGTGCCGAAAATATTGAATATTCCACCAATTTCTCAGGGGGAAGGCTCGACCTTGGAGGACAGCTGTCCACAGATCCCTTTAACAAATTCCGCAGCCAGGAAGTTGAGGTTACCGTGTTTCTCCCGGTGGGAAGTGTCCTTTTCGCAGCCGATAACACTTATTCCTTCCATAGAAATTCAGATTTTTATGGAGATATTTTGGACAATGGTAAAGAAGAGCAGTATCTATTGATTACCCGTGATGGTACTGAATGTCTTGACTGTCCTGCAGAAGAGGCCGATCCCTGGGGAGATGATTTTGAAGATGAGGAATGGGATACAGACGATAGTAACAAAATGGAAACCAAAAGTGATACATCTAAAAAGGACAATAGCGAAAAAGTTTCCGAAGAATGGGACCGGGGAGAGCAAAACGATACTGCAGACTTTTAAAAACCTGAATCATGAATATCCTGTACGAAATTCTGGTGGTGACAGTCTTTTCTTTAGTATTGCCACCTCAGGCAAAGTTGGAGAAATCGGTTACTATTCATCAGGAACAAAAAATATTCCTGGAAGGAAGTACTGGAATATGGTATGATCTCAAAGAAACAACTTGTATAAACAACTATGAAATTGGTCTTAAGAATGTTGACCCCCGTAATTCTGATTGTTGTTTTTTATAACTGAGCAAACCCGGGAAGGTATTATCCGGCCTTAAAAAGAAGACAAGGAACAAATATTCAAATTAGGATCAGTAAATCTATTAGGGAAGGCAGCAGCGCACATGATTCCCCCTACCCGTTCAATTGAGATAGTAATTATATAAATAGAGAGGCGGTCAAAAAAGGTATTTTTGACCGCCTTCTATTTAAGAATCTATTTATTTTGCAGTAACCTCTTGTTCAGTCTCTTCTTTAGCTTCTACTGCCGCAAGATATCTTTCTGCATCTAAAGCCGCCATACAGCCGGTTCCCGCTGCGGTAATAGCCTGCCTGTATTCTTTATCCTGTACATCTCCTGCGGCGAAAACTCCTGGAATATTTGTCTTTGTGCTTTTTCCCTGAGTGATTAGATAGCCGGTTTTATCCATATCCAATTGTTTCTGGAAGATTTCTGTGTTTGGCTTATGACCAATTGCAATAAAGAGTCCGGTAATTTTAATATCCTCTTTTTCGCCGGTCTGGTTATTCACCATTCTTAAGCCTTCCACTACCTGTTCTCCTAATACTTCATCAACTTCGGTATTGAACCGAAGGTCGATATTTTTGGTATTCATAACGCGGTGTTGCATGGCCTTGGATGCCCTAAGTTCATCTTTTCTCACCAACATGGTCACTTTTGAACAGATGTTGGCAAGATAAGTAGCTTCTTCGGCGGCGGTATCTCCTCCCCCAACTATGGCTACATCCTGTCCTTTATAGAAAAATCCGTCACAAACGGCACAGGCAGAAACTCCTCCTCCTCTAAGCCTCTGTTCACTTGGAAGCCCAAGGTATTTAGCGGTTGCACCAGTAGAGATAATCACTGTTTCAGCTTCAAGCCAGGTAGAATTATCCACACAAACCTGATGGACTCCTCCAATTTCATTATTAAACTGCACTTCGGTTACCATTCCAATTCTCACATCGGTCCCGAAACGTTCCGCCTGTTTTTGCAGGTCCACCATTAGTGCAGGTCCATCAACCCCTTCGGGATAACCGGGAAAGTTATCAACTTCGGTAGTCGTGGTAAGCTGTCCTCCAGGTTCCAGCCCGGTATACATCACAGGTTTAAGATCGGCTCTTGCCGCATATATGGCTGCAGTATATCCTGCAGGACCGGAGCCTATAATCAGACATTTGATTTTTTCTTTGGTCTCGCTCATTGTTTTATTCTTTTTAGTCTTGTAAAAGTAATGACTTTCGGTAAAAAACGATAACAAAGTCTATATAGTTTTGCTATAGGCACATTGACTCCAGATATTTATTTCTGAAGAGCTCACCCGCGATGGACTTCCAAAAATGCCATTTTAAAACTACCTTTGCCCGAATGATTGAACTATCTCTTTTTAACGTTCTAGACCTGTTGGGAACTATAGCTTTTGCTATCTCGGGTGCACTCGCTGCAATGGACCGAAGGCTGGATCTTTTCGGAATTTTTATCATTGCCTTCGTAACCGCCATTGGAGGCGGAACGGTAAGAGATATTCTTATAGGGAACACCCCCGTAACCTGGATGGAGAATATTATTTACATCTACCTCATTGGAGTCGTAGTCTTTTTCGCGATTATCTTCAGAAATAAACTTAACTATCTTAAAAAATCGCTTTTCCTTTTCGATACTATCGGGCTGGGTATTTTCACCATTACCGGGGTAGAAATAGGCGTTAAAAGTGGTCTAGACCCTATCATTTCTATCACTCTTGGTGCTATGACAGGAACTTTTGGCGGGGTGATTAGGGATATTTTATGTAATGAAATTCCCGTGATCTTCAGAAAAGAAATTTATGCCACCGCTTGTCTTATTGGGGGGCTCGCATTTGTTATTCTCTACGAAACCGGCGTCGAAAAAGATATTATTTATTTGGTCACTTCGCTCACGGTGATAAGCATTCGACTACTGGTTGTAAAATATAAAATTTCACTGCCGTCATTCTACCCCACTAAACAAATATAATTCTTCCTGAAAATCCCATTTTTGAAGCCTCAGGATTTTTTATGTTAATTCCCGCATCACACTGTAACGATTTAATAATCAGATAGTCTTTATTATAAAGAGACAAAATCCCCCGCCAAACTGGATTACTAATTATAAAAAATCTGAGTTATGAAACGTGCAAAATATTTCCTGGTAGTTTTGGCCATGATGATGACTTCTGTCTTCTATGCCGAACCATCTGAAAGGTTAATTGATCTCAATTCCCTTTCTGCTGAAATTGAACAAATCTTAAGAGATTATGAAGGCGGTTTAGAAAACGGAACCACGGTAACAGTATTCTTTTCTATTTCAGAAGATAGAACTATTCAATGTGTAAATGTGGCTACCTCTGACCCAGATCTGGACTGCCTGGTTCAGAAAAAACTGGAAGGACGACTTCTTTACGGGAAAAAATGGAATAAAGGAAAGATCTATGAGCTTTCTATTAATTATCCTAAATCACCTGTCTATTGTTCAAAATTTTAAGCCTTCGGCTTTTTCGAATTAGAGTTTGATGAAATCTACAGTACTACAGAGTTCGCCCCCAGTTTATCCACTGTATGCATAGAACTCATTAAAAGTCTAAAGATTAATCCCTCAAAAAAGTGATTTTAAAAGCCTCTTTATTTAGAGGCTTTTTTATGGATTCTTCCCAAAAGGTTTTTGGTGTGCTATTTCCGATGTTTCAAGTGCCTGGAAAAATTTGGTCAGGGAGAAAAGTTGTGGGTTATTGGTTTAAAAAATGCTGCAGGTTGGCCACAACTTTTTTTGAAAGCCGTTGATGAGTTGCTGCCGACCAGCCGGCGCTCTTCTCTGCTGTAATCACGTTAGGAAGATCTTCAAATTTTGCCGATAATTCTTTTTTACCATCGCCGTCAAAAATGGCAAAATTCCCTTCTTTTTTGATCCACTGCACAAAGGCATTTTCTTCAAAAGGCAATCCCAGGGAAGTGTTCACCAGGATGTTTCCTCTTCCAAAAAGGTCAAATTCTGCTGCTTTTAATATTTTGGTATTCTTCGGAAGGTGGAAGGAAATAACTTCAGCAGTCTGCAATAATTCTGCGAGCGGAAGATATTTTAATCCTTTTTCTTCCCATTGCGGTTTTCTGCTTCGGCTGAAGTAATAGAGCTTAACTCCAAATGGCAACAGGCATTCTGCCAGCAGCTGTCCCGTAGTACCAAGTCCTAT
>JBAVJE010000420.1:0-2783 GCA_049687615.1 Salinimicrobium sp. | reverse complement strand
TCAAAGTTGGCCATAACTTCATCTCTGCTTAGGCTACCTGTAATTGGATCCATTTCGGCTGCATCATAAACTCCTTCCCAATCAAGAAGGGTAATGCTGTAGTCAATATACTCTTCATCATCTGCATATTGTGCAAGATCTGGAAGTGCCAAACAAAGTGGTTCAGCATAAGGTTCTCCATCTTGATAAAAATCTACAGTGTTGATTTCACCTGTATAGATTGGTTTTCCATCAATACTTATGTCAACAGAATATCTTGCCGGGAAGTGCCTTCCTTCAGGAGTACAATAATTGACAAAGAAGCAGAATTCGAAAGCCTGGGTAGCATCAAGTTCAAAGAATTGGTATCCGTATTGGTTCACATCTCGATCATCATAGCAGAGAACAGAAACATCTACATACTTTTTAACTCCTGCACCAAGACTTATTGCCAGTGGTAAGGGACTATCGACCCAATCGGCAAGCATTCCACCTTTAGGAGCAAGCCAGATTAGCTCTCCCATGTCGTTATAAACTGAAAAATGCTCAAGAGTATAATTGCCGGGTGCTAATTCAAGTTCCGGAACTTCCTCAGTAAAAAGTTGACCGTCCACTAGATCTAACATGAATGGGTCTTCAAGGGAGCCAACAACAGCGGTTTCGCCCTGCATAAGCACAATCTCTACATAAGCAGGAGCATCATCTGTACATTGAGGAAGATCCCCAACATCAAAGGCCTGTTTACTAGAGGCTTTTGTTGCCAGGTCCTGCACGATAGCACCAAAAGAAAGGCTGGCTTTTTCACTGGACTGTTGTACAGCTTCATCTTTACTACAAGAAGTAAAGAACAGGGCGAATACTGCTATCCACGCCAGGTAATGATTAATTTTTTTCATAATAAATAAGTTTTAGTTAATAAAATTTAGAATGGTTAATAAATACATATATAGTTGCTCCTGTTGGAGCATATACAGCCGAAACTCAAAAAATATGTGGGGGGAATTGGAACCTTTTTTCAGAACTCACATCAATGTAGGAATTATCTGAACTTTAACCTATAGGGGAAATCCCCCATTTTCGTCACATAAACTTACATATCAATAAGGTTATGGTTTAGTGCATAAACTACACTTTCCAGAATGGTTCCGGAATGGGTGCGTTTTATAATGTTTGCCCTGTGCTTCTCTATCGTTTTAGATGTAATACACAAAGCTTCAGATATTTCTTTGGTTTTATAGCCTTTGCATAACAAGGAGATGACTTCCTGTTCTCGTTTGGTAAAAGCTTGTTCTGTAGAAGAGATATCGCTTCCGAAATATTTTTCGGTTTCCACAGATGAAGTTCCTATTTCTTTATTAATTGGTACTTCTTTACCCGTGAAATTAATCATCATCACCATTTGACCCCATAAGGCCTTATCAAGTTTTGAAAAGGTGATTTTTGCCTCTCTCCGTTTTTCGTTCATCAACAGGACAGTCCTGGTGGTAGCCTTCATGTGCTTACCTTTGACAAACTTTTTAAGAGCTTCCTTAACTTTGCTCTTGTTTTTACTTACAACCAGGTCGGTGAGATAAAGCTGCTTTTTCCCTTTTATAAAAAAGTCCTTTTTAAAAGCATCATTCATGGCAATAATTTTATCATCCTGCAATAAGATGACGGGATTACCTAAGAGGTTAAAAAGCCCCATAAAAGAATCTTTCCAATAGTTAGTAAGACAGTTTTTAGAATTAACCACCTTTTCTATTTCTTTCATTATGGTTTTAAAGCCGAACTGATCGTAAATAATTCCGTCGACATGGTCTTTATAATTCCTTTCCAGAATTTTTAAATTCTCTTTATCACCAAAAAGAATGAGAAAGCTTTTGTTGAGGAAATGGGAAGATTTGAAATTTTGAAGGTTTTTAAGGCTCTCAAGGCCCAGGGAAGAATAGTCTATAAGGATAACATCGGGAAGATAGCTTAGAGCAATTGGATAAGCAGCATGTATGTTTTTAACGCTGGTGATATCGTAAGAACCTGAAGCTTCACTTTCTATACCTACTGAAAAATCTTTATTTTTGGATATAAGGAGTAATTGTTTCTTTTCCATCTTCAATCATATTGGTTAGTTAACTATGGTTAGTTTACCGAATCGCCCTACAAATTCTTTTCGAATCTGAAAAATACTTCAGTCATAACAGAAATTTTGATGTGCATCTCAGCCTCTGTTACACAAGTAAAGATAAGTGATCAAAATCAAAAGTAATCCTAAATTATTGTGGTATTTACCTTACAATGAGAGAGTTAAAAAGATGAATCTCCCCATAATTTTGGAACAATTATGAAAAATTTCACCCTTAAAGTGCAATTTTAAGTTTCTTTTAGCAGGAAAAAATTTTGCAAACAAAGGTGTTGTAGGAATTTAGTAGGAGAAGTTATACAAAAGATATTTTACCTACTTTTTAAACTGATTTTTAAAATTTTAAAATAATCTCCGGGAAACTTTTTTGGCGGTAAAATTGATATCCAAAAGTTTGAGATAAGTCCCGACATAATGGTGTGGGTGCCAGGCAGCTTTCTAAAATTAAAAAGGAGATATTAGCAGTACTTTACGCCAATCATTAATAAAGAAAGTTTAATACAGAAAGTCGTGAAATTTCCTGCTTCTTATTGATAAAAGCCCATAAAAAAGAAGAGCCCATTCTGGGCTCTCCAATTAACTAATAAGCGATCTTCAGGTTTACTCTATTACCATTATATCTGCTCCATTTACAATAGTAGGATCATTTGATATTATCATATCATCAATGGCGAAATCATTTCCA
>JBAVJE010000419.1:0-5649 GCA_049687615.1 Salinimicrobium sp. | reverse complement strand
TAACTTCCGAAGAAGAAATGATACAAAAGAAAAAGGCTGCCTTGAGAGCAGCCTTTCCTAATTATTTTTCCGAAAAACTAAGCAACCTCTTTTTTAGAAGCTACTTTCTTTCTTTTTAATTCTTTATTGAAAGTGTCATATGTGATTGGAGTTGCAATAAAGATAGAAGAGTATGTACCCACTATCACCCCAATAATAAGAGCAAACATAAATCCTCTAATGCTTTCCCCTCCAAAGATGAAGATCGCAAGCAGTACCACAAGTGTGGTTAAAGAGGTGTTCAATGTACGGCTAATGGTACTGTTAAGTGCCGCATTAATAGAATCTTTCTTTGTCCATCCCGGATGCTCATTGAAAAACTCCCTTATACGGTCAAAGATCACCACGGTATCGTTTAACGAGTAACCTACAACCGTTAGGATGGCTGCAATAAATGCCTGGTCAATCTCCATGTTGAAAGGCATGAACTTATAGGTAAGAGAGAAAACTCCCAGTACAATCAACACATCATGGAAGAGTGCGGCAACTGCACCTAAACTAAACTGATATTTTCTAAACCTTAATAAGATATATAGGAACACTACAAGTAAAGAACCCAAAACCGCCCAAATGGAGGCCTGCTTAATATCATCGGCAATTGACGGTCCAACCTTAATAGACTGCATGATCCCAATCTCACGTGCACCTTCTCCAACAGAGAAATCCTCATAAGAGACATCGGAAGGCAGGTAAGATTGAAGTCCTTCAAAAAGCTTGTGCTGGATCTCGTTATCTATTTCTGTACCTTCTTCATCAACAAGGTACTTGGTGGTTACTTTGATCTGGTTACTTGCTCCAAAAGTTTTTACCTCTGCACTACCAAATTCGGCAATAAGGTCATTTTCAATAGCCGTTGGATTCACCGGTTGATCAAATCTTATAGTATAGCTTCTTCCTCCAAGGAAATCCACACCTTGATTAAGGCCAAGGGACAACAGGGAACCAAGACTTATCAAAAGAACAATTCCTGAAACTACATAGAAAGTTTTTCTTTTTCCGAGGAAATTCACCCCCAAATTAGCGAACAGGCCTTTAGTTAACCCGGTTGAGAACTGAAGGGATTTTCCGTTTTTGGCATAGCCATCAATGAACAATCTTGTGATAAAAATAGCAGTGAATAAAGAAGTAGCGATACCAATAAGTAAGGTAGTCGCGAATCCTTTAATTGGTCCTGTACCAAGTACTAAAAGAATAAGACCTGTTAGACCGGTGGTGATGTTAGCATCAAGAATAGATGACAAGGCATTGTTGAAACCATCGTTGATAGCTTCGCGCTGAGATTTTCCTTTAGCAAATTCCTCCCTGATACGCTCGAAGATAAGTACGTTGGCATCTACCGACATACCAATGGTCAAAACGATACCGGCAATACCAGGCAGTGTAAGTACGGCGCCAAGACCGGCGAGCACACCAAAGATGAACAAAATGTTCACTACAAGGGCGACATCTGCAAAAATACCTGCTTTTCCGTAGTAGAAAATCATCCAAAGCAATACAAGGATAAGAGCAATTCCAAAAGACATGATCCCGCTGTCGATGGCTTCCTGACCTAAGGACGGCCCAACCACCTCGCTCTGAATAATGTCTGCTGAAGCAGGAAGTTTACCTGCACGAAGAACGTTGGCTAAATCCTGACCTTCAGTAATACTAAAATCTCCGGTAATTTCGCTTCTTCCGCCAGAAATGGCTCCACTGGAGACACCTGGTGCAGAATAAACGATATTATCAAGAACGATCGCGATCTGGCTTTGGTTTTCAGAAGCAAATCCGGTCATATCTTCCCAAATCTTAGCTCCTTTCCCGTTCATCTGCATACTTACTGCAACACGACCAACCTGGTCGTAAGTTTGCATCGCATCGGTAATCACACTTCCTGAAAGCGGTGGTTCGTTTTGCCTGTTTCCTTTAAGGGCGTAAAGTGCAGCAGCTTCGCTGCCTTCTTCGGTTTTACCCCAAACAAATTTGGCATATCTCTGGTCTCCGGTAAGCAAAGAGCGAACCTGAGGCATTTTCAAATAAGAATTTACTTGAGCAGTGTCTTCTACATGAAAAGTTGCGAGCACGGGACCTCCCTGGAAACCAGGAGAAACCATTAAGTCGAAAAGCGGATTGTTTTGCTGTGCAACTTCGGTAGTATCATCTGCAGATTCCAAAAGAGCGTCGATCTCATCATCAACACTTTGAGTAGTATCAACTGCCGCGGTTTGTTTTTCTTTAGCAACAAGTCCTTTTAACTCATTATTTGCCTGAACAAAGAAATTCTGAAGATCATTGCTTTTATATACATGCCAAAACTCCAATTGAGCTGTACTCTGTAAAAGGCCTTTTACACGCTCGATTTCTTTAGCTCCCGGCAGCTCAACAAGAATACGACCTGAATTTCCAAGACGCTGGATGTTTGGCTGGGTAACCCCAAATTTATCGATACGTTTTCTAAGAACTTCAAATGCAGAAGTAACCGACTCATCAATTTTCCTACGAATGACAGGCTTCACCTCATCATTAGTCATGTTGAAATTGATCTCGTCGCTCAGGTTCTTGTTGGCAAAAATATCGGGAGAAGCAAGTTCTGCATCAGGGATATCTTCAAAGGCCTCAAAGAAAAGGTCTACATAGTTTTCCTGACTGTTCTTTCGAGCTTCATCTGCCTTAGCCAAAGCCTGGTTGAAAGCAGGATCTTTTGTGTTGTTGGCAAGCTCTTTAAGGATGTCTCTTACAGAGATTTGTAGAATCACATTGATTCCTCCTTTTAGGTCAAGCCCTTTATTAAGCTCTTTCTCCTTTGCCGTGTTATAAGTAATTCCGGCAAAAACTTCATTGTTTCCAATGGAATCAAGATATCTCTGCCCTTCCCTATCTCTTAGAGTGAGATAATTATCTACGTCTTCAGAGATTTTTTGCTGGGCAAATTCTTCGGCATCCTCTTCAATGTTGTTGGCAATGAAAGTAAAGGACAGCTGGTAAATACATACCAGGCCGAACAAAATTGCAAACACCTTGATTATTCCCTTGTTCTGCATTAGTGTCTAATTTATGTTCAAATTTTAAAAACGGACAAATATAGGTTTTCATTAATGAAATCCCAATTGTTTTTTTTGAAATAATTAACTTTTGAAGGATAAAAAAAAAGCTGTTCGAAAACCACGCTGAATTCTTGTGTCTGTGGGCTTCAGGAAATTCTCATCTCCCGAAAAAAACACAAAAATTTCAATGTTTTTGAACAGCTTACAAAGAGTGAATTAGCCTCCCTCTTTTTCCTTATTTTTTAAGGTCCAGAAGGCTGTTAGTTTTTGAAACTCCTTCTGAACTTTCCTTCAATTTAGATTTTTCAGCTTCATCCAGCTCAATTTCTACGATCTTCTCGATTCCATTTTTGCCAAGGATTACAGGCACCCCAATACACAAGTCGTTAAGGCCGTATTCTCCTTCAAGCAAAGCCGAACAAGGGAACATTTTCTTTTGATCGCACGCGATAGCCTGCACCAGTGAAGAAACTGCCGCTCCCGGTGCATACCAGGCGCTGGTTCCAAGCATTTTGGTCAATGTAGCTCCTCCAACTTTGGTATCTTCAGAAACCTGTTTAATTCTGTCTTCAGAAAGAAATTCAGAAATGGAAACAGAATTACGGGTCGCAAGGCGTGTCAAAGGCACCATACCTTTATCACTGTGACCTCCAATCACCATTCCTCCTACTTCAGAAGAAGGGCAATCTAAGGCTTCACTGATGCGATATTTAAAGCGGGCGCTATCAAGAGCTCCACCCATTCCAATGATTCGGTTTTTAGGAAGATTGGTTGTTTTATGAACAAGGTAAGTCATGGTATCCATAGGATTACTTACCACGATGAGAGTTACGTTTGGAGAGTGCTCGATAAGACTGGAAGCCACAGACTTCACAATATCTGCATTGATTCCTATCAATTCCTCGCGGGTCATTCCCGGCTTTCGTGGAATACCACTGGTAATTACTGCGATGTCTGAATTTGCGGTTTTTGAATAATCGTTTGTGCTTCCGGTAATCTTGGTATCGAAGCCCATAAGGGAAGAGGTTTGCATCAGGTCCATCGCTTTCCCTTCTGCGTAATCTTCTTTAATGTCAACTAATACTACTTCTGAAGCAAAGTTTTTAATGGCTACGTATTCTGCGCAGCTGGCACCAACAGCTCCGGCACCTACTATGGTAACTTTCATGTTAATTATGTTGTTTGATTAATAGTCTTACGAAAATACAAATTCTACAGCAGACCTTAACAAAAACGAATATAAATAAGGGATTTTTAGATCCTTACATGAAGACCCACATTTGCATTAAAGAAATCGCCTAAAGTAGCCATGCTACTTAGTCTTAAACGGCCAAAGTAAAGATTGAAACCAAGGTCACCTTTAAATTGCATTTTTGAGTCCTCAATCCTATCAACGGCGGTATTCAAGTTTGACAAGTAACTTCCGGTTCCTCCAAAAGTGTAGCTGAATTTCGAATTCATTCCGCCTGCAGCCCCGAAGATTTCGAAAAATCCCCATTTTTTAGACCCAATAACTTCAGCCATAAAAAGATTCGCATCAACGTCTATTTTATCCAGAACAACAACTCCTTCAGCTCCTCTGGGCTCAAAATCATAACCCACCTTTAACTTAGAATAAGCGGCACCAATCGCCAGTTGAAAATCTTCGGGATAATTGTCGCCAAAATACTGGCTAAGGCTGTGTTTTGCACCAATTCCGTAGGTGCTGGCGGTAATACCGTCAATGGTCACTTCAGGCATTGCTCTAACGGTAACTTCAGTCCCTGCTGAAACGCCCACGGCAACTTGCAAAAAGGCATGTGGAACAAAGTCTCTTCCCATTCCTTCAATAGCATCGAAGTCAACAGGAATATTTTGACCTAAAAATTCAATATTACCATTAAACTTTACCGGGCTAGTACTACCAAAGGCTGTCGGCAATTCCACATTTTCGGCACCGTCAATCTTCAGCAACTTAAAATCGGCATTTGATAATTTAAAAGTCTGCTTGTCTGAAGGCACAAAAAGGCCGTTGCCGTGAAGGGATACCCGAAAATCCCATTTTTCGAGGGGCACTGCCGAACTAAACCAGCCGGCACTGGCCTGGTAACTGGCAGCATCTGCAGCAGGTTCAGAAAAATTTCCTGCAAGCACAAGCATATCATCAATAAAATCTGAAGCATCATCCTGGGCAAAAACAACAGGACTTGAAACAAAAATAGCGGTAAATAAGAGATAGAATTTTTTCACGGTATTGGATTTTGTAGCTGAGTAAAAATAAGAAAAAAACTTCCGTTTTGGCAGAAACAAAAAAACCCGCTGATTTAGCGGGTTTTTAAAATTTTATAAACCTTAGGCATCGATATTCGCGTAAATCGCGTTCTTCTCGATGAATTCCCTACGTGGCGGCACTTCGTCTCCCATCAACATAGAGAAGATTCGATCGGCCTCCCCACTATTATCAATGGTCACCTGGCGCAGCGTCCTGAATTCGGGATTCATGGTAGTATCCCACAACTGTTCCGCATTCATCTCACCAAGACCTTTATAACGCTGAATGCTTACCCCACCACTATAAGATTCGGCAATCTCATCACGCTCCTTGTTG
>JBAVJE010000418.1:0-5946 GCA_049687615.1 Salinimicrobium sp. | reverse complement strand
GCATAATACACTGCTTCCTGTCCATAGGTTTTCATCAGGTTGGAGAACTCATTAATATATTCTGAAAGATCTTCTACCGCCACGGCCGTATCTTCAATACACGCAACCGCTTTTCTATCGCCTACGATATTCCCGAGCAGTCCTAACCCTGCTTTTCGTAATTCCAGGGCCAGGTCAATAGTTTCGTTCCTTAAAACCGGCAAGGCGTAAGCCAGTCCTGAATTTTCAAGGGTTTTTATCAAATTTGCGGTTTTATCGGCCAACTCCAGTTCTTCTTCGGCTCTTAACTCCAGCATCAAAATAGCGGCGGGATCTCCTTCAATAAAGAACCTGTTCTCCCGATACTTCAAACTGCTTTTAGTACAGTCAAGGATGACCTTATCCATCATTTCGCAGGTAAACAACGAATGTTGCATGGCCGGCACCACGGCCTGCAGGCATTTCTCGACAGAATCGAAATGAGCAGCGATCATTACCGCGTTTTTGGGAGGCAGATCATTTAGCTGTAAAGTAATTTCGGTAGTAAAAGCAAGGGTACCTTCACTTCCCGAAAGCAGGTCGCAAAAATTAAATTTTTGAGAGGTCTCCAAAAAAACTTCAGAAGCCGCCAATGCATCTACGGCATAACCTGTATTCCTACGATGGATCTCAATTTTCGGAAAATTATCTGCTATTTTTCGGCGTATCTCTTCAGGTTTCAGCAGCTCAAAAATTTGTTGATACAACTCCCCTTCTTTGTTTTGGAGCTTCAGTTTTTCTGAAAATTCTTCCGAAGAAATTCCGGAGAAAACAGCTTCAGAACCATCGGCTAAAACTGTTTTCAGATTAAGAACTTTGTCGCGGGTCACGCCGTACTTGATAGAAGTGGTACCACTGGAATTATTGCCCACCATGCCGCCAATCATACAACGATTGGAAGTGGAGGTATTAGGCCCAAAAAATAGGCCGTAAGGCTCCAAAAACCTGTTGAGATCATCACGAATCACTCCCGGCTGCACAGTGATTGTCTTTGACTTTTCGTCTAAATGAAGAATTTTCGTAAAATGCTTGGACACATCAACGACAATACCTTTACCCACGACCTGTCCCGCAAGTGAAGTTCCCGCTGTACGTGGAATGAGAGATGTTTTATTCTCACGGGCAAAAGCGATCAAGTGTTTTAGGTCGTCTACATTTTTGGGATAAGCAACCGCAAGCGGAATTTCACGATAAACGGAAGCATCTGTGGCAAAAAGCCTGCGCCACAAGGGGTTATAATATAACTCTCCTGAAAGTATATTTGATAAATTTTCTAATTTTTCGTTCATTTTATAGGGTAATGAATTAATTCACAGGAATATCTCCGCTTTTAGGCGAACATTAACAATATATTAGCAAGAGCCATGATTTATCGGTATAGCAGAAAGTCTAATTTTGTTGCAAACAAAATTAAAAGAAAAGATATGAAAAAACTGATTTTGCTAAGCTTTTGTCTATTTGGATTTACTATGAGCTCCCAGGCTCAAAATATCGCAGAAAATGCATTGGGTCTTAGGTTGGGAGATAATAATGGCGTTGGTACCGAAGTTTCTTATCAACATTTTCTTGGCGGAAATAACCGTTTAGAAGCAGATCTTGGCTGGAGCAGCCGTGGTGATTATGATGCTTTTCGCCTCACCGGTATCTATCAATGGGTTTGGAACCTTGAAGATGGACTTAACTGGTATGCAGGTGTAGGTGCAGGAATAGGATCTGTAGATGCCACTCATAACAATGATGATGACGGATTATTTGTAACCGCAGCAGGAAATATTGGACTGGAATACGATTTTGATTTTCCTCTATTGCTTTCCCTTGACTTTCGACCAGAAATAGGTCTTGTCAATTACTATGGCGATGATCTTGGTTTTGATATCGCTCTTGGTATTCGATACCAATTCTAAGCTTAAAAAATTTCAACAAAGAGCTCCCAAAAATTGCATTTTTGGGAGCTCTTTTGTTTTAATGCTGTTCCTGCAGCTGCAGTAAAGCCTTTTTGTAAAGATCTTCATACAGCGGAACCACCGTATAAATATCAAAGTTAAAGGCTTGCTTCCTGGCGTTTTCCTTAAACAACTTCAGGGTCTTTTCATCTCTTAAAATAGTAAGGGCATTTTCGGCCATTGCCTCTACTTCTCCCACCCCGCTTAAGAAACCTGAAAAACCGTCTTTATTCACTTCCGGAAGTCCGCCGGTATTGGTGGAGATCACCGGTACTCCATTGACCATGGCTTCAAGGGCAGCGAGACCAAAGCTTTCATTTTCAGAAGGCAGAACAAACAAATCTGAAAAGCTGAGGATCTTGTCGATCTCATGGGATTCACCCAGGAAAACAACTTTTTCTTCAATTCCCAGTTCTGCAACCAGTTCTTCAGCCATTTCTCTCTCCGGCCCCTGCCCTACCATAATAAGTCTCGCAGCAATCTTCTTTTGAATATTATAAAACACCATAATCACGTCGTCTATACGCTTCACTTTTCTAAAGTTACTCACGTGAGTAATGATCTTTTCGTTTCCTGAAGCGAGCACGCTTCTATGGCAGTCACTCACCGAATTTTGATATTTTGAGGTATCAATAAAATTCGGCACCACCTCAATCTCTTTTCTTACTTTGAATAATCTGAGGGTATCAGATTTCAGGCTTTGAGAAACCGAAGTCACCACATCACTACTATTGATGCTGAAGGTGACGGCCGGCTTATAAAACGGGTGATTCCCCACAAGCGTTATATCTGTACCGTGAAGGGTCGTGACCATTGGAAGAAAAATCCCTTCTTCCTCAAGCATTTTCTTAGCCATAAAACCAGCGTAGGCATGCGGGATAGCATAATGCACGTGCAACAGTTCGATCTCGTGCAGTTTCACCATATCAACAAGTTTACTGCTTAAGGCAAGCTCATAGGGTTGATAATGAAACAGCGGATATTCGGGTACATTTACTTCGTGAAAATGTATATTTCCTGATAATTGTTCCAGCCTTACCGGCTGCTTATAGGTGATAAAGTGGATTTCATGCCCTCTTTTGGAAAGGGCCATCCCCAGTTCGGTGGCGACAACTCCGCTTCCTCCGAAGGTTGGGTAACAAACAATAGCGATTTTCATAGATTATGATCTATAGCTTCATATATAGCTTCCTGAATTTTGGTGCGTATTCCCTCCCTGATCAATTTCTTGTTCTCAGCCGAAGGATGAACACGATTTGATAAAAATACGTAAACTATTTCTTCGGCCGGGTCTGCCCAGGTTAAAGTTCCTGTAAATCCGCTGTGGCCAAAGCTTGTCATGGAGACACAACCGCAGGTGGGACCCACGTCTTCTAATTGTGGCTTATCAAAACCTACTCCCCTTCTTACTTCTTCTTCACAGAAATAGCAGGTGTTGAATTTGTCAATGGTTTCCTGCTCAAGAAAACGAATTCCGCCATAAACACCGCCATTAAGATACATCTGCATGATCTTTGCCACGTCATTCGCGTTGGTAAACAAACCTGCCTGCCCACCAATGCCTCCCAGCATTGCCGCACCCTGATCATGAACGTAGCCCTGCAGCAGCTGGTGCCTCCAAAGCTCATCATTTTCTGTGGGAATAATCTTCTCCTTCGGAAATTTGTTCAATGGAAGATAGGTGGTGTTATTCGCGCCAATTCCCTCGTAGAAATGGTCTGGCGCAAGGTACGCCAGGGAAGTTCCATAGATATCTTCCAGGTATGCCTTTAAAAGGTAATAAGGCAAATCACTATACTTGTACTCTTTTTTACGTTCCAATTCACTATCTCTAATGACCTTCACAATACTGTCACGAATATCATTTCTCACGAACATTCCTTCTGCGATCTTAGTGTTATAGCCGGGAGTTTCGGTTTTCCGTAAATATTCCTTTTTAAAATTACCCGACTCATCCAGGGTAAGCTGATGGAAAGGAATCCACGGTTTAAATCGGGCATAATGTGAAAGCATCTGGAGAATGGTCACATTTTTTTTATTAGAGCCACGGAAGCTAGGAAACATTTCGCCTAAAGTGGTGTTTAAACTTAATTCGTTCTTCTCCACCAATTCCATCACGAGGGGCAAAGTAGAGAGGATCTTAGTGAGCGAGGCAACATCATAAACATCTGAAGGCTTTACACGAAGCTTTTGATCATAGGTATGGTAACCGGCGTTTCTCTCATAGATCACTTTTCCGCGTCGCGCCACCAGTACCTGCATGCCTGGTGCCATTTTCTCTTTTATGGCATTGTCTATAAGGGAATCTATTTTTCTTAGTTTATAAGAGTTCATTCCCACACTTTCGGGTAGTCCATAAGCTAATCGGTCCAGCTTGTATGTTTTGTAACCTGTACCTTCGGGAAAATTATCACCTGCGGTAACAGGAAGTTTCCCTTTAGCATCAATAGCTCCAAAAAGCAGCTGGGCTGCCTTTTGCTGGGCAAGTTCAGAATTTTGATAAGCGACCTGTATACCTTCAATGTTGGCAGTGGTCCTGAAATTCAGCAAAGCATACGGACTTGAAAAAAGATTTAGAATTACCTTATTCTTTCTCGCGATCTCATATAACCACACCTGTTCTTTATCTGAAAATTTATAATTGGTCCAGGGCGAGCGGTTTGTTTGATGAAAACCAACAATCACGAGGTTATAACTCTCCAGTTTTTCCAATAGGTTATTAAGGTTATCAGCCGAGACAGAATCCACCCGGGTATAACGATTCAACTGGTCGTAAAAAGCATCCCCGTTCCCCTCGCCCATCTGTACATAGGCAATTTTACTGGTCTTGAGGTCTTTAACCGGAATGATTCCCCTGTCATTCTTAATCACCGTCAATGAATTCTCATAGAGTTGATGCGCCAGGACATCATTTCTTATACTGTTTAGGTCCTCCACAAGGTAATTGGTATCAACAGGCTTATAATCGTTTAGCCCCGCCTTATATTTCGCAAAAAGAATTTTTCGTACAGAATGCTGGAGTCTTTCTTCGGTAATTATTCCTTTTTCGTATGCTTTAATGATCTCTTCTGAAGCTTTAGGAATATCTTCAGAGAAAAGAAGAATATCATTACCTGCCAAAAATGCTGCCAGATCAATCTCACCGGGTTCATCAAAATCTGCCACACCTCTCATGTTTAGGGCATCTGTAATGATCAGTCCGTTAAAGCCGAGTTCTTCTTTTAAAATCCCCGTGACGATGTCATGTGATAAAGAAGATGGAAAGTTGTTCCGGTTTTCAAGACTGGGGACGTTAAGATGAGCAACCATAATACTGCTTAACCCCTGCTCAATTAACTCCCGGTATGGATATAATTCTTCGCTGTAGATCCTGTCTTTAGAAAAATTTATAGTTGGAAGAGTTTTATGAGAATCTCTTTGGGTATCGCCATGCCCGGGAAAATGCTTGGCACTGGCGAGCACATTCATACGCTGCATACCCTTTAAAAAAGCAGTCGATTTGGCGGCCACATTGTTTTTGTTCTCTCCAAAAGATCGATTCCCAATGATTGGGTTTTCGGGATTGGTATTGATATCAACGACCGGGGCAAAATTCATCTGCACCCCTAATCTTTTTAAATGATCTGCTACTGCAGCTCCTACTTCTTCTACGAGTTTATCATTCTGTATGGCCCCAAGGGTCATATTCCATGGAAAAGCATAGGTAGAATCCAGTCTCATAGATAAGCCCCATTCGGCATCCATCCCAACTAAGAGAGGAACCTTAGACTGAGCCTGGAATTCGTTAGTGAGTTTTGCCTGCCGCTGTGGCCCCCCGGTAGAAAAAATGATCCCGCCAATATGCTGCTCCTCAATAAGTTCTTTAATCTTCCCGGTTTTTGAAACAGGGTCTGATGAAAAAACCGGAGCCATAAACAGCTGACCAACTTTCTCTTCGAGATTCATTCTGCTATAGATACTATCCACCCATTGGCGTTGCTGTTCA
>JBAVJE010000417.1:0-17948 GCA_049687615.1 Salinimicrobium sp. | reverse complement strand
TTAGTTCACTCAGTTGCTTCCTGGTTCCTCAAGAAGCGTATTCATCAAATGGAATTGTTCATTAAATACCCTCATGAGGTCCAGTTTGAGCTGCTCAAAAAATTAATTCAAAAAGCCAAAGATACCGAGGTAGGCCGAAAATATGATTTCGCGAGCATCTCCAGCTATGAAGATTTTGCCCAACGTGTGCCCCTGCAGCAATACGAAGATTTTGAACCTCAAATCGAGCGCAGCCGAAGGGGAGAAAACAACATCTTCTGGCCCACTCCTATCAAATGGTTTGCAAAATCCAGCGGCACCACAAACGCTAAGAGTAAATTCATTCCGGTGAGTGACGAATCCCTTGAGAAATGTCACTACGCGGCGGGTAAGGATATGCTTTGCATGTACCTCAACAACAATCCCGATTCACAGCTTTTTAGCGGAAAAAGCCTGAGACTTGGTGGCAGCAAGGAACTTTATAGCCGCAACGGGACCCAGTTCGGCGATCTTTCGGCCATTCTTATAGACAATATGCCTTTTTGGGCCGAATATAGCAGCACCCCCAGCAATGAGGTGTCGCTAATGAGCGACTGGGAGGTCAAAATGCCTGCCATTGTTAATGAAACCATTAGAGAAAATGTGACCAGCCTGGCCGGCGTTCCTTCCTGGATGCTGGTGCTTTTAAACAACACTTTAGAAGCCTCGGGCAAGAACAGCCTGCTCGATATATGGCCCAACCTGGAAGTTTATTTTCACGGCGGGGTGAACTTTTTGCCTTACGTAGAACAGTATAAAAAGATATTGCCAAGCGATAACTTCAAGTACTATGAGATCTATAATGCTTCGGAAGGTTTCTTCGCCATCCAGGACAGCAACGAATCTAAAGACCTCATGCTTATGCTGGACTATGGAGTCTTCTACGAGTTCATCCCGATGAATACCTTCGGAACACCCGATGAAAAGGTCATTCCGCTTTCAGAAGTTGAAAAAAATCAAAATTATGCCGTGTTGATCACTACTAATGCCGGCTTGTGGCGCTACAAGATTGGAGACACGGTGAGGTTTACTTCCCTTCATCCTTACAGGATAAAGATCACCGGAAGAACCAAGCACCACATCAATGTTTTTGGAGAAGAACTCATTATAGAAAATGCCGAAGAAGCGCTTAAAAGAGCTTCATTGGAAACCGGCTGCGAAATCGTTGATTATACCGCGGCCCCCATCTTTATGCATGATAAGGAAAAAGGCGCTCACGAATGGATCATCGAATTCAAAACGCCGCCCCGGGATTTTAAAATATTTGAGGAAAACTTTGACCAACAGCTGCAGCAACTAAACAGTGATTACGAGGCCAAACGTTTTAACAACATGACGCTCAACCCGCCAAAGATCCATCAGGCACGTGAAATGCTCTTCTACGACTGGCTCAAGAAAAGAAATAAACTCGGCGGTCAACACAAGATTCCAAGGCTTTCCAATGAAAGGCATTATGTGGAGGAGCTGCTGGAAATGAACGGGTAAACCGGTTCAAGGTTCAAAGGTTTTGCGGTTCCGGAAACCTGAAGAAACCAAAAAGTCCTCTTTAGGGGATTTTGGGGTAATTTCAGTGCTCAGTGATAGTGAGCAGTGAGCAGTGAGCAGAAGTTTTAAGGCAGTGGTCAGTGCGCAGTAATTAGTCAGCAGTAAGATCTTCGCTTTGCGTTCTCCGCGAAACCTTTGCGCGCTCTGCGAGAAAAAACATTAGTGCACCTGCCGGCCGGCAGGCGGGTTAGTGACTTTATTTTTACCCATAATACAACAAGAAAAAAGTCCCCTTAGGGGATTTTGGGGTAAAAAAACCTCTCCAGATAATTCCGAAGAGGTCTTAAAAATGCTATTTTTAAAAGGTATTATAGTATATCGGCTACTTTTTCCACCGCTGCTATTGTCGCATCCAAATCCTCATAACTCAGGGCATCAGTGAGAAACCAGGTCTCAAAAGCACTTGGCGCGATATAGACTCCGTTTTCCAACATTCCGTGAAAAAACTTCTTGAAGGTGTCATTGTTGCCTTTGGCAGCCGAATCAAAATCTACCACCTCATCTTCAGAAAAATGCACAGAGAGCATAGAACCTTTGCGGTTGATGGTATGCCTGATGTTTTTTTCACTTAACACCCGGTGTAAGCCCTGTTCAAGATAAACCGTCTTATCGTGCAGACTTTGATAGATCTGCGGATTCCCGTTCAATTCGGTTAGCATAGCCAAACCTGCCGCCATAGCCAGCGGATTTCCACTCAGGGTTCCCGCCTGATAGACAGGCCCTGTAGGTGCCAGGTAATCCATGATTTCATGCCGGGCAGCAAAGGCTCCAACCGGAAGTCCGCCGCCTATCACTTTTCCGAAGCAAACAATATCAGCATCTACACCATATACTTCCTGTGCGCCTCCTTTTGCAAGTCGGAAACCTGTCATCACCTCATCAAAGATCAGCAGCACATCGTGCTTATCACATAGTTCCCGAAGACCTTCCAAAAATCCCCTTTTTGGAGGGATACATCCCATATTACCTGCAACAGGCTCCAGGATGATACAGGCTATTTCATCTTTGTTGGCTTCTAATAGTTGCTCTACACTTTCAAGGTCATTATAAGTGGCGAGCAAGGTGTCTTTAGCCGTACCCTCGGTCACGCCCGGGCTGTTTGGGGTGCCAAAAGTGACTGCCCCGCTTCCTGCCTGAATAAGGAAAGAATCACTGTGGCCGTGGTAACAACCGGCGAATTTGATGATCTTGTCCCGGTTTTTAAAGCCACGGGCAAGACGAACCGCGCTCATGGTAGCCTCGGTTCCCGAATTTACCATGCGTATCTTATCAATATTGGGAACCATGGAAACCGCGAGTTCAGCGATCTGGGTCTCGATCTCGGTAGGCGTTCCAAAAGAAGTTCCTTTTTTGGCCTTTTCCACCACCGCGTTCACAACGGGTTCAAAGGCGTGGCCCAGGATAAGTGGCCCCCAGGAATTGATGTAGTCAATATATTTATTCCCGTCTTCGTCGTAAAGGTAAGCGCCTTTAGCTTCTTTAATGAAAAGAGGTTCACCACCAACGGCACTAAACGCACGTACCGGGGAATTCACGCCTCCGGGAATCACTTTTTTAGCTGCAGCAAAAAGTTCGCTGCTTCTCCTATAGATCATAAAATCTTTATCTTTTAAAAATTAGCGGGCGACAAAAAGCACCTGTCCAATGCTAATCTCTGTTCCCTTTATATTATTATATCGTTGCAACTGCTCAACAGTTATACCGAATTTTTTTGAAATGGCGTAGAGCGTATCTCCCTGCTTTACCACATACTGCCGTGCCTCAGAGCGTTTTTCATTGTAGACAACAGATGATTTGTTGCCCCTAAGCTCGCCGTCGTATTTATAAAGCTCATAGCGCTCGATAAGGCTAATAAGTTTGGCGGGGTATTTCCTGTCGGTCGCGTAACCCGCATCCCTCAAGCCATGCGCCCAGCCCTTATAATCGTCAATGTCCAGTTCAAAAAGCCCGGCATATCTTTTTCTCTCGGTAAGGAAAAGAGAATGGTCCCGAAAAGAATATTTGGGGTCATTGTATTTTCTGAAGCATTCCTGTGGCCGGTCATCATCATGAAACACACTACCACCCGCCCAGCCGTGACACTTGATCCCAAAGTGGTTGTTGGCCTTCAATGTGAGCGTTCCCTGTCCCGCACCCGATTCCAGAATACCCTGCGCCAAAGTAATACTCGCCGGGATCTTATACAGGTGCATTTCCTCCTGGGCAATGGGCGCGTAAAGCGCTATATAAGCATTCACTTTATCAACATAAGTCACGGGTTTAGACCCCTCTATAGGGGCTTCGTTCTTTTCGATCCTTTCCACCTGCACCATCGGATTTTCCTTTTCTTCCCGATGTTCCATTTTTTGTTTCTTCCGGGAAGCGACTTTTTTGTGGCTTCCGCAGGAAAATGCGCTAAAAATGAGCAACAGGCTCAGGATTCTAAAAGTGATTTTCATCCTCTACTTCAATTTGGGGTAAACGTTTCTTTTTCAATAGCTTATTCATACCGGGAATGCCCTGCAAACCTCCTGTATGAATGGCTAAAATACGAGTATTTTCCTTAAATCTTTTATTGTTCATAAGATCCAAAATTCCAAACATCATCTTAGCGGTATACACCGGGTCCAGCTGTACACCATACTCGCGTCTAAATTGGTTTATAAACTCAATAAGTCGGGCATCTACCTTTGCATAACCGCCAAAATGATAATTTGTTATGAGGTCCCAGTTATTTTTTTTGCTGAATTTTTCTACTTCAGGAGTAAGAAAATCTCCCTTAAGCGCAGGAAATCCGAGTACTTTTTGCCCCTGGCCCGAGGCGTTTATAAGGCCTGAAATTGTTCCGCCCGTCCCCACAGAACAGCAGATGATGTCGAATTTTCTATCTTCTTCGGAAAGGATTTCCTCACAACCTTTTACCGCCAGGGAATTGGTACCTCCTTCGGGCACCAGGTAAAATTTCCCGAACTGCTGCTTAAGGTTTTGCAGAAATGCTTCCGAAGTCTTTTCCCGGTACTCGCTGCGACTTATAAAATGCAGGTGCATGCCGCAGGATGCGGCGAATTTAAGAGTTGGATTTTCGCTAAGGCTTTGCTCCAGGTTTTGCCCCAGTTCCTCCCCGCGAATGATCCCTATAGATTGAAGTCCGCTCTCTTTTGCCGCGGCCGCGGATGCCGCGATATGATTGGAATAGGCACCGCCAAAGGTAAGCAGCCTGTCATGCCCTTCAAAAATGGCATTTTTGAAGTTGTATTTAAGCTTGCGGAATTTGTTGCCCGAAACCTTGGGATGCAACAGGTCTTCCCGTTTCAAGAAAAGGGAAATTCCGTTCTTTTCGGTGATGAACTGATTAGGGATCTCTGGATGTTGCTCAAAAATTTCCGGCATACTGCTGCAAAGGTGAAAAAACTTTTTCCGAAGAAGAAAAAACGCCTACAGGTATTTCAGGAAAGCCCAGGATTTTCGATTTTTAAGGTAATCCAGGTCTTTCTCATTGGCATAAGCCTCCCGCTCAAAACAAATTTTACTATAAGCCTTGTAGGAATTCTTGTATTTAATCAACCTGATGTAATATTCAAAAATATACCAGATAAAGAAGAACACAATAAGCAACTCCAGCTGCTGTCTCAAGTGCACTTTTTCATGATTGATGAAAACAGGATTCTTTTTGAGTTCTTCGCGACGCACCACGATGAAGGGCCAAAGTACCACCCCGTCAAACTGCTTGGCCAGAAAGAATTTATTAACCACAACGAACATGCGGACAAGATAAGAAATGCTATTTTTGTGATATGAGTTTTTTTAGGAAAAATATTCCTTTGGAAGACGGGGATTATTACCTCACCCCCGAAGGCTACCGCTGTTTCACCGAACAATACCATCTCAAGCGCGGCTATTGCTGCCAGAGCGGTTGCCGCCACTGCCCCTATGGGTATAATAACAAGACCAACCAACAGAAAAAATAACCGATCTATGGATTTCAAAAATGCGATTTTGGAAGGCATTCCCAATCAGCTGCCTGAGCCCAAAACATATGACCCCAACGTAAATCATGCCCCAAGGCGAAAAGACATTTTAAGCGTCGAAGAAAAAAAACTGGCCCTTCGCAATGCCCTGCGTTATTTCGACAAAAAACATCACGAAATGTTGTTGCCGGAGTTTAGGGATGAACTGGAGACCTATGGCAGAATCTATATGTACAGGCTTAGACCAGATTATGATATTTATGCACGCCCCATAGAGCAGTATCCGGGAAAATCTCAGCAGGCAAAAGCTATTATGCTCATGATCCAAAACAATTTGGATCCTAAGGTAGCGCAGCATCCGCAGGAATTGATCACCTATGGCGGAAACGGCGCCGTCTTTCAAAACTGGGCCCAGTACCGGCTGGTGATGAAATACCTGGCCGAAATGACCAACGAACAAACCCTGGTGATGAACTCGGGACACCCGCTCGGGCTGTTTCCATCACATGCCGACGCCCCGCGGGTAGTAGTCACTAATGGCATGATGATCCCCAATTACTCCAAACCCGATGACTGGGAAAAATTCAATGCCCTGGGAGTTACCCAATACGGACAAATGACCGCCGGCAGCTATATGTATATCGGCCCGCAGGGCATCGTTCACGGCACGACCATTACTGTACTCAATGCCCTTAGAAAAATTGGAAAACCTTCAGATTCTTCTAAAGAACCCGCTCTTTTCGTCACTTCGGGCCTTGGAGGCATGAGCGGCGCCCAGCCAAAAGCAGGTAATATCGCAGGCTGTATCACGATTTGCGCCGAGGTGAACCCGAAGGCGGCAAATACCCGGCATGCACAGGGCTGGGTAGATGAACTGGTGGAAGATCTCGATGAGCTGGTCACAAGGGTCAAAAAGGCTAAAAAAGATAAAAAATCTGTTTCGTTTGCCTACCTGGGCAATGTGGTGGATGTATGGGAAAAGTTTGATGAAGAAGCCTTACATATTGACCTGGGCAGCGATCAAACCTCCTTACACAACCCATGGGCGGGCGGTTATTACCCGCCGGACTTTCTTTTGAGGAATCTAATGAAATGATGTCTTCAGCTCCCGAAAAATTCAAAGAAAAAGTGCAGGAAAGCCTGAGACGACAAACCGATGCGATCAACAGGCATACACAAAAAGGCACCTACTTTTTCGACTACGGCAATGCATTTTTACTCGAGGCTTCCAGGGCAGACGCGAAAATCTTCAGGGATGAAAAAGGCGATTTTATAAGCGCTTCTGAAGCAGGCGAAGCTCAAGAATTCGCATACCCTTCTTACGTGCAGGATATCATGGGGCCCATGTGCTTTGACTTCGGATTTGGGCCTTTTCGCTGGGTTTGCGCTACCGGAAAAGAAGAAGATCTGGACAAAACAGATCAAATCGCCACACAGGTTTTGCAACAGCTCAAGGAAAATGCACCCGAAGAAATTCAGCAGCAAATGCAGGATAACATCAGGTGGATCAAAGGTGCCCGTGAAAACAAACTTGTGGTAGGTTCTAAAGCAAGAATTCTTTACGCCGATGCCCAGGGAAGAATGGAAATCGCAAAGGCTTTCAACCAGGCCATTGAAAAAGGGGAAATTGGAACGGTAGTCCTGGGAAGGGATCATCACGATGTTTCGGGCACAGATTCCCCTTACCGGGAAACTTCTAATATCTACGACGGCTCAAGGTTTACCGCAGATATGGCTATTCAAAATGTTATTGGAGACAGCTTTAGAGGCGCTACCTGGGTGAGTATTCACAACGGTGGTGGCGTAGGCTGGGGAGAGGTGATCAACGGGGGCTTCGGAATGGTGCTGGACGGCACTAAAGAGGCTGAAAAACGCCTTCAATCCATGTTATTTTGGGATGTGAACAACGGGATCGCAAGACGCTCCTGGGCGCGTAATGAGGGTGCTCTTTTTGCCATTCAACGCGCCATGAAGGCAGAGCCTCTGCTAAAAATCACACTTCCAAACATCGTAGATGAAGATTTATTTTCTTAAATTGTGGTATAAAATCCTGAAACAATGAGAACTATAAAAACCTTTGCCGTACTTCTTCTGCTTGTCGTGGTGCTGGCTTCATGTAATACCGTGAAGGTCGCAACAGATTATGACCGGGAAGCAAATTTTGGACAATACCAGACTTTTGCCTTCTTTAAACCCGGAATCGACAAAGCCGAGATTTCAGACCTTGATAAAAAGCGAATTTTACGGGCCATTGAGCAAGAGATGCAACAAAAAGGCTTCACCAAATCTGATAATCCAGATTTGCTGGTGAGCATCTTTACCAAAACAAAAGAGAATATCAACATCTACAATAATAACTACGCCTACGGCTATTACGGCTGGGGCTGGAGCCCATGGTACTGGGGTTCGGGTTACAACACGGTAAATTCCACTACCGAAGGCACTTTGTACATTGACCTTATCGATGCCGGTGAAAAACAACTAATTTGGCAGGGAATGGGAACAGCCGTGCTTGCCAGCGATGTAGAACGAAAACAGGAACGCATTAATGAGATCGTAGAAGAAATCCTGAAGGAGTATCCACCGTCTATGAATTAATGAACAGCACAAGATTTAAAAGCCGCTCAACAGCGGCTTTTTTTATGCTTCCAAGATTTACAACGCCTTCAATCAAAGTATGGAAGAAGAAGAATTTTTATATCTTTAAAATCCTGTTATCTTGAAATTATATGGAAAAAGGATTCGAATCAAACGAGATCATAGACCGGCTTCCGGCCCACCTCAAGCAGTTTATAAAACCGCAGGATTATGAGGAGTACACCGCTATTAATCAGGCGGTGTGGAGGTACGTGATGCGCAAAAATGTGGAGTACCTCAGCAAGGTAGCACATTCTTCTTACCTCGACGGATTGAAGCAAACCGGAATTTCCATAGAACACATTCCAAATATGTATGGGATGAACAGGATCCTTAAAGAGATTGGATGGGCGGCGGTTGCCGTTGACGGTTTTATTCCGCCGGCGGCGTTTATGGAATTCCAGGCATACAATGTCCTGGTGATAGCCAGCGATATCAGGCAGCTGGACCATATAGAATACACCCCGGCACCCGATATTATTCATGAAGGCGCAGGACATGCCCCCATTATTGCCAATCCCGAATACGCAGAATACTTAAGGCGCTTTGGCGAAATAGGCTGCAAAGCGATTTCAAGCGAAAAAGATTACCAGATCTATGAGGCTATCAGGCATCTGTCTATTATCAAGGAAGCCGAAGATACTCCCGAAGAGGAGATCACCGCTGCCGAGAAAAAAGTAGATGAACTGCAAAATGACCTGCGGGAACAGAGCGAAATGGCCCAGATAAGAAACCTGCACTGGTGGACCGTCGAATACGGACTTATTGGCAAGCTTGAACAACCAAAGATCTATGGCGCCGGACTACTTTCCTCTATTGGAGAGAGCGCCTGGTGTATGACCGATGAAGTAAAAAAGATCCCGTATACCATTGAAGCTGCCAATCAGGAATTTGACATCACCAAACCTCAGCCTCAGCTATACGTGACTCCAGATTTTGCGCATTTGAGTTCGATTCTGGAGGAATTTGCCAACAAAATGGCCCTTCGCGTGGGCGGTCTGGAAGGTCTAAAAAAACTGATTAGTTCCAAAAACGTTGGCAGTATTGAGTTGAGCACAGGAATACAAATTTCAGGAGTTTTCTCCAGGCTTATTGAATACGAAGGCAAACCAATTTATTTCCAGACTACAGGTAAAACCGCTTTGGCTTCCCGGGAAAAAGAACTGGTGGGCCACGGCACCCAAAATCACCCCGACGGCTTTGGTTCTCCCATAGGGAAACTAAAAGGCATCAACCTGGCGATTGAAGACATGAGTCCGCGTGACTTGAGAGCTTACGATATCTATGAAGGTGAAAAAATCAGCTTTGAATTTGAAGGAGGCATAGTCGTAAAAGGAGAGATCATTACCGGTACCAGGAATTTACAGGGAAAGGTCATTCTCATAAGCTTAAACAACTGTACGGTAACCTATAAAAATGAAGTGCTGTTTAAACCCGAATGGGGTAAATTTGACATGGCCATAGGTAAAAAAGTGATCTCGGCTTTTGCAGGCCCGGCCGACTGGCATTCTTTTGATATGATCACCCACAAGCCCGGCAGCACTACCATTAAGAGCAAAAAAACACCCGAAAGAGAGGAATTGGAATCGCTTTATGAATCTGTGCGCAACATCAGGGAAGGACAAAACACTAAGTTCTCGTTACAGGCTGCTTTTGACATTTTGAAGAAATACCATCCAAAAGACTGGCTGCTTTCCGTAGAGATCTATGAACTTGCTTACGGGAAAGATGAAAAACTGGCTGCCGAAGTTTTGGAACACCTGGAAAAGGTAAAACAGCAAAGGCCTAAAGTGGTACATTTAATTGACAACGGCCTGGATCTTATCAAATCTGACTTTGAATTAAGTAAGGATCTACAGTTTTAACCGCTGCATTTCTTCGGAACCGGTAAATTCCTCATTGTTATATTTCAGCGTCCAGCCAAGACTGTTGGTAAGAATATAGATCTTTTGAAGCTCACTAATCAGCCTGTTTTTAGCATTCGATTTTAGCCCGGACTTTTCGATCTTGCTGCGAATAGATTTATTCACCCGGTTTTTAATGCGGTTATAATCCTTGGCATCGAATTGATTGAGGTAATCCTGCGTGATATCATAATATTGAATATCGGGATATATAGAAATCTCCTCCCTGGGAATATGCTTAATGATCACCGTTTTATTCTTCTTGTCCAGTTCCACCTCCAACTTGCTAAGATCATAAGCTATGGTGGCTTTGGCATTCACAATGATGAGCGCCTTTTTACGTGCGGAAAGCACATCTAAATAGAATTTTTTAGAATCGTTGTAGGTATACACCTGGGAGAAAGTTCCCTCGGTCACCACTAATTTCCCGACATTTTTGATCTGTTGCTGAATAAGTACCGAGCTTTCCTCCAATTGGTCCCTTTCAGAATTGCGGTTCTCGCAATACCGAAACGTAAAAACCATTAACAGGACCAGGATTGCCCCTATCAAGATATTCCTCATGGGATGAAGTTACAAAGAAGTTTGTCGCTTTTTTTTAAAAAAAATGTGAAGATTAGAACTTCATGTGCGGCCATTTTAGCTGCAACTCCTGTTGTTTGGCCAAAAGGTCTTTTTTAAATTTTTGATGTGCCGCAGAGCTGCTGTTAAAAGGCCGGTGTAAAAGCCCTTTTTGAATACCCTCTATCTTTTTCATCGCCGCAGCGGCATCTGGAGCAATCCAGCTTTCACGAAACTTCTCCCATATGTAATCGATCGCGATCTTGTTGGGATGCAGCATATCTTCGGCATAAAACCGGTAATCCCGCAACTCGTCCATCATGATCTCGTAAGACGGGAAATAATGCACCTTTTCTTCGGAAGCTATCACCTCATGCATTGCCGTGAGCAGCCTGGCCTTGCTCTGTTGGTTTTCCACAAATCCATCTTTTAAATGCCGCACGGGAGAGACCGTAAAAATAATGGCTGCCGAAGAATTGAGCTGCCTGATTAGGCTCAACGACTCCTGGAGATCATGTTGGACATCGGTCAACTTTTTGCTGAAATTTTTCTGCGGAAGTTTATGGCAGTTGGCTACCACATTTCCGGTTTCCCTGAAATAGTAACCCCAGGCCGTGCCGGGGGTGATGAAAATATGCGTAGCTTCTTTAATGAAATTATGGCCCAGCTTCACCGCCGAATTTAAAGCCTGCAGAATTTCCCCTTTTTGAGAACTATTTAAATCTGAATGCGCATCCAGACAATGCCACTGTTCGTTGTGATAGAAAAGATCGGCTTCAGAATATTTTTCGAGCCTCACAGCCTTCTCCAGGAAATTCCTGATGGCCGCAGGGTGAAAAAGTATACCAAAAGGGTTGAGCAGACTTCTGAATTTATAATACTCCAGCTTCTGCCCAATGTTTTCAACAAAACAGGAACCCAGCAAAAGGATACGGGAGTCGTAGCCGATCTTCGGCTCCTTTGGTTGAATAGGTATTTTTGTCCTGAAGTCTATCTTTAGAAGATTTTAGACCTAACAGGTTTTTAAGACCTGTTAGGTCTGGTTTTATTTTATGTAATCTTCTGCCTTTTGCAGCGCCTCGTTAAGCCCCTCCGGATTTTTACCTCCGGCAGTCGCGAAAAACGGCTGGCCGCCACCGCCACCCTGAATATATTTTCCAAGCTCTCTCACAATCTTACCGGCATTTAGATCTTTATCTGAAACCAGGTTTTTGGAGATGTAGCAGGAAAGAAGAGCTTTCCCGTCCTGTTGGGTTCCAAAAATGAGGAAAAGATCCTCTTTTTCATCTCCCAGTTGAAAGCACAGGTCTTTTATTCCGCCGGCATCCAGGTCTATTTGTTTTGCCAGGAAGTTGATCCCGTTGATTTCTTTGATCTCGTTTTTAAGCTCAGATTTCAGGTTTTTTGCCTTATCCTTCAGCAGACCTTCGATCTGTTTTTTTAGTTCGGTATTTTCTTCCTGCAGACTCGCCACCGCTTTCACAGGATCTTTCGCGTTCTTCAGCAAAGCTTTCAGCTCTCCTAAGGTTTCGGTTTGACTTACAAAATATTCTTTGGCAGCTTCTGAAGTGATCGCCTCAATACGACGAATTCCTGAGGCGACAGCGCCTTCAGAAATAATTTTGAAATGCCAGATATCGGCTGTGTTTCCTACGTGGGTTCCGCCACAAAGCTCCATGGATTGCCCAAATCTTACCGCACGAACCTTGTCGCCGTATTTCTCTCCAAAAAGGGCAATTGCGCCGTCGTTTATAGCTTCGTCATAGGTCATTTCCCTGTTTTCTACGAGCGGCAGCTTTTCAGCAATGCGCTCATTGACGTATTGCTCGATCTGCTGCAGTTCTTCAGCCGTTACTTTACCAAAGTGCGAGAAGTCAAACCTCAAATAGTCGCTTTGCACCATAGAACCTTTTTGCTCTACATGAGTACCCAGCACCTTTCTTAAGGCCTGATGCAACAGGTGAGTAGCCGAGTGGTTGGCTGCCGTTCTCGCCCTTTGCGCCAGGTTCACTTTTGCGGTAAACGTCGCGGAAGGATCTTTGGGAAGTTTCTTGGTGAGGTGAATAATAAGATTGTTTTCCTTACGGGTATCGGTTATGTAAATCACCTCTCCGCCGGCAGTTTCCAAAACCCCTCTGTCTCCTACCTGGCCACCGCCTTCTGGGTAGAAAGGTGTTTTGCTGAAGACCAGCTGATACATTTCTCCTTCTTTTTTAGACTCGACTTTCCTGTAGCGAAGGATCTTCACTTCGGCTTCAAGCGAATCATAGCCCACAAAACCTTCGGTCTCTTCATCTGCAACCATAATCCAGTCTCCAGAGGTCACTTTTGACGCGCTCCTCGAGCGGTCTTTTTGCTTTTGCAATTCCTGCTCAAATTCCTTTTGGTCCAGGCTGTAACCTTTTTCAGAAAGAATAAGCGCGGTAAGGTCAATGGGAAATCCGTAAGTATCGTAAAGCTCAAAAGCTTTTTTTCCTGAAACTTTTTTGTCTTTGCTCTCCTTCATGATCTGGTCGAGCAGCACAAGACCCTGATCCAGGGTGCGTAAAAAGGAATTTTCTTCTTCCCTTATCACATTCTCGCAAAGGTTTTGCTGCGCCTTGAGCTCAGGAAAAGCAGTTCCCATTTGTTTGCTCAGCGTATCCACCAGCTTATATACAAAAGGTTCTTTTTGACCGAGGAAGGTGAAGCCATAGCGAATAGCTCTTCTTAAAATACGGCGAATCACATAACCCGCGCCCGTACTTCCCGGCAGCTGCCCGTCGGTAATAGCGAAGGTGACCGCTCTCACGTGATCGGCGATTACGCGAATCGCTATATCATCCTCTTCGTTCTTTCCGTAAGTAGTATTGGTGATCTTCTCCAGCTGCTGAATGAGCGGCGTGAAAACATCTGTATCGTAATTGGATTTTTTGTCTTGCAACACCATACACAGGCGTTCAAAGCCCATTCCGGTGTCCACATGTTTTGCAGGTAATTTCTCCAGGGAAGCATCGGCTTTCCTGTTGAATTGAATAAATACCAGGTTCCAGATTTCCACCACTAGAGGATGGTCCTTGTTTACCAGTTCTCTTCCCGGCACTTTGGCTTTTTCTTCGGCAGACCTAAGGTCCACATGGATTTCGGAAGAAGGTCCGCAGGGACCCTGGTCTCCCATTTCCCAAAAATTGTCTTTTTTATTTCCGTAGATAATGCGCTCTTCGGGCACAATCGCTTTCCAAAGATCTAGCGCTTCGCTGTCAACCGGCAGATCTTCGTCTTCATTGCCCTCAAAAACCGAAACATAGAGAATTTCTTTATCTATTTTATAAACTTCGGTCAAAAGCTCCCAGGCCCAGTGAATGGCCTCTTTCTTAAAATAGTCGCCAAAGCTCCAGTTTCCAAGCATCTCGAACATGGTGTGATGGTAGGTATCTTTACCTACTTCTTCAAGATCGTTATGCTTCCCGCTCACCCTGAGGCATTTTTGAGTATCTGTAACCCGGGTGTCGACCGGTGTACCATTGCCCAGAAAGTACTCCTTGAACTGGTTCATACCGGCATTGGTAAACATAAGGGTTGGATCATCCTTGATCACCATGGGTGCAGAAGGGACGATGGTATGGGATTTTGATTTAAAGAATTCGAGGAATTTAGTACGAATTTCCTGGGATTTCATAAATGAAGCTGCTTTTCAAAGTTCGTAAATTGTGCAGTGGAGAAAACAATTTTTATATTTGTTCGTTTCTCAGGCTATAGTTGCACTGTTTTTGCAACACAATGCACAGTAACGCAAAAATAGCATAATTTGATTTATGTCGAAGGTTAAATATTATTACGATGCCGATACGCTTGCCTATAAAAAGATAGAGCGAAAAAAAGGCCGACGCCTTGGAATTGCTCTGCTTAGCGTTGTGGGCGCTTTTCTCGCCGGTTTTATCCTGCTGCTGATCTACCTCAACATTCCCCAACTTGAAACTCCCAAGGAAAAAGCACTCAAACGAGAGCTTGATAATATGGAGTTGCAGTATGGATTGCTTAACCGAAAAATGGACCAGGTACAGCAGGTGCTTGCCAATGTCGAAGACCGCGACGATAACATCTACAGACTTTATTTTGAAGCCAATCCCATTCCCGAAGAACAGCGACTGGCCGGGTTTGGAGGGGTAAACCGTTATAAAGACCTGGAGGGATTTGACAACTCCAAACTCATTATTGAGAGCAACAAACGTCTTGATATGCTCACCAAACGCCTTGTGGTACAATCGCGCTCTTTAGACGAGATCGTGAATTTAGCCAGGGATAAAGAAGAACTTCTCGCGGCTATCCCGGCAATCATGCCCGTCAAGAATGAAAACCTAAAACGCATGGCCTCAGGCTATGGATGGCGAACCGACCCCTTTACCAAAATAAGAAAATTCCACTACGGAATGGACTTTTCGGCACCGCGTGGCACTCCCGTTTACGCCCCGGGTAACGGCAAAGTTATTCGCGCAGACAACCGTTCCAGCGGGTACGGAAGACACATAAGGATAGACCATGGCTACGGCTATGTGAGCCTCTATGCCCACCTCTACAAATACAACGTAAAGGCGGGGCAAAAAGTTAAGCGGGGCGACCTCATTGGCTTCGTGGGCAGCAGTGGCCGATCACAGGGATCACACCTGCACTACGAGATCTTCAAGGATGATCAACGCATCAATCCTTTGAACTTCTATTACGGCCATCTTTCGCCTGCCGAATATGATGAGATCCTGCAACAGTCACAACAAGAAAACCAATCTCTGGATTAATGCATGTAGAGCTCCCCGAAAAACTGTATTACGGAATTGGCGAAGTTGCCCAGGCCTTTAGCGTAAACACTTCGCTCATAAGGTTTTGGGAGAAGGAATTTGATGTGATAAAACCAAAGAAGAATGCCAAGGGGAACCGTAAATTTACCCGGGAAGACATCAAAAATCTCGAGCTTATTTACCATCTTGTAAAAGAAAGGGGATTTACCCTGGAGGGCGCAAAAACGCATTTAAAAGAAGAAAGCACGAAAACATTGTCTAACTTTGAAATAATTCGAAAGTTGGAACAAGTAAAATCTGAACTAATTAAACTAAAAAACCAATTATAGATGAACAAGTGGTTAGTACCTGCAGTAATTATCGGGGTGATCGTCCTCGGAATCTTTATGCTTTTCACCGGAAAGTACAATACTGCCGTAGATAAGCAGGAAATAGCACGTAAATCTTGGGCCGATGTGGAAAGCGCGTACCAACGCCGGAATGATCTTATTCCAAACCTGGTGAACACAGTGAAAGGAGCAGCCGATTTTGAAAGAAACACCCTTACCGATGTTATCGAAGCACGCGCAAAGGCAACTTCGGTCAATGTTGACCCCAGTAATATTACTCCCGAACAAATGCAGCAGTTCCAACAGGCGCAAAGCCAGGTTTCATCTGCACTTTCCCGGTTGTTGGTTACTGTAGAAAGATATCCTGAACTAAAGGCGACTCAAAACTTTCAGCAGTTACAATCGCAGCTGGAAGGCACAGAGAACAGGATCAATGTGGCCAGGAACAGGTATAATGAGCAGGTGACCGAATACAACCGCTACATAAGAAAGTTCCCGAACAACATCATCACCGGATTTTATGGATTTGACAGGATGCCTCCTTACGAAGCCGACGAAGGTGCCCAAAATGCTCCCGACGTGGAATTCAATTTCTAAAACCTATCAAAAATGGCAAAAATCGAGGAGTTTCTAACCGAAGAAGAGGAGAATGAAGTTGTAGCCGCCATTCAAAAAGCCGAGAAGAAAACTTCCGGGGAGATTCGCGTGCATATAGAAAAATCGAGCAAAGACGATATCTGGAAACGGGCCATGGAGGTCTTTCATCTACTGAAGATGGATAACACCAAAGAAGATAACGGGGTGCTTATTTATGTCGCTATTGAAGACCGAAATTTTGTGATTTACGGCGACAAAGGCATCAACAATGTAGTACCCAGGGACTTCTGGGAAACCACAAAAGACGAGATCCTGGCCCAATTTAAAAAAGGCGAATTCAAACAAGGGCTTATCAACGGTATTCTAAAGGCCGGAGACGAACTCCAAAAACATTTCCCCTGGGACGAGAATACCGACGAAAACCAATTATCGGACAAAATATCGCGCTAATGCACCATATACAACGGAATTTCCTACTGCTGTTTTTTCTTACCTGTACTACCCTAACGGTATTTGCACAAAGGGATATTCCACCAAAACCCGATAAACAGACCGGTATTTATGATTATGCCGACGTTCTTAGTCCTTCGGAAGAAAGAAGCCTGGAACAAAAGCTAATCAACTACTCCGATACCACCTCTACTCAAATCGTTATTGCCAGCATAAACTCCCTGCAAGGCGAATATATTAATACCTACGCCACCGAATGGGCCCATAAATGGGGCATTGGCCAGGGTAAAGAAGACAATGGGGTATTTATCCTTTTAGCCGAAGAAGACCGAAAAGTAATGATCGCGACCGGCTACGGTACCGAAGGAGATCTTACCGATGCGGTTTCCAAGCAAATCGTCGATAATATTATGGTTCCTGAATTTAGAAACGGTAGCTATTACCGCGGATTAGATGCCGGAACCACTGCCGTGATGCAAGTGCTCAACGGCACTTTTGAAGGTAGCCCGCAGCGACGTGGCGGTGACGGAGGCTCTCCACGTTTTATCCTGCTTGTTTTTATTTTTATTTTCATCATGATCATCTTGAGCCGGAACAAAGGCGGAGGCGGTCGCGGCGGCAGAAGACGCGGCAGCGGACTCCTTGATATTCTCGTGCTTAGCAGCCTGGGTCGTGGTGGCTTTGGAGGCGGCGGAAGCTTTGGCGGAGGTGGTGGCTTCGGCGGAGGCGGAGGCTTTGGAGGAGGATTCGGCGGCGGAGGCTTTGGCGGCGGCGGTGCCAGTGGCGGATGGTAAGTTAGTGAGCAGTGCTCAGTGCTCAGTTGGCAGTGGTTGCAGGTTCCATGTTACAAGTTGCATGTTCCCAGTCCACTCCACGTCTTTGCGAGCGATAGCGAAGCAATCTCACCTTCAGAATTAGAATTTGCCCCGCACCAACTCCTCATCCCGAGAGGCAGATTGCTTCAGTCTCCCGTTTTCCCGGGATCCTTCGCAAAGACGGTCCAGAAGTGGGACCCAAAACCTGAAACCTTGATCCTTAAACCAGAAAGCCTCTCAAAAATGTCATTTTTGAAAGGCCTTCTTGTAAACTTTTTTCAGCTTATTTTTTCCTAAAGTAAACCGAAACCGGTACTCCGGTGAAGTTGAACTCCTGTCGTAATTTATTTTCGATAAACCTTTTATACGGGTC
>JBAVJE010000416.1:0-1795 GCA_049687615.1 Salinimicrobium sp. | reverse complement strand
GAAAGTTTTTTAGAAGGCCAGAGGTTTTTGTGATTGAGCAAAAAAAAAAGACCCGAAGGCCTTTTATAAATAATAGTGAATCTTATTTTGATTAATTTCCTATGGCATAAAAATCAAAACCAATCTCCTTCTTATTCTGTGATTCTAACAATCTTCTACCGTCAAATAGAAAAGCCGGTTTCAACATTTGATCGTAAATTTTTTGCCAGTCCAGTTCTTTAAATTCATCCCATTCGGTCAAAACAGCAATAGCGTGTGCTCCTTCACAGGCTTCTATAGGATCATTAACTACAGTAACAGCCTGCCTATTAGCATCTCCACTTCTGGTACCTAAATAATCCAAATCTGAATAGATCTGTTCTTCGGTGACCTTTGGATCATAGACTACAATTTCGGCCTGTTCGTTCAAAAGATAATCTGCCACGTAAATCGAAGCTGACTCCCGGGTATCATTGGTGTCCTTTTTAAATGCCCACCCCAACATCGTAATTTTTTTACCGGCCACCGTATTATACATTTTGCGAACCATATTGGCCGCAAAACGCCTTTTTTGATGATCATTCATAATAATCACCTGCTCCCAATAGTCGGCGACTTCCTGTAGATTGAAACTTCTCGCAATATATACCAGGTTCAAAATATCCTTTTGAAAACATGAGCCTCCAAATCCCACTGAAGCTTTGAGGAATTTTGGCCCTATTCTACTATCCATTCCCACCGCTCTAGATACTTCATTCACATCTGCACCTGTTTTTTCACACAGTTCTGACATGGCATTAATGGAAGAAACTCGTTGGGCTAAAAAAGCGTTTGCCGTTAACTTTGATAATTCAGATGACCAAACATTGGTGGTAAGTATCCTTTCTTTTGGTACCCAGGTGGCGTAAATATTCACTAAAGCTTCCATTGCCTCTCTGCCCTCTTCAGAATCTATATCTCCACCAATCAACACACGGTCAGGGTTCTGGAGATCATCTACAGCTGTTCCTTCAGCAAGAAATTCAGGGTTAGACAAAATTTGATATTTTACACCGTTCCCCGTACTATCAAGAATATCGCGTAAAGCAGCCGCCGTTCTTACAGGAAGTGTAGATTTTTCTACAACTATCTTATTATCTTTTGACACTTCAGCTATTTGACGGGCACAAAGCTCGATCCATTTTAGATCTGCTGCCATTCCTTTTCCAATTCCATAGGTCTTGGTAGGAGTGTTTACAGAAATAAAGATCATATCAGCTTCGTCTATGGCCTTATCCACATCAGTAGAGAAGAAAAGATTTCTGCCCCTGGCCTCTTTTACCACTTCAGAAAGTCCTGGTTCATAAACCGGAATTTTTTCCACATCAGGATCATTCCAAAGATTAATCCTTGTTTTGTTTATATCTACGACTGTTACTTTTATATCCGGACACTTTTGTGCAATTACAGCCATGGTTGGTCCACCTACATAACCGGCGCCGATACAGCATATATTTTTGATCTTCATCGATAAATAATTATAATTTTTTGTCACATTTTGATTTGAGAACGCCCTTAACATCATAGATTACGGTTTGGCCGTTCTTAAATCTGTCAAGATCCATTTCCAAAAATTCTTTATGAGCTACCGCCAATACCACGGAATCAAATTTGGCATCAGGAATTTCATTTAGTGTTTCCAGGCCATACTCATGTTGAACTTCGGCAGGATCAGCCAACGGATCATAAATCGTGACATTTGTTCCATATTCCTTTAAATGTTTCACCACATCTACAACCTTGGTATTTCGAACGTCGGGACAATTCTCCTTGAAGG
>JBAVJE010000415.1:0-2057 GCA_049687615.1 Salinimicrobium sp. | reverse complement strand
GCCATAAGCATTTATTCTTTGATATTCCCCGTCTGTATAATAACCAATATAATATTGGAGCCGTTCCACCACCTCTTCATTATGAGAGCGGGAATTAAGGATCGTAATAGCCGTGTTTACCTTGTCTGACGTTCCTCCCCAGTTGAAGGTAAGACTTGTATTACTGGTAAAAAAGGGATTTTGATCGTCTTTTATGCTAATGGAATTCCCCAGGCGATAAACCGGCAACTTACGCACATTGTTGTAATATGCCACCCCGAGACTTATCGCAATAGATACCAGGATCAATTGCCAATAACTAAAGACCTTGAGGACAAAACCTTTAAAATCAAAGGTGGACCCTATGTCTGATATGTGATCGTCTTCATTTGCCATTATCTATCGTGTAAAAACTAAAACACTACTCACTACAAGGGCCAGAACAGAGGTCACGGTCCTGAATACTTCCAGGCCTGTTGTCCCCAAACCTATAATCTTCTGCGGAAGCGGATTAACTATGATGAGATCGTTCGGCTGGATGTAATAGTAGGGAGAATGCATTGCATCAATGGTTGTAAGGTCAATGTGATGTCGTTTCTCACCGCCGGGATATTGCCTCACGATAACGACATCTGTGCGATCGCCGAATTCTGAAATATCCCCCGCCTGCGCGACGGCTTCCATAATAGTCACCTGTTCTTTATAGATCACCTGGCTACCGGTACCAATTTCACCTATGGTGGTGTAGCGGATACCTGCCAGTTTAACGGTTACAAAAATATTGGCCTCATCCTTGAAATAATGTTCTAAAAGAGAATTTTCTATCTTCTCTCGTACCTCGTCCACCGTAAATCCCAGCACGTTCACCTCTCCAAGCGTGGGTACCCTTATGTTCCCGTGTTCATCTACCAAAAAGCCATCGTAATACAATCTCTCCTCTCCTGTCGCATTGGGATTTTCATTCCCGACGGGATTGAACATTCCTACCAGCTCCTGGTCAAGCGCCTTCACCCTTATGCTTAGTAGGTCATTGGTTTGTATGCGATAAGGCTTCTGGATTCTTTCTACTGAAATAATACTGTCTACAGCAACCTCGCTTTCCTGCAGGTATTTCAGCCTTTTTGTAGGCACACAGGCGGAAACAGAAATAAGAATGCAAAGAATAACAACTAATTGTCTTAGACTCATTGGGACATATAAGGTTAAGACAAATATAGGTTTTGCGGGTTAATTATAAAATAATTAACGATTTAAAAGAATAGATGCCGGAGGCAGGTGACCGGTTACCCGTCGCACATAGATGTCTCAGACTAAAATAACTCATTTTGCCTGAGATATAATTCTGAATCTTAAATCTGGATTTTAATAGCAGGGTCTGCGACTTCTTCGGCCTTCATTCAAACCGGGACCACCAATTTTGAAAATCACACTAAGGATAACCTGATTTAGTCTGGCATCATCAAAATTAATAACATTTGCACCATAACCTACAGAACCATATCCTTCGACGATATCTCTTTGCTGATCTTCAGCTGTCGATAATGACCGTTCGTATCTAAGATCTAAACCAAATCTACCAAATTCCACTTTTGCTCCTATTTGCGCGTTTAATGGTGTATTTTGAACTACAATAGGATCAGTATACTCATCTCCTTCAAGCGACGTATCAAGAATATTTGAATATACAGGTCCTAAATAAACATCAATGGGCCCATAAATGTTATAGCCAACAAGCAAAGGAATGGTAAAGGTCTCAACAGAGTATATAGAAGGTTGGGTCGGAAATTCGAATGTAGTTTTTAACGAAGTGTAAATTATTTCAGGACGTATAAAGAGTTTTCCAAAGTTAACCTGGCCAAAAGCTCCACCATGATAACTAATTTCTCCTTTTCCTTCTATTGTTTCAGACCAGTCACCGTTGGGCGGAGATTCTTTCCCTGTTATTTGACCACCCATTGGAAAATTAATACCGCCTGTTAGCCCATAACTAAAGGTTGTCTGGGAAAAAGCAGAAATGGACGCAGCTAAAAAGAGGGCGACACTAAGAAGGTATTTCATGTGAATTGGTATTTTTTAAA
>JBAVJE010000414.1:0-2922 GCA_049687615.1 Salinimicrobium sp. | reverse complement strand
CTATTCCTCAGGGAAAGATATGAATCTGCTTCTTACAGGTAAAGTTGCTTATGAAGATGCCGCTTTGATTGAAAAACTTCAGGAAAAAGGCCTGGCCGAAAAAAACAAATATTTCACTCAGTCTTTTAATGAGAACAGGAATACCAACGATAAACTGGAATTTCTGCTTAGTAATCTGAGATAGCACATTTTTTCTAATAAATTTCGGGGAAGAGGTCCCAAAAATGCCTTTTTGGAGACCTATTTAAGGAAGAGCGCCTGCAACTCGGGAGTAGGAATCATGCAGCTCTCTTTTTTACCAAACCACTTGTAGCGGTTATTGGCGATACGTTCGTAAATCCAGTCTCGAAGACCTTTAGGAACAAAACTAAAATATTTCAACCAGCTATACCCCTTGAGGTCTTTTGCGATCTCAATTGCTGCTGTAGATTGAGTATAATAAGCTACCCCCGGATCTATAAGAATCACCGAATCAAGATTTTCTGTATCTATCCCTCTTTCATTGACAATTTGCAAGCCAATGTCACTTTGAAGCGGTGCGAAACGAAACAGGTCTTTTTTATCATTTTTGATAATTACCTGCACAGATCGATTGCAGAGGTTACACACTCCGTCGAATAGAACGACCTTTTTATTTTCCGGGAAATTCACCATAATTTTCTTCTTCTATTTTTTTCTTTGCACCAGTTCCAGCTGGTCAACAGAGACAGAGGTTGTGAAAATCCCATAGTTTACCTTGGCATTTCCTTTTTCGATACTATCTATGCTTCCTACTGCTTTTCCATCCTGCAATCTCACACGATCACCAACTTTAAGCACTGGTTTTGGTTTTTCTTTTTCTTCTTTTTTCTCTATTTTCTGCTTCTCTTTTTTCTTTTTTCTTATTACCTCTACCTTTTTCTCAGCCTCCTGCTCGATGCGTTTTTCGCGATTTTTTTGTGCTTTTTTCTCTTTTGCCGACACCTTTTTGCGCTTTGAATTCTCCATTTCCACAATTTTCAAGAATTCACCTATAAGCTCTTTTTTCTTCTTATTGTCGAAATATTTCTCGCTGATATCGTTGATTTTGTTTCCAAGGTAGATTAGGCGTTGATTGGAATCATAAAGCTCCTGGAAGCTTTCCAGTTTCTCCTGAATTCTCGCGTTGGTTTCTTCCAGCTTTTTTTGTTGGCTTTCGGCTTTTTGCTCCTTCGTCTTCAGGGAAGTGGTGGTTTTTTGAAGCTTTGACCGTTCTTTCTGAAGGTTAGCTATACTTTTGTCGAAGCGTATCTTACCGCGTTCCACCTTTTTCTTAGAGCGGTTGATAAGGCTGTATGGAATTCCATTCTTCTGGGCTACCTCGAAAGTAAAAGAACTTCCGGCTTCACCCATGTGCAGTTTATACATAGGTTCAAGAGAACCTGAGTCAAAAAGCATATTCGCGTTGATAATATGTGGCAACTCATTGGCCAGCATTTTAAGATTGGCGTAGTGAGTAGTGAGAATTCCGAAGGACTCTTTTTCATAAAAAACTTCCAAAAAAGTTTCGGCCAGCGCCCCTCCAAGTTCCGGGTCACTTCCGGTCCCGAATTCGTCTATCAAAAAGAGGGTTTTGTCGTCACATTTTCTAAGAAAATAGTTCATGTTCTTGAGCCGGTAACTGTAGGTGCTCAGGTGATTTTCTATAGACTGGTTGTCACCAATATCTGTGAGGATTTTATTAAAAAAACAAACACGGCTGTATTCGTGAACCGGAATGAGCATTCCGCTTTGTAGCATGACCTGCAAAAGTCCTACTGTTTTTAAAGTAATACTTTTTCCTCCTGCATTCGGACCCGAGATAACGATGATCCTTTTTTCTTTATTCAGTTCAATGGTCTGGGGAAAGGTCTTTTTCTTTTGTTTACGGTTATTAAGCAGTAGAAGTGGATGATAGGCATCAATCATTTCCAGTTCCTGTTCTTCTGAAATCCTGGGCAGGACTGCATTCATTTCCATACCGTACTTTGCCCTGGCAGCAACGAGGTCAATATCACTCAACAATTCCTGATATTCCGTCAAAAGAGGACGGTAGGGCCGAATGTAATTGGTAAGCTCCTTCAAAATGCGCTTTATTTCCTCCTTTTCCTCATACTCGAGGTTGTTGAGTTCACGGGTATGATTATGCGTGGCTTCAGGTTGTATATAGACAATGCTACCGGTCTTGGAGTTACCAAGTATTCCGCCTTTCACCTTGCGACGGTGCATTGCCGTTACTGCAAGCACCCTTATATTGTCAACCACGGTTTCGCGAATATCATCAAGATAACCCAGGTTATTGTAGTGGGTCATGGCGCTTCCGAAGCTGGCGTTAATCTGCCCTTTTACTTGATTGATCTTACGGCGGGTTTCTTCCAGCAGGGGAGAAGCGTCATCTTTCACCTCTCCAAAACGATCGATTACACGGTTGATCTTTTCGATAATTACCGGAGTGTATTCTATTTCTGAAGTAGTTTTATAGAGAGCGGGATAAAGCTCTTGAAATTTCTGAAAGAATTTAATCTGTACATTGGTGGTTTCAGAAATCGCACTGATTTTACGCAGACTATCCGCCTCGAGCATCGTATCTTCAATGCCCAGAAATTTTATTTCCCGGTCAATAGCATCAAAGCCGTGATTGGGAATCCTGCTCTCCTGTTGATAGGAGGAAACATATTCTTTGGTTTGATGTAGGGAAAACACTGTTTTTTCGTAAGTCGGAAAAGGAGTGATTTCGAGAGCTTTCTCTTTTCCGGGACCGGTTATGGTGTACTTACTTAACTGTTCGCGAACAGTGGGGAATTCCAGGTCAGTTAGAGTTTTAGCAGTAATCTTTATCATATATAAAATCCCTATTTTTGGGATGCCCGCAATTTAGTTATTATTATGAACGACTTCATAGCCGCCGATTGGAAAAAAAAGTTA
>JBAVJE010000413.1:0-2637 GCA_049687615.1 Salinimicrobium sp. | reverse complement strand
AGAACATCAATGCGGTAATTCCCCGCAATAAGCTGGTGGTGTTCACAGGCCTTTCGGGATCGGGAAAATCCAGCCTTGCTTTTGATACCTTATATGCCGAAGGACAGCGTCGATATGTGGAAAGCCTTTCCTCCTATGCCCGGCAATTTCTTGGCAGGCTCAATAAACCCCAGGTCGATTATATTAAAGGAATTGCACCGGCCATCGCCATCGAACAAAAGGTAAATTCTACTAACCCTCGTTCGACTGTTGGCACCTCTACTGAAATCTATGATTACCTCAAGCTGCTCTTTGCACGTATAGGGAAAACCTACTCCCCCATCTCGGGTGACGAAGTGAAAAAGGACACCGTCACCGATGTGGTGAACTATGTCAAATCTTTTGCTGAAGGCTCTAAAATGCTATTATTGGCACCTATTCATGTTGAGGAATCCCGTACTCCCGAAGAAAAGGTCAAAGTGCTGCTGCAGCAAGGCTATAGCCGAATAAAAGTAAAAGATGAAGTACTTCGCATTGATGAATCCGATCTTTCAAAACTAACCGAGGATGATCTTTTTCTCGTGGTTGACCGCATAGTTGTTCGCGATGATGAAGATTTTTATAACCGCCTGGCAGATGCCGTTCAAACCGCATTTTTTGAAGGTAAGGGAGAACTTTTTGTGGAAGAACTTCAGAATAAAAAGATGAGACAGTTCAGCAATAAATTCGAGCTGGACGGGATGAGCTTCCTGGAGCCCAACGTACATCTCTTCAGCTTTAATAATCCCTATGGCGCCTGTCCCAATTGCGAGGGCTACGGTGATGTCATTGGCATAGACGAGGACCTTGTTATTCCTAACACCGGATTGTCGATCTATGAAAACGCCATCTTTCCATGGCGTGGTGAAAGCATGAGCTGGTACCGGGACCAATTGGTGAACAATAGTCATAAATTCAAATTCCCTATTCATAAGCCTTATTTCGAATTGAGCCAGGAACAAAAAGATTTGGTGTGGAACGGAAACCAGTATTTTGAAGGACTTCACCAGTTTTTCGCATTTTTGGAATCTAAAGCCTATAAAATCCAGAACCGCGTGATGCTTTCCCGTTACCGCGGAAAAACCCGATGCTCGGTTTGTAAAGGGAAACGTTTAAGGCCGGAAACCAATTATGTCAAAATAGGAGGAGCCACTATTACAGATCTGGTAGAAAAACCGATTGACCAGGTTTCAGAATATTTCGAAAACCTGAAGTTGAGCAAATCTGATGCTACCATCTCCAAACGTCTGCTCACTGAAATTACCAACAGGCTGGAATTCCTGTCCAAAGTCGGTTTAAATTATCTCACGCTTAACAGGAAATCCAACACTTTATCCGGCGGGGAATCCCAGCGTATCAATCTTGCCACTTCGCTTGGGAGTAGTCTCGTAGGTTCCATGTACATTCTTGATGAGCCGTCAATCGGCCTTCACCCACGGGATACGCTTAAGCTCATTGAAGTCTTAAAATCCTTGCGCGATCTGGGCAATACAGTGATCGTGGTAGAACATGACGAGGATATCATGAAAGCGGCAGACGAGATCATTGACATTGGCCCCGAGGCCGGAACCCATGGCGGGGAAGTAGTGGCAACCGGTACATTTTTAGACATACTCGCTTCAAATTCACTAACAGCCCAATACCTTAACCACACCTTAGAGATCAAGGTTCCCGAAAAGCGAAGAAGCTATAAGAATTTTGTTGATGTTATTGGGGCCCGTGAAAACAACCTCAAGAATATTGACGTACGTTTTCCCCTGGGAGTTTTTACCGCTGTTACGGGAGTTTCGGGTAGCGGGAAAAGTACACTGGTCAAGAAAATTCTTTTCCCGTCTATTTCTAAAGAAGTTGGCGGCTACGGTGAAAAAGCAGGCCAGTTCACCCGGCTGGAAGGGGAATTTGGAAATCTCACTTCCGTAGAATTTGTAGATCAAAACCCTATTGGCCGGTCTTCCAGGTCAAATCCGGTAACCTACATCAAAGCCTACGATGACATCAGGAATCTATTTTCAAACCAGAAACTCAGTGACATTCGCGGATACAAACCAAAACATTTTTCATTTAACGTTGACGGGGGCCGTTGCGAAACCTGCAAAGGAGAGGGAGAAGTAACCATCGAGATGCAATTCATGGCCGATGTTCATCTGGTCTGCGATACCTGTAATGGTAAACGCTTCCAAAAAGAGATTTTAGAGGTCAAATTCGCCGAAAAGAATATTGATGATGTGCTAAGTCTCACTATAGATGATGCGGTAAATTTCTTCAAAGAAAACGGACAAGATAAGATTACTAGGAAGCTGCAACCACTTCAGGACGTCGGGCTGGGATATGTTAAACTGGGGCAAAGCTCCTCTACCCTTTCTGGCGGGGAGGCTCAAAGGATCAAGCTGGCTTCGTTTTTGGTAAAGGGAACTACAAAAGAAAAGGCGCTGTTCATTTTTGATGAACCCACCACGGGTTTACACTTCCACGACATTCAAAAGTTATTAAAATCCTTTAATGCGCTGCTGAAGAAAGGGCATTCTGTAATAGTGATTGAGCATAATATGGACCTTGTAAAGTGCGCAGATCATGTGATCGATCTTGGTCCTGAAGGAGGAGAATCTGGTGGTTACCTGG
>JBAVJE010000412.1:0-2074 GCA_049687615.1 Salinimicrobium sp. | reverse complement strand
CTTAAAAAGGAGCGTATCACGATGGCATGGTTGAAGTTACCTTTAAAATCCATAAAGCCAATCGCCCCTCCATAGAAGTCCCGATTAATGTTCTCATATTTTTCTATAAGCTCCATTGCCTTATATTTTGGGGCACCGCTAAGGGTTCCCGCAGGAAAAGTATCGGCTACCATTTGCATGGTGCTTGTGTCTTTATTTTTTATTCCGGTCACTTTACTCACCAGGTGGATCACGTGGGAGAAGTACTGTATTTCTTTGTAGGTTTCCACTTTGACCTGGCTGCCGTGCCGGCTTAGGTCGTTACGGGCAAGATCTACCAGCATAACATGTTCGGCGTTCTCTTTTTCATCGGCGGCCAGGGCTTTGGCAGATTCGGCGTCTAAAAGGTCATTTCCGGTACGCTTAAATGTTCCGGCGATGGGGTGAATTTCAGCCTTATCCTCCTTTACCACCAATTGAGCTTCGGGAGAGCTTCCGAAGATCCTAAAGTCGCCATAGTCGAAATAAAAGAGATAAGGAGAGGGGTTCACATTTCGAAGCGCTCTGTAGACATTGAATTCGTCACCCGTAAAGCGCTGCGAAAAGCGACGCGAAAGCACTATTTGAAAAACATCACCGCGCTGGCAATGCTCCTTAGCCTTTTTTACCTTCTGTTTGTAGCCTTCATCTGTCTCGTTAGATTCGGCTTCACCTTCCGCAGTAAAATGATAAGAGGCGAAATTCTTCACCTTGAGCAACTGCTCGATTTCTTTTAGATTATTACTTGCATCGGGACTGTGATCAAAAATGAAAGCCTCGTTATTAAAATGGTTAATGGCAATAATGTTTTGATAAACCGAATAAAAGATCTCCGGTATTTCAAGATGGCCATGCTTTTTGCTGATTTTGATATTTTCGAAATACTGCACCCCGTCATAAGCAATATAACCGAAAAGGCCTTCATTAATGAAATTGAAGTCGGGACCTGTCGTCTCAAACTGAAAGGCAAAATCCTGAATCTTCTGCGGAATGTTCACTTGAGGAGTGATTTCGGTCTCATTGCGGGAGCCGTTGGGATAGACTTCTGTCAAAATCCCTTTCTCCACCTTTACCGAAGCTACAGGATTGCAGCAAATGTAGGAGAAGCTATTCTCGCTACCGTGGTAGTCGCTACTTTCCAGCAGAAGACTATTAGGATACCGGTCGCGTATTTTTAAATAAATGCTCACCGGCGTAAATGTGTCGGCAAGTAATTTTTTGTAAGTGGTATTCAGTTTAAACATGGATGGATATTTAGCTTCCGCGGAAAAAATAAACAATAAAAAAAGGCCTGTCGTCATGACAAGCCTTTGTATATAGTACAGGAGGTGTTGCTCACGACGTTTGACGTAAGTACTTCCACCACCAGTTGTTGTTCAAAAATAATTTCATATAAGGGCAAATATAATTCTGATTATGGTCAAAACAAATTTTTTTTGAAGTATTGTTAAAAGAAAATCAGGTCATTTTAAAAGTGGCGCATATGTTTATCTTTGCGGCCAATCGAAAACAAATTAAAAATTATGAAAGAACTTAATCAGGAAGAATGGAGAGAGCAGGTGGAGAAAGATAAGGATGCGGTGATTTTGGATGTGCGTACTCAAATGGAGGTGGAAGCGGGATATATACCAAATGCCAAACATTTAGATATCTATAAGGGACAGGAATTCGTTGCCGAGCTTGATAAGCTTGACAAGTCCAAGAACTACTACATCTACTGCCGCAGCGGACAGAGAAGCGCGCAGGCCTGTCAATTTATGGATCAAAAAGGATTTAATAATACCTATAACCTTCTCGGCGGAATAATTGAGTGGGATGGAGAAATAGTGTAAGGCAATTATTTACATATTTATTTTGTAGGAATAAGCTGGAGATTTTTGTAGGATTTCCGGCTTTTTTATTTTTTGGGGTTTCGTAATAAAAAAGGGGTTTTTGCAGCATTTTAAGGGCTAATTTTAACTCAAATACGAAAGATTTTTATTGTAGGAGGGAATGTTAATTAACATTCAGGTGGGCTGCTAAAGCTGTTAAATTCTTTGGTTTAACAGCATTATAT
>JBAVJE010000411.1:0-20333 GCA_049687615.1 Salinimicrobium sp. | reverse complement strand
TTCTTGGTAATTGTGGCTCTTCCTTTTCGTACTAATTGTGAAATTGTTGGCATAATTTCTTTTACACTAATTATTGTTTTATATAAACTCCCTTTTTTAAAAGGTCTGCAAAGGTAGAAATAAAACCCAATTATTCAAATCTTAAATCATTAATTTTCAGAAGCCTTATTTTTAAATATACAATTACCCTTTCCTTATTATCTTACCACTCCATTCGTAAAGTCCTTCATACTATTTTTTGACTATTCTATATCCTGCCAATATTTCTTTATTTTTTCTACTCTCAACAAAAAACTACTAAGACTTGTGAAAATTCCATTAAATCACTTTAAATTAATTATCGCTCATTTTATGACCAATATCATTGCGGATATATTAAAAACCCATTCAATAATGATGAATAATTTGAGATTATGATAATGTATTAATCTCATAAAAATCAATAATAAGTTAAGAAAACCCTAAATAAAACTTCATATTACAGCATAAACAAAACTTTTTGAAGCAAAAAGTTGCCAGCTTAACATTTAATTGTCATTTTTGGCATTGGCTAATTCAAACAAATTATACAAATGAAAACAAAGTTTAGTGGATTGCTAACGCTTTTACTGGCGTTAGTCGTGCAAATGACATTTGCACAAGAACGTACCATAACAGGTACAGTTACGGACGACTCCGGCTTACCCTTACCGGGTGTTAACGTTGTTATCAAGGGTACATCACGAGGAACTCAGTCTGATTTCGATGGAAATTACAGCATCGGAGCAAATCAGGGTGAAGTTCTTGTATTTTCCTTCCTGGGAATGAAGAACAAAGAGGTGACGATAGGACAAAACACAGAATATGACGTGGTTCTGGCTCCTGATGCAGCTCAGCTTGAAGAAGTAGTAGTGACAGCTTTAGGTATTAAACGAGAGAAAAAATCTCTGGGATATGCCACTCAGGAAGTTGGTGGAAATGAAGTGTCAGACGTACCTACGACGAACTTCATGAATTCTCTTTCCGGAAAAGTTGCCGGTTTGAAAGTCAAATCGTCAGGTACTATGGGAGGCTCCTCAGATATCGTTATTCGTGGTAGCTCCTCTTTGACAGGAAACAACCAGGCTCTTTTCGTTATTGACGGTACACCTGTCAGTAACGCTGTCGCCAACACCGATGATCAAAGAATAGGTAGAGGTGGATATGATTATGGGAATGCTGCCGCAGATATCAACCCAGATGACATCGCCTCTATGAACATCTTAAAAGGTGCGGCTGCAACCGCATTATATGGTGCGCGTGCCGCAAACGGAGTGATTATTATTGAGACCAAAAAAGGTAGAAAAGGAAAAGGAATTGGCGTTAATGTTAGTTCAACTTTAATGATGACTGATGTAGACAAGGAAACTTTGCCTACTTACCAAAAAGAATACGGTGCCGGTTATGGTCCTTATTACGCATCTGATGATGGGTATTTCAACCTTTCTGATCTCGATGGAGACGGTACAGATGAGTTAACCACTCCTTTTACGGAAGATGCTTCTTTTGGAGGTAAATTCGATCCAACTCGCATGATCTATCAGTGGAATTCTATATATCCTCAATTGGAGGATACTTATCTTCAAGCTACTCCGTGGGTTGCTGGAAAACACACTCCAAATGACCTTTGGGAAACCGGTTATACAGCAATCAATTCTGTCGCTTTAGACGGCGGTACAGAACAGAGCTCTTTCAGGCTTGGTGTGACCAATATGGATCAACACGGAAACCTTCCTAACAGTACTGTCAAACGTAACACCATAGTATTTAGTGCTACCCACGATTTTACTGATAAATTTGAAGCCGGAGCAAACGTGACTTACGCCAAAACTGATGGTAAAGGACGCTACGGTACAGGTTACGATTCTAAAAACCCCATGCAACAGTTTAGACAGTGGTACCAAACTAACGTTGACCTTTATGAACAACGTGATGCATACTTCCAAACGAGAGAGAACATTACATGGAACCCAAATGGCCCGGATAACCTTGCTCCTATTTATTCTGATAACCCATACTGGACCAGATACGAGAATTACGAAACCGATACCAGGAACCGTTATTTCGGGAATTTAAACCTGAACTACGAAATCAATGATATATTTGGAGTTCTTGGTAGATTCTCTTTTGATACTTACGATGAACTGCAAGAGGAGAGAATTAACGTTGGTAGTGCCGATCCCTCTGAATACAGAAGGTTCAATAACAGGTTTGCGGAATACAACTACGACCTTATCCTGAATTTCAACAAAGACCTTGGAAATTCCATTAATCTTGACGGACTTGTGGGATGGAACTTAAGAAGAAACGATAACAGCTCAATCGATGCTTCCACCAATGGAGGTTTAAACAAGGCAGGTTTCTACGCGTTAAGCAACAGTGCATCCCCAATGGAACCAGCTGTAGAGTATGATGCAACCGAAATGGTGGATGGATTGTACGGTCGTTTAGGCTTAGGTTTTGCCGATACTTACTTCCTTGAAGCTACAATAAGAAGAGACCGTTCTTCAACGCTCCCTAAAGCAGATAATACGTTCTGGTATCCTTCAGTTTCTACCAGTATTCTTCTATCCAACCTTATTGATGCCGAATTCCTAAACTTCGCTAAGTTTAGAGCTAATTATGCCGAAGTTGGTAGTGCAACTAATCCTTACAGGGTATTCAACACCTACACGATTAGTGCTCCATTTGGAGGAGCAGGATGGGCTAGTAACAACTCCGAGTTGAACAATGTCAACTTAAAACCAGAACGTTCTAAGTCTTTTGAGGTTGGTCTTGAATTGAATATGTTTGAGCGCAGAGTAGGGCTGGATCTTTCTTACTATAAGACCAAAACCGAAGATCAAATCACCCCGGTGCCGGTATCTAACGCGACAGGTTTCTTAAGAACACTTCTTAACGCGGGAACAATCCAGAATGAAGGTCTTGAAGCTTCTTTAAGCTTAGTGCCTGTTCAAACAGAAGATTTCATCTGGAATATGAACATCAACTGGGCTAAAAATGAAAGTGAAGTTCTTAGTTTGATTGAAGGTGTTGACAACCTACAATTGGCAGGACTTCAGGGAGGTGTTTCTATCAACGCTGCACCAGGACAACCTTATGGTGCAATTAGAGGATCAGATTACATTTACGATGATAACGGTAACAAAGTTGTTAACAGCAGTGGTTACTACTTGAAATCAAGTACGAGTAACGAAATCATAGGAAATATACAACCCGATTGGACAGGTGGTATTTCCAACCGCTTTGAATATAAAAATATCTCTTTAAGTTTCCTTATCGATGTTCAAAAAGGTGGAGATATTTTCTCTCTTGATACCTGGTATGGTTATGCAACAGGTCTTTATGACAATAGTGTTGGAACCAATGATCTTGATAGACCAATGCGTAATACCCTATCAAACGGAGGTGGTATTGTCCTTCCAGGTGTAAATGAGGATGGACAACCTAATAACACAAGAGCAAGATTCGATTACTATGCAAATCCTTATGGATACGCCAGAGACGCCAACAAAGGTCATGTATATGACGCTTCATTTGTGAAATTGAGAGAGGCTAACATCACTTATTCTTTTGGGAAGAAAGTCTTAGAAACAATTCCATTCACTCAGGCTTCAATTTCCCTGATTGGACGAAACTTGTGGATCATAGACAAAAACCTTCCTTATTCAGATCCTGAAGCAGGGCTAAGTGCCGGTAATGTCCAGGGCTACCAATCTGGTGCATATCCTGCAGTAAGAGAGATTGGTGCTAGTCTTAAATTTAACTTCTAACAAAAATTGAAAATGAAAAAATATATTTTAACATTTGTTGCTCTTGCTACTTTGTGGTCTTGCCAGACCGATGAGCAGTATGAGGACCTTAACAGAGATCCAAAAAACCCAACACAGGTTGATGCCGATTTTCTGTTTACTGCAGCTACTGTAAGCCTGTCTGATGTTATGCAGAGCCCTAACGTCAATATTGACATCTTTAGATTTGTAGCGCAGTATTTAACCGCTACAACATATTTGGATGAGCCAAATTATGACTTGACGAATAGGGGAATTCCAGAAAATTTCTGGTCTGAACTGTACCGAGATGTGATTTTTGATGTTCAAAACGCAAAAGAAATTGTTCAGAATAACGAAGCACTTTCACAAGCCGAAAAAGATGCCCGCACGGGACAATTAGAGGTAATTGAAGTGTATGCATGGCAAGTATTGGTTGACACCTTTGGCGATGTTCCTTATACCCAAGCCGTAAATGCAACAGAATATCCTTTACCCGCATATGATGATGCAGCTACAATTTATGAGGATCTAATCAACAGGCTTAAGCAGGCTGATGCTCTTTTAGCTGCAGGTCAGGGATTTACCGGGTCTGATGTGATTTACAATGGTGACATGTCAAAATGGGCGAAGTTTTCCAACTCCCTGCTATTAAAAATTTCTATGAGATTGTCTGATGTTAATCCATCATTATCACAGGATGGGGTTACCGCCGCTATGGCGGGAGGAGTTTTTACTTCTAACGAGGACAATGCAATAGTTGCCTACGAATCAAATCCACCTAATACTAACCCACTTTGGGAAGACTTAGTAGAGAGTGGACGTTCAGATTATGTAGCTGCTAATACACTTGTTGACAAAATGAACGAACTGGACGATCCAAGAAGACAAACTTACTTTGACAACAACGTCGATGGAGGATACGTTGGAGGGATCTACGGTGGAAGTAACTCATTCCCATTATACACGCATATGGGAGCTGATTTCCTTGACCCAACAATTCCTGGGATCCTGTTAGATTACGCACAGGTTGAATTTGACTTAGCCGCGGCTGCCCAAGAAAGTTACACGGGAGTAAGTGGAACTGCAGAGAGCCATTACAATGCGGCCATTGAGGCTTCTATTCTTTATTGGAATGGCACACAAGACGAAGTTGATGCTTACCTTGCTCAACCTCAGGTAGCTTACGATTCTGCCAACTGGAAAGAACAATTAGGAACTCAACTTTGGATCGCCATGTACAATAATCCTTTTGAAGGATGGGCCGCATGGAGAAAATATGACGCTCCTGCGTTTAACCTTCCAGAAGACACTGGAAACGATGTACCATTACGCTACACCTACCCGGTTAATGAACAAAACCTGAATGAGGCACAATACACAGCTGCTTCTGAAGCTATTGGAGGAGACGACCAACAGACTCCTATTTTCTGGGATGTTGAGTAATTTAATTATCAAAACAAAAATATAAAATGAAAAAATATTTAAACTTAAGCTGGTGCTTACTTTTAGTCCTTGGTTTCTCATCGTGTGATACAGATGATGATGGGATGAGAGATGAGCCAACAGATATTGGCGGATACGCTTATCCATCTCAAAGGAGTATCACCTTCTTTGACGTAAATGAAGATCTGAATATAAACTTTTTTACTGCAGAAGGTGTGACTGCCCAGACAGTAGAGATATTGGAAGATGGAACAGTAATAGGAACCGGAACAGTTTCAGGTGAGACAGGTTCCTTTAACACTTCAATTCTTGGTGATCTCGAACCAGGGTCCTATCCTTTAAGAATAAGAACAACTTATTCGAACGGGAATGTATCCGAAGATCCTTTCACCGTGAGTGTAGGACATCCTGTAAATTTAGGAGAAGACAATCCAATGGAAGTTACTATGGACGAGTTATCTTCTGTTGAACTCGAGTATGAAGTTTCTACTTTTGGAGCTGCTATTGATGAAGTTCTACTAATGTTAAAAAAGAATGATGCAGGGACTTATATGGATAGTGGTGTTACTCTTGAGGAATCAGGCACTGTGGAACTAAGTGAAACCAATTATCAGGATCTCAACTTAGCTGTGAACGACACCCTTTACTACAAGTTCACTGCTGAAAGTGGAAGCTTGATGGACGAGGCTGAATCGTACATTGTAATAATTGAATAAATCTAAAAGATCAATTTAACGTTGAGACTTTTAGAAAATTCAGAAAACCACCCTTTTTGGGTGGTTTTTTTATATCTATATTTGAAGCATGAAAGAAACGACCACCATCTTCGGAATTCACGCCGTTATAGAAGCAATTGAAAGCGAAAAAACTATCGATAAGATCTTTATCCAAAAAGGGCTTTCCGGTCCTCTTTTCCAGGAGCTTCAAAAGTTGCTTTCTAAAGGTGATTTCAATATTTCTTATGTGCCTGTTGAAAAGCTGAACCGGCTGGCAAAAGGGAACCATCAAGGTGTAGTGGCGAAAATTTCACCCGTAGCCTTTGCCGAACTCGAAAAAATTGTTTCCGGGGCTCTTGACAAAAATACCGCTCCCCTATTCCTCCTTCTCGACCAGATAGATGATGTTCGAAACTTTGGCGCAATCATTAGAACGGCAGAATGTTGTGGAGTAGACGGCATTATCATTCAGAAAAAAGGTGGTGCGCCGGTCACAGCCGACACGGTAAAAACTTCAGCAGGTGCGATTTTCAATGTACCCCTCATTAAAGTAGATCATATCAAAGATGCCATTTACTACATGCAGGCTTCAGGAATAAAAGTGCTGGCTGCCAGTGAAAAAACAGACGACCTTATCTATGCTAAAGACCTCACTGCGCCTTTGGCTTTAGTAATGGGAAATGAAGGAAAAGGAATATCTTCCTCTGTGCTGAAACTGGTGGATGAAAAAGCCAAGTTGCCTTTAAAAGGAACTATAGGTTCCCTGAATGTTTCGGTAGCTTGTGGTGCCTTTCTTTATGAAGTAGTAAGACAAAGACTGTAAAGGAAGATCCTCAAAAAAGGCATTTTGGGAACTCTTTATTTTTCTTCGGTTTTTCTGAAGTGGTAAACATATTCAGTATCCTCATCCCCTTCGGGGTTTTCAATAAAATTCCCGTTCTCGTCAAAGTGTCTCATAAAGGGATCATCTTCTTCTTTGTAGGTATCGCGTTCCCATTCATATTTTGGAGCTTTGGCGATGTTATTTTTGTAGATGACAGCAAAGAGCAAGCCCGATACCAAGCCCGATAAATGACCTTCCCAGGAAATTTGAGGATCAATCGGGGTGATGTACCACAAAAGACCGCCATAGAGAAATACAACAATTAATGAGAGCGCAACCAGACGGTAGTATTTTGAAAAAATTCCTTTAAAAAATAAGAATCCGGCGAGCATATATATGATACCACTTATCCCAATGTGGTAAGAAGGACGACCAATGCCCCAGGTGAGAATGCCTGTTAGCAGCAGACCGTAAAATAATACCTGCCAACTTATCTTTCTATAGAAATAAAATAACGACATACTTAACACCAACAAAGGAATCGTATTGTGAAAAAGGTGTTGCAAGTCGCTATGTATAAATGGAGAAAAAATAATTCCACGTAAGCCTTTTACGGTTCTGGGGAAAATTCCGAAGTGATTAAAATTAAAACCAAATCTTACCTCGGCCCAGTAGACAAACCAGATGAGCAGAACAAAAGTCACAGGATATCCTAAGACTCCCGGTGTAAAGACAAATGGATCTCTTGATTTCACAAAATTAATTTTTCTCTTTCCATAATATTACAAAAACTCCACCATATCAGCTAACCTGACAATTCAGCTTCAAAAGTGACATTTTCAGGACATTATTGGGGAGCAACTTCTCATTGTCACTGACAAATAGATCTCAAAAATGCTATTTTCTGCCTGCCTTCAAATTAGTACTTTTGCGTTATGAATAAACCTCTTGCAGAAAGATTACGTCCAAAAACGCTTGACGATTATTTGAGTCAGCAGCATTTAGTAGGCCCCGAAGCCGCCCTTAGGAAACAGATCAAACAGAATATTATACCAAGTATGATCTTATGGGGTCCTCCGGGGGTTGGAAAAACTACCTTGGCCAATATTATTGCAGAGGAATCCAATCGGCCGTTTTTCACCCTTAGCGCTATTAACAGCGGAGTTAAGGATGTGCGGGAGGTGATTGATAAAGCTAAAAAAAGTGACGGCCTTTTCACCACCAGCAATCCAATTCTTTTTATCGATGAGATCCACCGTTTTAGTAAATCACAGCAGGATTCCTTGTTGGGTGCAGTTGAAAAAGGCTGGATCACCCTCATAGGCGCTACCACCGAAAACCCCAGTTTTGAGGTTATCCCCGCATTGCTTTCCCGAAGCCAGGTGTATGTCTTAAAAGCATTTTCCAAAGATGATCTTATCGCTCTTCTAGACAGGGCGATGAAAGAAGATAAAGTTATTTCTCAAAAAACTATTAACCTTCTGGAGACAGAAGCGCTTTTAAGATTAAGCGGAGGTGACGCCCGAAAGCTGCTGAATATTTTTGAACTTATTGTAACTTCTGAAGAAACCGATGCTGTTGAAGTCACCAACAAAATGGTAATGGACAAAGTCCAGCAAAACACCGTGCTTTACGACAAGTCTGGAGAGCAGCATTACGATATTGTTTCGGCTTTTATAAAGTCCATTCGCGGAAGTGATCCCAATGCCGCTGTCTACTGGCTATCCCGAATGATCGAAGGTGGCGAAGACGTAAAATTTATCGCGAGACGTTTGCTCATTCTTGCCAGTGAAGATATTGGAAATGCCAATCCTACCGCTTTAATTATGGCAAACAATACTTTCCAGGCCGTTTCGACTATTGGTTATCCCGAATCACGTATCATCCTCAGCCAGTGCGCCATTTATCTTGCAAGCTCACCTAAGAGCAACGCCTCCTATATGGCAATCAATGAAGCACAGGCCTTGGTCAAGAAAACAGGAGATCTGCCGGTGCCTTTAGCAATAAGGAATGCGCCAACCAAGTTAATGAAAGATCTTGGCTATGGGGAGAACTATAAATACGCCCATAATTACGAAAACAATTTTGCTGCGGCTGAATTTCTTCCCGAACAGATTTCAAACACGACATTTTTCAAGCCCGGCAACAATCAACGGGAGCAAGCCCAACGGGAATTCCTAAAAAAGAGGTGGAAAAACAAATACGGTTATTGAACCTTTTTATAGGTTAGACTTATGAGTAAACCATCACTCAGGTATTCCACCACCAGATTTTCACTGGTGTCAAAAAAGGCATTTCCATTGATCTTTTCTGAAGTATATAGATAAGTATCTCCATTCGCCGATTTAATCAGCCTGGCGATTTGCTCTTCTTTGTTTTTTTCAAAAAGTTCAAAGCCCGAAGATGTTGGTTCCAGCACATACGATTTCCCTGCATTACTGTAGGTTGTCTCCTCTTTAAATGATTCCTCCTGTTTAAGTGATTCCTCCTGAAGTTGCTGTCTTTTTTCTTCTGAAGGAACGGCTTCCACAATGACTTTTCCAGGTCCTTGGGAATATTCGTGCTGCAGCGCCTCTAAAGATTTAAAAGCGTTTCGTAATGCCTCCTGAAAGCCGGCCTTATATTCTTTCTGCCGGCTCACCCCGGTTTCAGAAGTAAAGACCACTTGCTCATTACAGTCTGTAAGAGTAATATAGAGTTTCGTCCTAAAAAGGTTAGACTCATTATGAACATTTGCATCCAGTATATCACAATTTGAAACAGCGGCGGGAATGCTTTCTTTATAAAGGGCTTCAAAATCCTCTTTTTCAAGAAGAAAAGCCAATAGTTCATTAAGACGGTATTTATTTTCGTCTTTTTGAAAGTCAAACATATCAGGCACCCTTACATACTTATAGTTATTAAGGTTTTGTGCAATGGAAGAAACGTTGAGACCAAACATTAGGCCTATAATAAAAAGGTATTTTTTCATTCTCTGTTAATAATTAGCTGAAGCCCAATCTGCAAGGAAGCATTGCGTGCCTTGGCTAGATTGATATAGCCCAGCAGGTTATCTGCAGCAAGATAAACATTAAAATTGTATAACCTTCCTGAAACCAAAAGTCCCAGGTTAGTATAGGAAAAGGAATCTGCCGTATAGGTCATTTTGGCCCTGAAATTTCTATTGAAAGTTTTACCATAAGAAAGTGTAGTAGCATAATGTAAGCCACGAGGCCTTTTCATTGCAAAGAGATGTAGCCCAACGTGATTAAAATACCGCCTGCGTCCCATGGGTTCATGGCAGTTACAGGGTTCGGCGTTTTCCACAAAACCATAATCTATAGAGGCATTTAATTTAACAGGTCGCCAGGTGATGTATGAATTATACAGGGTCTCATCTGTCAAATGCCGGTCAAGATCATCTTCCCATTCATCCCAGTAGGACGGCGAATTTCCACTAGTTCCGGGGAAGAGCAATTCTATCCCGCTGGTTTCGTAATCGCCAAAATACCTGTAATTTTCTACATTTTTGCTATGATTGATAAAACCAATGTCAAGAATACTCCCGGTTATCCTGTATTGGTCTGAAGGGTACCAGGTAAATCCCATGTCAAGCCCCAGGCCAAGATTACCCCCAAAAAATGCCCTTTTTGCCAGGTCATTCATTGTGCTCAACCCGGTAACATTATCAGAATCCACGAGGTCTGCATATCCCGAGGTGTTCACCAAAATATCTATATCGCTGAGATAATGCCTGTAGAGATTAGGTCCCTCGGGGGAAACTTCAGTTCTAAATACTCCCCGATTTCCAACACTGTAGCCATTGAGAACACCGGAATAGAGTTTGCCGCGAAAACCGTAATTAAAATCTTCAGAATAATAATTTGTAAATCCGAAATGGAAAACGTTTACCACATCGGCAGTGAAAGTAAAGTCAGAAAATCTAAAGTCCTTACCAATGTAATTTTTGTTTCCCTCATAAGCCAATACCGCCGGGTCTTTCGGAAAGTATAAAAACACATCAAGTTCCTGATAAACTCCTGCCGAAAAGTATTTTTTCTTTCTGTCCCTCCAGCCGAGAGAAAGAATTTCAAGTTGTTCATTAACAGAAAAGAAATCATTGCGGGAAAGATCATCCAATTTATCACTTATCCTGTTATTAATAGATCCGGGAGCACCCTTTTGGAAAATATCATAAAGACTCACTTTCGAGGAACCCGCCGATACATGTATTCCTGAAAGCAACGGAAAACCGACATGCATATCAAAACTTATTTCGGCCCCGGGGTTGGACATTAAGTTCTGCGGCAAATCATTGAAATTGTACAGCAACGGCTTGTTTTGGCCAACGACGTTGCCAAAGAATAAGATCAAAAAAATGAGGTAAAAAATTCTCATCATTCAAATTCAAACTTATAATTTGCTTTGGATTCTAATTGCAATTGTCCTTCCAGTGGTGCAGAGTTGGCCTTCATTTCAACCTCAACCACCAGTTTTATTGATTTTCTAATAGCATCAATTTGTGATCGGGGAACTATTTCTGTAAAATTCACTACAGCCGGCTCCCCCACGTTCCCGGCAGGAACGTTGATTTGAACCGTATGTTGTACAGCATTATTTTCTGAAACGAAATTAAAAGTGGTTACGAACTCCTGCTGAAAACTATTAATAAAAACGAAGTTGAAATCGGCTCTTATAAGAGCGTCTTGTATATAATCATCATCCAAAAATTCAAGCCGCAGAAAATCAGTTGCCTTCTGTAAATTACCGGAAGCATCGGCAAAATCATCAGGTTCAAGGGTAAAATAGATGAGGTCGATAGCAGCTGTTGGCGGAATGACAATCTCGTTGTACTGGTCGAGATCAACATCTTTTACGCAGGAGGAGAATAGAAGAAGTAAAAGTGCAAAAAGGCACGATTTTTTAATAGATCCGCTAGACATTCGCATACAATTGGTTATCAAACGAAGCTAAAGATTTTTTATTGCTATAAAAAATCGGAGAGTTCAGACATGGCTTTAACCTGGTGATATTCAGAAGAAAAGTCCTGATTATAATAATTATACAAAATAGCCTGCATCCCAAAATCGACGGCCCCCATGAAATCGGCTTCAAAGTTATCACCAATCATAATACTCTCCTCCTTCTTCGCCTTCGCTGCCCCCAGTGCAGCCTCGAAAATGTCTTTATTGGGCTTCTGTACACCAACATCTTCAGACGTGGTAATCGTAGAAAAGTATTTAAGTATACCCGAGCTTTGAAGTTTTTTATGTTGCACTTCTTTAAACCCGTTGGTGATGATGTGCATGGTGTATTTTGGTTGAAGATACTCGAGCATTTCTTCACATCCTTCCAGAAGGTGATTGTGCAGGGGCAAATGCGCTATGTAGTCTATAGAAAGCGTTTCAATTTGATCATCGCTAACGTTGATATTTAAACTATCGAAAGTATCTCTTAATCTTCCGTAACGCAATGCCTCTTTAGTCACTTTCGCTTCTCTGTAAAGCTTCCAGTAATTGGAATTTATGGGGGAGTAAGCCGAAAGAAATTCTTCAAGTTCGATCTCAATTTTATGCTTTACAAATATGGAGGTGAAGGCCAGACCGGAATTTTTGTCAAAATCCCAAAGTGTGTGGTCTAGATCAAAGAAGATATGTTTGATATTAGAGAGTTTCATTAACTGTTCTTAAAATATTAAAGTTACGTTTTGAATTTGCATATTCTGAGAAGTCATTATTGGTAAAAACCGAGATAAGTTTGCCTTCTACCATTTCCACCTGTCGCTTAATCTCTCTGACCTTATATTCAATTTCGGTTTCTTTCATCTTATGGAACGCCTCAATATTTAAGGCATATGGCTGGATTAATAAGGGTGTTGTAACCTCAAAATTAATATCATAAAAGAGAAAAGGGGTACAGGTGCCGGCACGAAATCCTATGGCTTCGGGATAACCCATTGAATAATCATTCTTGAAATCAAGTTCTACCATGTGGTTGTAAGTATTGGGCAGCAGGAGATTATACTTGCTGTTTAGAGCACTTAGAACAGGTCTCTTGAGAATATCTTCCAACCTGCGCTTTTCCACCTTCAGAACTTTGAATTTTTGGTTTGCATAGAAACCCGGATGCAAGCCTACTTCAGCATAATCTGCAACAGATTTAATGAGGCTTTGAAGCTCGAGACGATTATAATTAATATTACGGTCATGACTTGAAAAATCGCTCACCTGGAACATGAATTTCATTGTAACCTTGTGCTTTTTCAGAAATCTGATCAACTTATTATAAATGTCATAAGGATCCCTCTTTAATTTAAGCATCACCTGAAAGCGATGCAGTACGTACTTAGGCTTTAGCTGAAAAATATCGCCCAACAGGCCAAGAAGGATACGAATCACACCTTTTTCTTTGTACCGAAAGATCTCGGTTACTGCCACTATGTTTTCTGAAGAGGATGTTTTTTTGGGAAAATGTTGATCTGGGAACCTCGCCTGAAGTACTTTTTTAAATTTTTGGGCCCAAATGTCTATTACCGGCAGCTCCAGGAAATTCTCCTGATATCCAAGACTTTCTGAAGCCTGAAATCTACCTTCCTTATCCTTTACATGCGGCAGGTATTCTTCATAGCGACTCAATAGAAAAAATGAGGCGGCAAAAATGTCAAAAGGGATAGAACTGCTTTCTGAAACCGCAAAAAAACATGGCACGTCCTCCCATTCCTGCACCTTAATTTCAAGATCGGTCACCCCCTGTTCCAGTAGGAGGTCCACATTTTGAATAAAAACCTCATTGGCTAGACTTTGTTTCCCGTAGGATATTTTCATTCCTTCGTGGGCTACGAATTCCTCTATCTTTGAAGTAAAACCTACAGGAATTCCCAACACGCGCGTGCATACCTGTTTAAAGGTATAGGTAATGCGAGGCGTAATTTTTTGGGTGTAAACTAAGAGCATTGTGACTCGTAATAATTAGAGCAATCCTTCATCGGCAAAACTAAAATAAGATTTCTCTGTTACAATGATATGATCCAGAATTTTAATATCCAGGCTTTCCCCTGCTGTTTTCAATTTTTGAGTAAGTTGTTTATCTGAACTGCTGGGACTAAGATTCCCCGAAGGGTGGTTATGAGTAAGAATAAGTGAGGTGGCTCCCAGCTCCAAAGCTTTTTTGAGTACCAGCCTTACATCTACTAATGTACCTGTAATCCCTCCTTTACTCAAGGAATGTTTCTCAATCACCTTGTTTGAATTATTGAGATAAATGATCCAGAATTCCTCATGCGGAAGTTCACCAATCTCAGGCTGCATCAACTCAAAAACCGATGCGCTTGAAGTGATCTTCTTTTTTTCAAGAGCTTCTCCCGCTCTTCTTCTGCGGCCCAATTCGAGAGCCGCAACAATAGTCAATGCTTTAGCCTCTCCAATACCATTATAACTCAACAGCTGCTTAACCGATAGCTTACCAAGCTCTCCAAGATTATTCCCTGTGTCTGATAGAATTTTTTTGCAAAGATCAACCGCACTTTGGTTTCGGCTTCCCGACCCTATTAAAATAGCTAAAAGTTCAGCATCACTTAGAGAATTTCTTCCCTTTTGAAGTAGCTTTTCACGAGGCCGGTCATCTTCGGCCCAATGTTTAATTGTAAAAGGGGATTTTTTCTGCAACGGCTTATCTTTATTTTTTAAAGATAAGCAAATCAAGATTATACCTCATTGCCATTTTTAATCCATTCCCCTATTTGGTCAAAATCCATTCCCCCATAATTACCACTGCTCATCAAAAGAAGTACGGTATGATCATAATCCTGTTGCTTCAGGTAATTTTGAAAATCTTCAGAATTCGTATAAATCACTAAATCTTGGCGTCCAAAAGCCTCTAATATTTGCTCTTTTTGAATAGGGTCCAGCCTTTTATTTTCAACAGCTTCGGGGGAAAAGAAAACCACTGCCGTATCGGCTTTATCTAAAGCATTGCGGTATTCTTTTAAAAAAGTGGAATTTAAACTACTATAGGTATGCAATTCTAGGCAGGCCAGCAATTTTTTTTCCGGATATTGTTGCTTAACAGCGTTTGTGGTTGCCATCACCTTAGAAGGACTATGGGCAAAATCTTTAAAAACAATTGTTTTATCGGTTTCCGATATTTTCTCTAATCTCTTTGAAGCTCCCTTAAAGGTGGAGATAGCTTCATAAAAATCGTCTTCATCGACCCCCATATGCTGGCAAACCCATTTGGCACCTGCTAAATTTTGAAGATTGTGCTTTCCGAAAACTTCAACCGGCATCTCTCCTTCGGGTGTATCTAAATAGGTTTGCTCTTCCACAACCCGGTATTCGGGAGTACTATAAGGATGCTTCCTAATAGTATTACCTGTATTCTCTACAAGTTTCTTTAATTCGGCATCCTCTTCATTATACACCAGGATCCCACCTTTTACAATTGAATCTATAAAGATTTTAAATTGTTGCAAATATTCTTCAAACGTGGGAAAAACATTAATGTGATCCCATGCAATCCCGCTCAAAAGAGCAATGTTTGGTTTATAAAGGTGAAATTTAGGACGCCTGTCTAATGGTGACGATAAATACTCATCTCCTTCTAATACAATAAAGTCATTTTCTTCTGTTAAATGCACCATGGTATCAAAACCCTCCAATTGTGCACCAACCATAAAATCTACCTGTTTTTGGTGATAGTTAAGCACATGAAGAATCATAGAAGTTATTGTAGTCTTACCATGAGAACCTCCAATGACGACTCTTGTTTTATTCTTTGACTGTTCATACAAGAATTCGGGGTAGGAAAAAACTTTCAATCCTAGATCTTTAGCTTTTGTTAATTCAGGATTATCCTCTCTGGCATGCATCCCCAGGATCACCGCATCAAGATCTTCCGTTATTTTATGGGGGAACCAGCCATTCTCTTTCGGAAGTAGCCCATACTTCTTAAGTCTGGACCGCGAGGGTTCATAAATCATATCATCACTTCCCGTTATCTGATACCCTTTATGGTGCAGCGCCAGAGCCAGGTTGTGCATAGCACTACCCCCAATGGCTATAAAATGAATTGTCATTGTTTTCAAGAATTTTCAGTAAAGATAAAGAATCTGTTAGTTCTCCAAAAGCCTGATTGACTTGATAAGGTCAGGAATTATACGTAGTTCTTAGGACAAAATGTGACATCCGAATGTTAAACCTAATATTTAACTTTTTATATGTAAAAATATTCCTAATTAAATTTTATTAAGGAAATATTTGTACTTTTACGCCTCCCTACCTCAGCCATTTATCGGCTTTTTCAGAAAAGACAGTTAAAACCTCGCCTTAACAGGAGATTAAGTTTTTTTTCTTGATCTTTGCTATATATTTGAACTTTGAATAACCAAATTGATAATCGATTTAATTTAACATTTAGCCTATGCGAAATTTTACTTTAGGTAGTAAAGGAATGCCAATTTTCCTTTTTGCCTTATTTCTTTTTAGCGGAACCTACTTGTATGGACAAGACTGTCCTACAATTACAGTAGATGATGATGCAAACACAGCAGGTATCCAACAGACCTACTGTTATTTGCAAACAGTTGCCGATCTACAGGCAACTGCGAATGGAGATGGCATCCGTTGGTATAGAACGGCCACTTCCACTAACCCTATTCCATCAAACGAAATTCTTGAAGACGAAAGTATTTACTATGCCGGAAACGAATCAGGAACCTGTACTTCTCGCGAGGCTGTTACAGTTAAAGTCAACAATCTCGGAGCTCCGACTCCGGCTTTTGGAGCCTTTTTTCAACCCTGCGAATACGGCACGGCAGACGTTACAATAGTTCAGGATTTAATGAATATCGTTGATGCCGATGTTGCTACTTATGAAATTCAGGTTTTTACCGAAGAATTCTCAGGCGATCCTCTGGACCCTTCAGTTGTCCTGGAAGAAGGAAAAAGTTACTTTGTGGGTCAAACCAATCCCGCAGGTTTCAATTGTCCTTCAACAAGAGTAGCGATTCAGTATCAGCCAGTTCTTTCTATCGCTCCGGATGGAGATGCTAATCAACAATTTTGTACAGGAGCTACTGTAGCAGACTTGCAAGTACAAGCTACTACTCCAGAATCTCAAGGCTTTAGGTGGTATAGCACACCAACTTCTTTTCCTGCTCTGGATTCATCAACTCCCTTGGTGGACGGTGAAACTTACTATGCTTCACAAATAACTAACAGAACTAATTCAAATCAGCCTCCTTGTGAGAGTAGGGATCGATTTGCTGTTACTATTGAACTTTTGACAGGAGACGCTGGTAGTCCTAATACCGGTATCGTTTGTGAATCAGACGTTCAGGCAACTTTTCCAAGTAATGACGCCATTAATAATTATCTATTAGCACTATTGGATGAGGGCGTTTCAAGAAATGGAACATTTAGCCCAACAGCAGACCAACTTGCTCAACAATACCAAAGTGATGCAGATGGCCTGGGTGATTTCACCACAACCTATACACTAGGTGCCGAGGAATGTGCAGCCTCTGTTGAATTAACAATTTCTGTTATTCCTACTGAACAGGCTAACGCTGGAGATGATGTGACGCTGGAATTTGATATCAGCGATGAGCCTCAGGATTTATATTCATTTATCTCTTCAGGTGCCCAAACTTCAGGAACCTTTGATGGTTATCCTGATGGATCTTTTGATCCTCAGGCTGAAGGAGAAGGAACTTATAACGTTACTTACACAGTAGATGAAACTTCAGGTTGTATAACCGGAACCGACTCATCTGTTTTTAACATTACAGTGAACCCTTGTCAGGCAGATGCCGGTGCAGATGTGGATGCAGACTTCTGTAAATCTGAAGCTGAAGCTCTTGCAAATCAACTTTCAGGCGCAACTTCAGAGGAAGAAGTAAATGCTATTCTTGCTACATTCTTAGGAGATCGAGATACAGACGGGACTTTCACAGGTGATCCTGCAGCCGAACTGGCTTCCAAATATTTTTCAGGCGTTTATCCTTTTACCGTTTCAACTACTTATATAGCCGGAACAGGAATTTGCGAGGATGAAGCAATTATTAACCTGACTGTTTATAATGATGCTAATGCGGGAGATGATGCCAGTATTACATTAAATCCAGATGATGCTCCGGTAGATCTATTTGACCTTCTTGGAGAAAATGCTGAAGAGGGAGGAACATGGAATATGGGCAACGGTACTTTTGACCCTGCCACAGATACCTCCGGAAGTTATACTTACACAGTAGGGGTAGGATGTACAGACTCAGCTACCGTAATTGTTAGCGTTAATTCAGATCCTAATACAGATCCAGGCACTCAAGTTCCAGGTTCAAGTATTATTTGTGAGGCCGATGTTCAAACATTTTTCCCAAGTGTTGATGAGATAAGGAAATTCTACCTTAGACTACTTGAACCGGGAGTTCCTACAAATGGAACATTTAATCCAACACCAAGTCAACTGGCTGATATCTATCAGGCAGATGAGGATGGCCTGGGTGAATTTACAACTGTTTACACAGTAGGTGGTGAATCATATGAACTTACCGCAAATATCGTTACCCAAGCCGACGCTGGTGAAGATGCTTCGGTTACACTCAACCCGGAAGATCAACCAGTAAATCTTTTCGATTATTTAGGAGAAAATGCCCTTCTTGGAGGAGTTTGGAGTACCGGTGATGGAACTTTTGATCCTGCAACAGACGAACCGGGATCTTTTACTTACACCGTAGGTTATGAAACTTGTATGGATTCTGCTACCGTTACTGTAAATGTAACTTCAGACCCTATAGACCCTTGTGAAGGTGTTGTAAATGCAGGAACAGATAGTTCGGCTACAGTATGCGAAACTGAAGTTCAGACTTTATTCCCAAGCATTGATGAGATCAGAAAATATTATTTAAGTCTTTTAGATGCAGGTATTGATAGAACTGGAACTTTAAACCCTTCTGCTTCTCAATTAGCTACCATGTATCAAAATGATGCCGATGGTTTGGGAGAATTCACAACTACTTACACCCTTACAAGTGGAGAGTGTTCAGATTCAGTTCAATTGACGGTAAACATCATTGCTGTACAACAAGCTAACGCCGGAACAATTGACGACTTTGAGGTATGCTCCAATGATAATCCGTTAGATTTGTATAATTATCTTGGAGATGACTCTCTACAAGGCGGAACTTTCTTTGATGCCTCCGGAAATGAAATTACAAATGGTTCACTGGATATTTCAACAGTAGGAGTTTACACGATTACATATACTGTAAGCGAAGATGATCCTGCCGCCTGCGTAACCGGTACAGATTCTGTTGATTTCGTAGTAACAGTTGGAGAAAACACTGCCAACGCTGGTGCTGACAATTCTATGACGGTATGTAATTCAGAAGTGAAAAATCTTTCTGCGGCAGGGGTTCTTAACCTTTACATCGGCCTGTTGGAAGATGGTGTTGAAACCACCGGAACTTTTAATCCTACAATCCAGGAATTAATTGAACAATATAACTTCCAAAGTAATATTGGAGATTTCGTGACCATCTATACAGTTGGTAATGGAGATTGTACAGATTCAGCCGAACTTACCGTAACGGTCCTTGAAAATCCAGATGCTGGACAAAGCGCTACAGTAAATCTTGAAGAAGGAACTACAGACACTGTGGATCTTTTCGCAGAACTTGGAGGAACTCCTGAAACAGGTGGAACCTGGACTTTCGGCGGAGATGACGTTGACGGAACTTTTGATCCTGCAACCGATGCTGAAGGCGTCTACACTTACACAGTGACCAGCGACAATGGATGTTCTTCTTCTGCTACTGTAACTATAATGATAGGACAGCCTGTTGCGTGTCCAGATGTGACCGAAAACGCTCAAACTTTCTGTACAGGCGCAACTGTTGCCGACCTTTTACCGGCAGACGCTGCCTGGTATTCATCGGCTAACGCAACCGACGCTTTAGCAGGAGACACAGCTCTTACAGACGAAGGTGAATATTATGCCGGAGATGCTGCAGGAGAATGTACTGCAAGAGAAATGGTGACTGTTACAATTGTTGACGCACCAATCGCACCATCTGTAACTGCTTATTCAGCGTGTGCTGTTTCTGGCGCCACAGTGACCGATCTTGCCGATAATATTACCGGTGATGACGGTGCAACATTCAATGTTTATACAAGTGATGCTCTTGGAACTCCGGCAGCAGACACAGATGTACTTGTTGAAGGAACTTATTACATAACTCAAACTTCTGCGGCAGGATGCGAATCAGATGCAGCCATGCTTGAAGTTACCTTGACAGATACTGACGCTCCTACTCTGGTTCAGGGTGGAAATGTTTTCTGTGAGTCCGCCAGAGCTACTATCGCTGAACTCGAAGAGAATGTTAATGCAAACGGAATGATCACCTGGTATACTTCAGCAACGGGCAATGAAACTTACAGTTCTGCTGAAGTTCTCGAAGATGGAGTTATCTATTATGCCTCTTCAACTCCAACAGGAGACTGTGAAAGTTCAACCAGGCTTCCCGTAACCATCACTCTTGATACTTGTCAAATTGTAATACCTGAGCTTTTCTCTCCAAACGGAGAT
>JBAVJE010000410.1:0-2018 GCA_049687615.1 Salinimicrobium sp. | reverse complement strand
GTTTCTTTTTCTATATTAATTTTGGATTATTTTTTAATGTATTAAGCAAATTTATTTTGAATTTCCTCCTTCACATGCATGGTCACCGTTCAAAATCCTGAATGCATTTACTCTTTATTTTTCTCTTCTTTTTTAGAGACCAGTGCGTAACAGCCTTTTTAGTAGTCACTTAAACATAACTCAAGGAACTATTTTATTAATAGTGCTTCTTTTTTAATGGTCAAAAATAGGTGTAGAATTATATTTTTTGCGACTTTTCACATAAATTTCACACAACTTTTAGATATAAAGGGCTTTTTTTACGTCTCATTAAGAATTGAGAAATCGGGTACTTTTTTTATAGTACCAGGTTAAGATAAATCAACCCCTACTAAAATGTCCAAACAGACCGCTACCTCTAAAACAAACAACAAAACCTCTTCTCAAAAACCTGCACCCACAAAACGCTCCCTGGTAAAGAAATCTAAAAGAGTTCCCCATAAGGACATGTTTAAGGATAGCGAATATGTGCACGAACAATTAGATCGACTCATATTTGCACTAGAAGCTTTTAGGGAAGGAGATATCTCTGTTCGACTGTCAAAAGAACGCAACGATAAATTCGCCGATCTTGCCGAAGCTTATAATACCATGGTTGAAATGATTGGAGGGGTAAGTACCGAAGTTTCCCGAATTTCACGCGTGGGTGGTATTGAAGGAAACCTCGATGCACGGGCCGAATTTAAGGCTTCCAGCGGGGTTTGGAAGGATATGATCGACAACATTAACATCCTTATTGAAGCGATTGCAAAACCTGTACTTGAGGTAAGCAGGATTCTTAATAGTATAGCCGCAGGAAAGCTGGAAGATAAATTTAGTCTGACGGTGACGGGTGACTTTCGGAACATGGCCGACGTAATCAACCGCACCCTGGGCAGTTTGAATATTTTTGCTGAACAGGTAACCCAGGTGGCTCGTGAGGTGGGCGTCGAAGGAAAACTCGGCGGCCAGGCAAGTGTGCCAAACGTTTCAGGAACCTGGAAAGACCTTACCGATAATGTGAACCAGATGGCAAGTAACCTGACAGAACAGGTACGGGAAATCGCCGGGGTAACTACGGCGGTTGCCGATGGGGATCTTTCCAGAAAAATTACTGAAGAGGGAAAAGGAGGAGAAGTTCTTGGGCTTTCCACTACCATCAACAGGATGGTGGATTCCCTGAATATATTTGCAGCAGAGGTTACTAACGTGGCCCGCGAAGTGGGGGTAGAAGGAAAACTGGGAGGACAGGCAGATGTGCCTGATGTAGCAGGAACCTGGAAAGACCTTACCGTGAATGTAAACACCATGGCCTCCAATCTTACAGCCCAGGTGCGGGAGATTGCTGGAGTGGCAACTTCTGTTGCCAATGGTGACCTTTCCAAGAAAATTTCTATTAATGTAAAGGGGGAGATTGCAGAGCTAAAAGATACTATAAACCAGATGGTGGATTCCCTAAATATTTTCTCCGATGAGGTAACCCGGGTGGCACGCGAGGTAGGTACCGAAGGTAAACTGGGAGGACAGGCCGAGGTTCCCGATGTTGCCGGAACCTGGAAAGATCTTACAGATAATGTAAATACGATGGCGAGCAACCTTACCAATCAGGTGCGGGAGATTGCCTCTGTAACCACAGCGGTTGCCCAGGGAGACCTTTCACAAAAAATTACAGAACAAGGAAAAGGAGGGGAAGTATTGGTTCTTTCGAATACGATCAACAGCATGGTGGATTCCCTTACGTTGTTTGCTGCTGAGGTTACCCGGGTTGCCCGGGAAGTGGGAACAGATGGAAAACTGGGAGGCCAGGCGACTGTGCCAAGTGCGGCCGGTACCTGGAAAGATCTTACCGATAATGTTAACATCATGGTGAGCAACGTAACCACTCAGGTACGGGAAATTGCCAATGTAGCTACCGCGGTAGCCGATGGGGATCTTTCACAAAAAATTACCATTGATGTAAAAGGAGAGATTGCTGAACTTAAAGATACCATCAACCAGAT
>JBAVJE010000409.1:0-6263 GCA_049687615.1 Salinimicrobium sp. | reverse complement strand
ATTTGAACCTGTTCTTTTCATAGAATTTTATGGCTTTTTCGTTCTTTTCCCAAACGCCCAGCCACAGGTAGCTCATCTTACGCTGAATCGCCATTTCTATCACCGCATCCAACATTGTCTGGCCTATCTTTTTATTTTGATGCTCTTTTATAACATAGATGCGCTCCAGTTCCATGCCATCATCCTCCTGGAATTCCGTTTGGGCGTTTTCAAAATTGATCTTGAAGTAGCCCACCGTTTTCTCCTGCAGCCTGGCAAAGTAAAATTGAGAATGCTGCTCTAAAAGTTCATTCTTAAGACTTTCTTTGCTGAAGGCACTATTGAGGTAGGAGTGAAGATCTTCGGGGTTATTCTGCGCCGCAAAAGCATCATAAAAAGTGCAGTGGCTTATCTCCTTGAGCTCCTGAAGATCATCGGGAGAAAGCTTCTCGAAGTGGATCTTTTTGGTTATTGCTGTTTTTTTCATGATAGGTATTATTCAGGAATCTTTAAGTTCGTCATCAATAATAACCAAAATACTGTCAATCTCCTGAAGCAGCGGCCGGTATTGTGAGATTTCGGTGCTTCTGCCCGTTAGAATGAACAGGAGCAGGTTGTTCTCAAATTCACGGGTCCTGATGAGCTGCAGGTTTGAAGGCAATTCTTTTGTCTGCGGAAGCTCCATTTCTTCAGCAATACCAGATCCATGCATGACCGTTTTAATGCTGCCGCGATCGCTTCTGAAGATGTCCAGAACCTTTTCCCGCTGCTCCCGCAGTTCAGCCTCCTGCCGGTGAAGGCTCTGTATGTACGAATCCCAGGAGGTGAGGTGCAGCCTGAGTACCGGATTGGAAATATCTTCCAGGCCGCCGGAGTTCAATATTTCGATTAAAAGTGAACTGTTAGGATTATAGGCAATTTCGGAAGAAAAGGCTCCAAAAAGTAATTTTGAAAGCTCGTCTTCGCTGAGGGATCCTTCAGAAGAATGCAGGTACGCGGCGATCTTTTGAGACTCTTCATAGTTGAGTCGGTTTACTTCGATAAGATTCTCAAGTTTGATCTTGCTTCTTTGGAATTCGGTTCTTAAGCCCTCAAGATAGAACCTTTCTTTCTTTGCTGCTAACCTGTCCTGGTTCCAGTTGTTGATACCAAGTGCAATGAGGATCCCGATCACGATGAGGATGATCTCGCCAACGGCATATAACAAGTACTTGCTGAAGTTGTTTTCAACGAGCAGTTTTTTCCTTATGGTTCTGAAAATCCTAAGCATCTTCAGTTCAAAAAATTTTTGCCAGCTCTAAATTAAGCTTTTTATCGCTAATGAGTTTTTGGTGCAAACAAAGATCAAAATTTATTAAATGCTTGAAATATAGGTGTTCAAAATGGCTTTTTTGAAGCTCCCTCTTTTGGAGGTTTCAGCAAAAGAGCTCATTTAGCCGAACAGGAAGCTCACGACATCTTCAATTTTTGACACCTTTTGAATGTTGATATTAAAGTTTTGCTTCGGAATTTTGCTCTGTCCCGAGATCATGATATGTGCAAAACCTAATTTTTCGGCCTCCAGGATGCGCTGTTCCACGCGGGTCACAGGACGTACTTCTCCTGCCAGTCCTACTTCGGCGGCAAAACAAATGTCTTTGGGAACCGCAATGTCTTCATTGCTCGACAGGATGGCGGCCACAACTGCGAGGTCTAAAGCCGGGTCGTCTACAGAAATTCCGCCGGTGATGTTCAGGAAAACGTCTTTTGCACCCAGCCTGAAGCCGGCTCTTTTTTCCAGCACCGCCAGCAACATGTTCAGCCGTTTTGAATTGTAACCGGTGGCAGAACGTTGTGGTGTACCATAGACCGCAGAGCTTACCAGCGCCTGAATCTCAATCATCAACGGGCGCATACCTTCAAGAGTCGCCGAGATGGCTGTGCCACTAAGGTCTTCATCGTTTTTTGAAATCAGGATTTCGCTGGGATTCGATACTTCCCTAAGGCCGTTACCCTGCATCTCGTAAATGCCAAGTTCGTTTGTAGAACCAAACCGGTTCTTGTGCGCCCGAAGGATCCTGTAAACATGATTGCGATCTCCTTCAAACTGCAATACAGTATCCACCATGTGCTCCAGCACCTTCGGCCCCGCAATGCTCCCTTCTTTAGTGATATGGCCTATCAAAATGACAGGAACCGAAGTCTCCTTCGCATACTTAATCAATTCCGCGGTACACTCGCGTATCTGCGAAATACTTCCGGGACTGCTCTCGATGTAATCGCTGTGCAGGGTTTGGATGGAATCAATAATGATAATTTCCGGCTCCAGTTTTTCTATTTGTTGAAAGATGTTTTGGGTTTTGGTTTCGGTAAGAATATAGCAGTTGCCCGAATTGGGATTAATTCTTTCTGCCCGCATCTTTATTTGCTGCTGGCTTTCTTCTCCCGACACGTACAGGGTGCGAAAGTTGAGGTTTAGCGAAATTTGCAGCAGCAGCGTACTTTTCCCTATTCCGGGTTCACCACCAAGGAGCGTGAGAGAGCCCGGAACAATGCCGCCGCCGAGAACACGGTCGAGTTCATTGTTGTTGGTAGTAAGCCTTTTTTCCCTGGAAGTCTCTATTTCTGCAATACGCAGTGGTCTTGCGGCGCGCTTAGGAGTGGCCGTGCCCGGGGACTTCCATGAAGTTTTTTCCTCTTTTTGCAACACCTCTTCCACCAGAGTGTTCCATTCGCGGCAGGAGTTACATTGGCCCTGCCATTTTGGGTGCTGTGTGCCGCAGTTTTGGCAAAAGAAAGTAGTTTTTGTCTTAGCCATTGGTAAAAGTCACTTTTTTGAGAGGCTAATAACCGAAATCCTTTTTAATTTGTTCGGCTTTTTCCAGCATAAAATCTATGGTCATAAATGCCACCGATTCTTTTCCGTAGGCGCTTTGATAGGTCTTCATCGCCTTTCTGGTGCGGCCATTTTCTTCGTAAGAGCGCGCTAAATAATAGTTGCCTAAAATAGATTCGGGATATTCTTTTTGAGCAAGATCACCAAGTTTTTCCAGTTCATCCCACTGCTGTTGGTCTTCAAGAGCCTTTCCAATGGCGAGATAATCATTGATCCTTACCCTTTTTTCAATTCCGTAGTTGTTTTGGATCTTTTCATATTTTTCTCTGAGATACTCATAAGCCGATTGTTCTGAAGCAATGATGATGTCATAATCTTCAAGTGAAATAGGCCGATAGGAGGCGAATATTTTTTCCAGGGCACGCGGAAGGGCTTGTCCCACAAGGGTGTAATGAGTGGCTTCGGGAAAATCATCAAAAAAGTAATGTAAATTCTCATTTTCCACTGTCTTGAGTTGGTTGTCTAATTCGCGGATTTCTTTCTTCAGTCTCGGCACATCGCCCGCCGAAGTTACCAGGTAAAACCATTTCGGACTTTCTGCAGTTGCTAAGGACTGTTCCAGCCGGTCTTCCATTTTTGGAGCAAGATCGGGACTGAGATTAATATATGCCTTGAAAAGTGGATTCTCCTTGAAGAGGTAGTAATTGATGAAATTTGCAGTGAGGTCATGCCCTACGAGCATACTAAACTTGGTGGTCCTGTAATTATTATCAAGAAATGGAAGGAGCTCCATCCCAATAAACTCGAAGAATTTAGCTCCTGTTTTCACAGGAAGAGAGCTTTTCTCGTCATATGCAGAATCTGAAATTCTGCTGGAGGCCTGATTAACGCCTACCACAATAGATTCTGGAATCTCATCCCAATAAGAATAGTAGTCTATGTTGCCGGCCATGGGCTCAAAAAGATAATCCCCGTCCAGTACAATGATCAATGGATAACGCTTTTCTTTATTACTGTCATAGTTGCGCGGCAACTGTATCTTCAACTCCCTTTCGCTTCCCAGTTTTGTGGAATTAAATTTTTTATAAATCGCCTGTGAGTGGCAGATCTGAAAAGTGAAGGATAAAGCAAAAAAGAGTAAAATTCTATGCATAGCTTCAGGTGTTTTTCCTAAAGCAATATAAAATTTTATTTCTTTTGATTATAAAGCGGTAAAAATAACAGGGAAAGTCCACCGATTACAATCACCATTAAGGTTTGTGAAGCCCATACGATCCATCCAAAAGCTTCCCCGGCCTGTTTGTTGATCCCAAACAGCAAAAGTACCGCGCCAATGGCGATAGGATAAACTCCAATCCCTCCATTGGTGGTGGAAATGGCAAAAGTGCCAACAATAAAGGCCGCCATGATTCCCGCTATTGAAAGCGCAGTGGTTTCAGGAATTGTGAATTTTACGACATAGAACATGAGCAGGTACATCACCCAAATAAAGACGGTATGAAAAAGAAAAGCTCCTTTTTTCTTCATTTTAAGGATACTTCGCATTCCTTCGAGTAATCCACGGGCAAAATCCCTGATTTTCACCATCACATGGTGTTTAGAATTCTTTACCAGCCTAAGGACTAAGATTCCAAATAAGACGGCAACAAACACCACTCCTATGGAAAGGAAAGGGTTGATGTTGTGACTATGGAAGTAGTCCAGCAAATTTTCGGTTTGGATGAGCAGCCCCCCTACAATAATGATGAGCAGCATAAGTAGATCGGCAATACGTTCAGAAACTATGGTGCCGAAGGCCTTTTCAAAAGGTATTTTTTCGTAGGTAGTAACGGTTGCGCCTCTTAGTACTTCGCCAGAGCGTGGTACCCCAAGATTGGCCAGGTAGCCTCCCATGACAGCCATAAAACTGTTCCCCAGGCTAAGCTCGTAGCCCATTGGTTCTAAAAGGTATTTCCATCTATAGGCGCGGGAAAGATGGGACAGAACCCCCAGGAAAATCGATAAAAACACCCACTTTAGATCGGCGAGCAGGATATTGTTCCAGAGTTCTTCTCTTTCGGTAGCCGTCGCGCTACTTAGGGAATACCATATCAAGAAAACTCCCAATAAAAGTGGGAGTATCGTTCTTGAAAATTTTATCAGGTTTTTTTTCAACTCTATTTCAAGAGATTGTTTTCTTCATTTGGGAAAACCAGGGCCGGTTTAAAGCTCTTTGCTTCTTCAAGGTCCATCATCGCATAAGTGATAAGAATCAAAATATCTCCTTTTGCGACTTTCCTTGCGGCAGCACCGTTTAATGTGATCTCTCCACTGCCACGGGTCCCCGGAATGGCGTAGGTTTCCAGTCTTTCGCCATTATTATTGTTGACAATCTGGACCTTCTCTCCCTCTACGATATTGGCGGCATCCATAAGATCTTCATCTATGGTAATGCTACCTATATAATTAAGGTCTGCACCCGTTACTTTAACGCGGTGGATCTTTGATTTAACAACGTGAATTTGCATGCCTGCCTAATTTAAAGCTATGTTATCAATTAACCGGATGTCCCCGGCGTAAACAGCTATAAATGCTCTGTATTTATGGCCGTTAATTTTTTCTTCAACCGTCTTTAAGCTGTCTGCGTTGGCGATCTCGAAATACTCCAGTTCCAAAAAAGAGTTTTTTTCAAACTCTTCCCTGACCCATAGGGTTAGTTCTTTCGCACTTTTTGTGCCAAAATTTTCCCTCACTTGCTGCAACACTTTATAAATGAACGCTGCATTCTGTCGTTCTTGTAAAGATAACCTTTCATTACGGGAACTTCTGGCCAGACCTGAAGCTTCCCGGTGAATTGGACAACCTATAATTTCCACAGGAAGTTGTTGTTTTTCTACCAGTTTTCTAATGACCTGTAACTGTTGATAGTCTTTTTCTCCAAAAAAGGCCTTATCGGGTTTTACCATCTCAAAAAGCTTTTTAACTATGGTGCCTACCCCGTTAAAATGCCCTTTTCTGAATCTTCCTTCCATCTCATGTTCCAAACCATCAAAGGAAAAATCTTCAGAAGTAATGTCTTCTCCATATATTTCTGAAGCTTCCGGGGAGAAAATTAAAATATCGGGACTGAGGGTCGAGATTTCAGCTACATCTTTCTCCAAAGTACGAGGGTACTTTTGTAGATCTTGAGGATTATCAAATTGTGTGGGATTGACAAAAATGCTCACAACCACTTTGTCACAAGAAGAAAGCGCCTCTTTCATAAGAGAAAGGTGTCCCTCATGCAGAGCACCCATCGTTGGAACAAAACCAATGCAAAGGCCTTCGTTTTTGTACTTATCAATCTGCTTTCTTAGGGTGCGTTTCTCCTTTAAAATCTGCATCTTATTGTAAAATTAACAGCGTGCAAACTTAAGATAATACTCGCAATCTGCATAAAATTTTGTAATTTTGCGTGTTTTTTATTCACAACCGCATTAAAGCAGTGGCC
>JBAVJE010000408.1:0-5344 GCA_049687615.1 Salinimicrobium sp. | reverse complement strand
GTTTGAACTTGCTTTTTAAAAGATGCTGAAACAAGTTCAGCATGACGGTGAGAAAAGTACCGCATGACGGTGAAGGAGTTTTCTTAGAGCCTTGAATTGTATTTTCGAGCGTCACCCTGAATTTATTTCAGGGTCTACATTGTTCGAACTTACTTCCTTTCAGATGCTGAAACAAGTTCAGCATGACGGTGAGAAAAGTTCAGCTTGACCACAAAATAAGGTCCAAAATAATAACCTCTGAAAAAGCTATTTTTCAGAGGTTATTTTTTATAAAGTCTGTAGACTAACGTCTAAGATCAATCGTCTATAAGTGAATTACTTCATCATAAGCCGCAGCTACTGCTTCCATCACCGCTTCACTCATGGTTGGGTGAGGGTGGATGGCTTTTAGTACTTCGTGGCCTGTAGTTTCAAGTTTACGACCTAAAACAGCTTCAGCGATCATATCTGTAACGCCGGCACCAATCATGTGGCAGCCCAGCCATTCGCCATATTTCGCATCAAAGATCACTTTTACAAAACCGTCGGGGGTACCGGCAGCTTTTGCTTTTCCGGAAGCTGAGAAAGGGAACTTTCCAACCTTCAGTTCGTAACCGGCTTCTTTTGCCTGTTTTTCGGTCATTCCAACAGAAGCGATTTCAGGAGTAGCATAAGTACAACCCGGAATATTTCCGTAGTCAACAGGCTCTACATTCATGCCTTTTATCTTCTCAACACAGGTAATTCCTTCCGCAGAAGCAACGTGTGCAAGAGCAGGCCCATGAACAACGTCACCAATAGCGTAAATACCCTGAACATTAGTCTGGTAGAAATCGTTTACAAGGATTTTATCTTTATCTGTTTTGATGCCAAGTTCTTCAAGGCCAATGTTTTCAAGGTTGCTCTTGATCCCAACGGCAGAAAGCACGATATCGGCTTCAAGGGTTTCTTCACCTTTTTTGGTCTTCACCTTAGCCTTAACTTTTTTTCCTGAAGTGTCAACGCTTTCAACAGAAGAGTTGGTCATCACCTTGATTCCAGATTTTTTAAAGCTTCTTTCAAACTGTTTGGAAACTTCCTCATCCTCAAGTGGCACCAGGTTTGGAAGGAACTCGACTATAGTTACGTCTGTTCCCATAGTATTGTAGAAATGTGCGAATTCGACTCCAATTGCCCCAGAGCCAACCACAATCATGGATTCCGGTTGTTTGTCAAGGGTCATGGCTTCACGATATCCAATCACTTTTTTACCATCCTGCGGAAGGTTTGGAAGTTGTCTTGAACGCGCACCGGTAGCGATAATGATATTATCTGCGGAATATTCGGTGGTCTTATCGTCTTTTCCAGTAACCGCAACTTTTTTACCCGGCTTTAATTTTCCGAAGCCTTCGATTACGTCGATTTTGTTCTTTTTCATTAGGAATTGAACTCCTTTGCTCATTCCATCAGCTACATTACGGCTGCGTTTGATCACGGCGCCAAAATCTTTCTCGGCCTTGTCTACTTTGAGTCCATAATCTTCAGCGTGGTTAAGGTAATTGAAAACCTGGGCGCTCTTTAAGAGTGCTTTGGTAGGAATACATCCCCAGTTGAGGCAAACACCACCAAGATTTTCTTTTTCTATGATTGCGGTTTTGAATCCGAGTTGTGAAGATCTAATGGCGGTAACATAACCACCTGGACCACTTCCCAAGACAATAACATCGTATTTACTCATATTGGAATTTTTTTGTAATAGAATTTAAGACAGCGAATTTACGGAATTTAAGCATAAACCGAAAGTATTGAGGAGGAAGGAAAATGCTAAAATTCATCCTCGTCTATAAGTCGGGAAAAGAAAACAAAAAAATCCTTTCTCCGGGGGCGGAAAAAGGATTTTCTCTAAACATTTATAGCGCTACTTAAGTTGTAGTTCGGGTATGTTTTTTGTGTCAACTTTCATTGCCGACATTACCGCGTTATAGTCTGCGACATTTACCCCGGTAGTTTGAGCAAAATCTGCAGGCACAATAGCTACTCTAAACATTTGATTGTCCAGGAAGGCAGTGCCTAAAGTAGCAAGATCTACATCTCCGTCTAAGAAGATATTCACATCAAAATAGGAGTAGTCGTAATTGTACTGCATAGTACCACCGTCAACATAATAGGTTTGCGGCAGCAGTCTCCACAGGTAAACCGGTGCGCCGTCTGCTTCCCCATCCTGCCCCACGCGCAGGTATACAAGAACAACATCGGTTTCAAAAACTTCCACATCTGTATAATCAGAATAAGTGAATACTGCTGAATAGTCATTGTTGGCGTTAAAGTCAACGGGAACATCAAATACGGTCCCAATAAGTCCATCTAGTCCCGCAGGACCTTGAGGTCCGGCAGGTCCGGCAGGTCCGTCGTCACCAGAGCAGGAAACAAGACTAAAAGTAAGTACGGTAAGGAGATAAAATATTTTTTTCATAATTATTCATTTTTAGATTCAAATTCAATACTAGCCGAGTTCACGCAATATCGCTGTCCAGAGGAAGTGGGGCCGTCATCAAAAACATGGCCCAGATGGCTTCCGCAGTTGGCACAAAGAATTTCTGTGCGTATCATTCCGAAGGTTTTATCCTGTACATATTCGATGCTGCCTTCAATGGCATTATCAAAACTGGGCCAGCCGCAATCGCTTTCAAATTTTTGATCGCTTTCAAAAAGTTTGGCTTCACAGGCAGCGCAGCGATATTCCCCATTCTGGAAATGAAGGTTGTATTTTCCCGAATGTGGTGCTTCGGTTCCTTTTTGGCGCAGCACACGATACTGTTCGTCTGAAAGTTTTTCGCGCCATTCAGATTCAGAATATTCTATAGGGTACTTTTTTCTCATGGTCTTTATTTTAAAAATAGGTATTCCGGGGCTTTTTTATCTTAAACTAATGATAAACCTTCTTTATAAGGGGTCTCAAAAATGTCATTTTTGAGGCCCTTCTTTTTCATCGGGTATAAAATCCAGAGCGACGCCATTAATACAATGCCTTTTTCCGGTAGTTTTTTTAGGTCCGTCATTAAAAACGTGCCCCAAGTGACCACCACACCTGCCGCAAATGACTTCAATGGCGGGATAACCTCCCGTTCGGTCGGGCCTGTAATTTACATTGTCATCAAAAGTGGCGCGATCAAAACTGGGCCATCCTGTGCCGCTGTTGAATTTGTATTGGGTAGTATAGATAGGATTTCCGCAGGCTGCGCAGACAAAAGTTCCCGGTTTCTCGATATTTAAAAGCTCACTGGAGAAAGCTCTTTCGGTTCCTTTTGCTCTTAGTACCTGGAATTCTGAAGGACTCAGCTCTGCTTTCCATTCAGATTCGGTTTTAGAAACGGGGTAAACCTTTTGTTTCTTTTCCTGCTGGGCATTAGAATTACACCCAAACATAACAAGGGCAATTGCTAAAAAAAGCAAATTTTTCATAGTTATCCTCCTTTTTAGTAATGGAGCAATAACTATACCGTAAGAAAATCAATTACTTTATTAATAACTTTAGTATTCCCTAAAATTCGGCGGTGCCCGAGATCTTCAGTAATAAAAATCTCGCTGTTTTCCAGGGTTTCATGGATCTCATGTGCCGCGCCTACATGAACATCCACATCATGTTCATCATGAATTACAAGGGTGGGAATTTTGACTTCCCGAGCAGAAACGGCTCCCGAATAGTTATCCATGTCTTCGCCTAACTTCACGTCAAAATATCTCTTCATTTTCCTGGCTACCTTTTCGTTCATCTTCATATTGTAGGCGAACTCCCGGGTGATGCGAGTGACGCTGTTGGCCGTGCCAATAATGACGAGTTTTTCAAAATTAAGCCCTTCCTTTACGGCTCTTAGGCAAGCCATTCCGCCAAGGGAATGACCAATAGCGGCATAGAATGGTCCGTAATTTTTTTCTAAAAAATGTATGGATTCAATAAAATGTGGCATCATGCTCATTTTGCCAGATGCCTTGCCATGCGCAGGAGCATCAAAGCTTACTACAGAAAAACCGGCCTGGAGCAAAGCTTCAGCCATTACGGCAAGTTGTGTGCCGCGACCACTCCAGCCATGGGCAAGCAGAATTTTCTTTTTTGAAGTTCCGTATTCATACACCACGATTTCACGGTCCATCCCGGGAACGTTTATCCTGGTTTGTTTGCTGTTGCTGTCCATTTTCTTCTCTCTTTCGGGTAGCTTGTATTTAAAGGGAGTAAGAAAAAGTTTAGCTGCGAAACGACTGGCAAGAAATGGGGAAATAGTAGTGAGCAGCTGTGAGGTGAAAAGTATATAATTGGGTACCAGCAGCCTTTGAACGGGGGTCTTGTCTTTATGTTTAGTCATAGAAAAGTTGCAAGATACAAATATTTCGGTCTTTAAATATGCGAGTTTCCAAAGCTTTTGCAAAATTGGCAGGTGTTTTGTTAAACCTAAATTAAAGCCCAAAATCGAAAGGGGTCAATTTAGTAACTTTAACAAAAAACCTCTAATTATGAAATTTAAACAGTTTGCTATAGTGTTAAGCGTATTTCTTCTGGTAGCGGCTTGTAAGACCAATCCTTTTACCGGAGAAAAAAACCTCAATTTCTACCCCAATTCCCAGATCTTTCCTGCTGCTTTCCAACAGTATAATCAAATCCTTTCAGAAAATAAGGTTGTAACCGGTACATCAGATGCACGTTTGATTACGAACGTTGGGCAAAAAATCGCTACTGCGGCCGAACGTTTTCTGGACGCTAATGGTTATCAGGGTTATCTTAACGATTACAAATGGGAATATCACCTTATACAGGATGATCAGGTAAATGCCTGGGCGATGCCTGGCGGTAAGATCGCCTTTTATACCGGAATTATGCCCATAGCGAAAAATGAAGCGGGAGTGGCCGCCATTATGGCTCACGAGGTGGCTCACGCCCTGGCCGATCACGGTGCGCAACGTATGAGCGCAGCCCAGTTACAACAGGTTGGAGGCGCTGTAGTGGGAGCCGCGGTTAGCGGAAAAAGTGAAAGCACACGACAAATCATAGGTCAGGCGTACGGTCTTGGAACACAGGTAGGAGTAATGCTGCCTTTTAGCCGGGGTCATGAATCTGAAGCCGATCGTATTGGGCTTACTTTGATGGCGATAGCGGGATATGATCCTATGGAAGCAGCCGATTTATGGAGAAGAATGAAGGCGCAATCAGAAGGACAAGCACCGCCGGAGTTCCTAAGTACTCACCCTTCTTCGGACACAAGGATCAGGAACATTGAAAAATGGGCGCCCGAGGCAAAAGCCGAGGCAAGAAAGTTTGGAGTAACTAACTTCAAATAATAAGTACACTCAAAAATTGTATTTTAGGAGCTGCCTTTTGGCAGCTCTTTTAATT
>JBAVJE010000407.1:0-5549 GCA_049687615.1 Salinimicrobium sp. | reverse complement strand
TTGCTGAATAAAAAGTTTCTTTTGTGTTGTAATTATATTCCTTATTAAGGTTAATATATTCTGTTTGAATATTTTTTGAAGAAATATCCTGCGATTTCAAGTACTGGATCACCTCATTGACCACCTTATCATTCTGTGCCTTAACTTCAGAGGCAGAATTTCCGGTGTGCTCGATCCTGGTTTTTATTAAAATCCGGTCTGGGGCAACAGTAACGGTGCCTTTTCCGGTGACGTTGACAAGGGAATAATTTTCCTGAGAGAAACCTCCAAATGAGAGCATCAAAAATGTAATAATAAGCAGTTTTTTCATTTTTAAAGGTATTAGGTTCATCATTACATGGCAACATCAATGCCGTCCTTATATTTTCCCTGTTTTTTGAAGAAAGAAAAGCAGAACAATGGGAATAGCCAGCAGAATTACCATTAATAAATGGCTGGAAAAGATCCAGGGAGCAAGGAGCAGCGTAAGAAGGTAACCCCCAACAGCACCTCCAAAATGTGCATCGTGCCCAATATTCCCTACCCTGTTTTTCATTCCGTAGATGGAATACATCATATAACCGATTCCAAAAATATAAGCAGGAATGGGGATAGGAATAAGAAAGAAGTACAGGCTCATATCGGGATACAGCAATATAGCCGCATAAATAATTCCTGAAACCGCACCACTGGCACCTACAGCGTTATAATTATACTCGTCTTTATGGAAAAAATAAGAAAGCAGGTTCCCCAAAAGCAGGCTGGAGATGTAAATGAGAAGGAACTGAAGACTTCCTAAAGATGCAATTACAACATCTGCAAAAAAATAGAGCGTAAGCATGTTCAGAAAAAGGTGAGACGTATCCACGTGAAGAAAACCAGAAGAAAATATCCTGATTTTATCTCCTCTTTTTACAGCTGCTGAATTGAACTTATACCTCTCAAAAAAGGAAAAATCATTGAATCCTTTGAAGGAAACAATGACATTTGCGGCGATAATGATAAGAGTGACAAGATTGAAATCTCCCATTTACGGTTCTGTTTAGTGCCAAATATACCATATATTTGACCAAAATTCCTTTACATGCAGCGTTTAGTTTTTTGGCTGGTCTACCCCCTAATGTGGTTTCTTTCTATCCTGCCTTTTAAACTTTTCTACCTTTTTTCAGATCTGGTCTTCGTAATAGTGTATTACGTGGTGGGGTACAGACGCAAAACCGTAATAGACAACCTGCACCTGGTTTTTCCACAGAAGTCTTCAGAAGAATTAAAAAAGATAAGGAAGAAATTTTACCGGCATATGGTTGATATGTTCCTGGAAATGGTCAAAAGTATATCTATAGATAATGAAGAACTAAAAAAGCGCTTCACCTTTACCAATTTAGAGGAAATAAAAAAGGTTCGGGCAATGAACAAGAGCATTATCCTCGCCTGTGGACATTATGCGAGTTATGAATGGATGAATGCTCTACAGTTATATGAGCCTAACTACAGGGGGTTTGGTATTTACAAAAAGATAAAAAATAAACATTTTGACAAACTTGTCAAAGACATTCGCGGAAGATACGACGCAACACTAATCTCCACTACGAAAGCCACGAAAACAATTACTGAAAATGAGGAAAACGGCATACTCGGAGTGTACGCCATGGTTGCCGACCAGTCCCCCAAGTTAAGTCGCTCAAAAGTCTGGACAGATTTTATGGGAATACAAGTTCCGGTTTTCACAGGTACCGAAAAGCTTTCACGCGGCCTCGACATGGCGGTGGTTTATCTACATGTGGAAAAAGTCAAAAGAGGCTATTACCGTGCTACTTTTAAAACGCTTTCTTATAAACCGGAAATCGAAGAACCTTACGCCATCACCCGCAGGTACTTTGATGAACTGGAAGCACAAATTAAAAATGCTCCCGAATATTACCTTTGGACACATAAGCGCTGGAAACATCGTAATGAATCACTTCCCGTGGACGCTGTAGTTGTTAAAGCTTAGCGATCTCCTTTATTTCCAAAATCATTTTCTGCGCTACAGCATCGGCTTCTTCCTGAGATTTAGCCTCGGTATAGATCCTGATGATAGGTTCTGTATTTGATTTCCTTAAATGTACCCAATGTTCCGGAAAATCGATCTTAACTCCATCAACAGTTGAGATCTCCTCTTCGGAATATTTCTGCTCCACTTGCTTCAAGATGTTATCAACATCCAATTCAGGAGTGAGCTCAATTTTATTTTTACTCATAAAATAAGATGGGTAAGATTTCCGAAGTTCTGAAACCTTCATCTTTTTTTCAGCTAAATAAGTAAGAAACAAAGCTACCCCAACCAGGCTGTCACGCCCGTAATGCAGTTCGGGATAAATAATTCCACCATTGCCTTCGCCACCAATAACAGCATGGGTCTTTTTCATTAACTCCACTACATTGACCTCGCCTACTGCACTTGCGTTGTAATTGCCCCCATGCTTCTCTGTAATATCTCGCAAGGCACGGGAAGATGATAAGTTGCTTACAGTATTACCGGGATTCTTGCTTAATACGTAATCTGCACAGGCAACAAGCGTGTATTCTTCACCAAACATTTCCCCGTCTTCGCTAATAAAGGCAAGCCTGTCAACATCGGGGTCTACAACCACTCCTAAATCGGCTTTTTCACGGGTCACTACTTCACAGATATCTCTAAGATGTTCTTTAAGCGGCTCGGGATTATGCGGGAAATGTCCTGTAGGTTCACAGTAGAGTTCTACCACTTTCACTCCCAATGTTTTTAAAAGACGGGGAATTGCGATTCCTCCTGTAGAATTAACAGCATCAACAGCTACAGTAAAATTAGCTTCGGCAATCTTTTTAGCATCTACTAAAGGTAGCCTGACCACCTCTTCAATATGTGTATCTATATAATGTGTTGCAGGCTTTATATTTCCCAGGTCATCAACCTCAGCAAAAGAAAAATCTGCTTTTTCGGCCAACTCCAGGATTTCTGCACCGTCATCACCACTCAAAAATTCACCTTTTTCATTCAGTAATTTGAGGGCGTTCCACTGCTTAGGATTATGACTTGCCGTCAAAATAATTCCACCCTGAGCTTTTTCCATAGGCACTGCTATCTCCACAGTAGGAGTGGTGGAAAGCTCAAGGTCTATAACTTCAATTCCCAGGCCCACCAGGGTGTTCATCACCAACTGCTGAATCATTTCTCCTGAAAGCCGGGCATCCCGACCTACAACAACTTTAATTTTTTCTCCCGGATTTTTTTTACTGATCCAGCTTCCGTAGGAGGCGGCAAATTTAACAGCATCTATTGGGGTAAGGTTTTCTGAAGGCTTCCCTCCTATGGTTCCGCGAATTCCGGATATTGATTTTATTAAAGTCATAGTCTTAAAAATGTCATTTTTAGATCGTCTTCCAAAAAAGGCATTTTCCGCAGGTCTTAAATTAAAACTTAGGAAAATTTTTCTGGCGCTCACAAATATACGAGCCTTCTATAGCTAGTCCAAGAGTTAACATAAATTAAACACTTGTAATTAGTACCTTAGTCTGAATGAATTTTCTTGCCCACATATATCTTTCAGGTGACAACGAAGAACTTACTGTTGGAAACTTCATTGCAGATTCTATAAAGGGCAAAAAGTACCTGAATTATCCTTCTGAGATTCAGAAAGGCATTTTACTGCACCGTGCAATAGACTATTATACAGACACCCACCCTGTGGTGCGAAAAAGTTCTGCCAGGCTCTTCGAAAAATACAATCACTACAATGGAGTTATCGTGGACATTTTTTATGACCACTTTCTCGCTGCCAATTGGAAGGAATATTCGAATGTTCCCCTTGAAACATTTGTGGGTAATTTTTATGAGCTTCTTGAAAAGAACGCCCGGCATCTACCCGAACCGGTGAAAAGATTTTTTCCTTACATGGTTAAGGAAAACTGGCTGCTTAGCTATGCTCATCTCGATGGGATTGCGCGCATTCTTTCCCAAATGAACATTCGCACTAAGAATAGGGTTCCAATGGACAGGGCTGTAAAAGACCTGCAGGAGCATTATGGGGAATTTGGCGAGGAATTCAAAATGTTTTTTCCTGATCTACAGGAATTCGCGCAGGAGAAAATTATTTCTTTGAACGAATAATCTGTTAAAATTTTAACGCTGAAGGTGCCCTTTCAAAAAGGGTTTTTAGGAAGGATGGCAAGTGTAGAATCTCCACACTTACCGCCCCAACAATTGTGTAGAATTTCCCCAATCCATTTTTAAATAAAAAGTATAAAAAAACCCCGGCTTTTTGCCGGGGCTTAGATATTAATTATAAGTATTGCGGTTTATACGTAGTACCAGTATCCGTAAGAAGATAATTTTACTTGTTTCCAACCATAGTTTCTGGTATAGTAGTACCATTTACCACCTGATCTGTAAACTTTCACTCCTTCAACAACATAATACTGTCCGTTTTCATACACTGGCGCTGTTACTGTAGTAGCACCTCCACTGTATGGGTACATATTGTTTATACCTGTCTTATCTCCAGAAGACAATCCGTTTCTCTGGATGTTAAAAGTACTTCCGTCTTTCTTAACTATAGTAGGCTGCCCATTACTTGAGAAAGAGTAAGAGCCGTACATCATAATAGAACCAAAGTCAAGAGCGCTGGTATATTCCTCTCCGTCAAAGCCTTGCTCTTCGTAGGTTTTAAAGTTGTGCTCTCTTCCACTTTGAATGTTGTTGTAGTTGATAGTGATGTAGTTTCCACGGTCAACACGGCTTTGCTCGTGCCACAGTCCAAGGGCATGACCAATTTCATGAATGGCATTACCGGTAGAGCAGGCGCTGGCAAGGGTAATATCCTGTTTTCCACCTGTCATTCCTATATAGGAAGAACAACCTGAGCCGCTAGTAAAGTAAACGTAGTTAGACTGACTTGATCTCTCTACAAATTCAATGTTCGTGTTTGCTTCCCAGTGCGCGATAGCATCATACACTCTTGTTTGGTTATCAAGATTAGAATCTATAGCATAGTAAACAGTGTTGTTTGGCCATCTTCCGGAGGTTCTACCTGTGCTTTTATTGGTAGGTATTTCACCTTTTTCATAGACCACTTTCACTTCCTGTGTTGAAGCCATATTCTTTGGGATCATAATGTCTCCCTGGTATACGTATTCTCCGTTGAAGTTTTCAACCGGAATTTTTTGTCCTGCAAAATAAATGTCCTGGATACCTTGGGGTTCATTAGGGTTGGCAGTTTCCACCATTGCATCATCTACAGATACTTCAATTGCGGGCTCAGGCAGGTTCTGGTCTACTGTCTCCTCTACAGGGTCATTACTACATGAAGCCAATACGGCAAGGGCAGGTAAAACAAGTGTTAATTTCAACTTTTTCATAAGTAGGTTTTGGGGGGTTTTTAAATTTAAATACTTGGGGTATTCACTGTAATTATTAGAAATTGATTTGAGTAATTCCATTTTATCTTGAGTTACAGACCTCTTTAATAGTCCTAAAGAAATCATAAATTTTTATTCTTTTCATGTACTCTTGGAAGAACTGTGCCAAACTTTTATTTTGATCTTTGTTTAAC
>JBAVJE010000406.1:0-5251 GCA_049687615.1 Salinimicrobium sp. | reverse complement strand
AAACATGATCGTGCAATACAACACCAGCCGCGGTTTCAATATGGAAAATTTCGCGCCTTTCCCACTGCAACTCTCCCACGACCGTGTGACCGATGAGGCGGCAAAAGTGACATTTTTAACCCCCAATCATCCTGTGCTTAACGTCCCGAATAAAATTTCCCAAAAGGATTTTGAGGGTTGGGTACAGGAACGCGGACTATATTTTTCAAACGAATGGTCTTCTGAATTTACACCTGTTTTATCGATGCACGATGAAGGCGAAAGTGCTAAAAAAGGCAGCCTGTTAATTGCTCCTTACGGAAAAGGAAATTACATCTATACCGGGTTAAGCTTTTTCAGGGAATTTCCAGAAGGGGTGCCGGGAGCCTTCAGGCTTTTCGCTAATCTAATATCGCTTGGCAAACCGGCAGCGTCAACCACAACACAAAACAATTCGAACTAATGAAGCTTCCGAAGAAATATCACTGGAAAAAGTCATACAGCGTTGTGCTAGTGATGAATGTGATTTATATTTTTTTCTTTTACCTACTAATGACCCTATTCACCTGATATGCAGCCCATAGACTGGACCATCCTTATCGGTACGCTCATTTTCATCGTAGCTTATGGTGCCTGGAAAACTCGTGGCAGCCGAAATGTCCAGGATTACATTCGCGGTGGCAATGAAGCGAAATGGTGGACGGTTGGCCTGTCTGTAATGGCTACCCAGGCCAGTGCGATCACTTTTCTTTCCACACCGGGGCAAGCTTTTCACAGCGGGATGGGTTTTGTACAGTTCTATTTTGGGCTACCCATCGCGATGATCATCATTTGCATGGTTTTTATTCCCATTTATTACCGGCTGGAGGTTTACACAGCCTATGAATATCTGGAGTCGAGATTTGACCAGAAAACCCGCACCCTTACTGCCCTGCTCTTTCTTACGCAGCGCGGACTTGCAGCCGGGATCACCATTTTTGCCCCTGCCATTATTTTGTCGGCTGTGCTGGGCTGGGACCTCACAACCCTGAACATTATCATTGGATCGCTGGTCACGATTTACACCGTCTCGGGAGGAACCAAGGCGGTCAATGTCACTCAAAAACAGCAAATGGCGGTGATTTTCTTTGGAATGATCACTGCATTTATTTTAATCATTCAATACCTGCCCGAGGAAATTACTTTCACCAAGGCCCTGGAGATCGCCGGTGCCAGCGGAAAAATGGAAATCCTCGATTTTTCTCTGGACTTCGACAACAGGTACACCTTCTGGAGCGGGATTATTGGCGGAACTTTCCTGGCCCTCTCCTACTTTGGAACAGATCAAAGCCAGGTGCAGCGTTACCTCTCGGGAAAATCTGTGCAGCAAAGTCAGTTGGGACTCATCTTTAACGGGCTGCTAAAAGTTCCTATGCAGTTCTTCATATTACTTGTGGGAGTGATGGTTTTCGTCTTTTACCAGTTCAACAATTCCCCGCTAAACTTTAATCCGGCGGCGACCAAGGCCGTACAGGAATCTTCTTTGGCTCCTCAATACGCCGAACTGGATGAGCAGCTGCAAAAAATTCAGGATGAAAAACAGGAAAAAACCTTGCTCTACGCAAAAGCAGACGATTTTTCTTCGGCGAAACGACAGGAGTTTAAACAGGATATGCTTCAGCTTAATTCGGCTGAAGTCGCGGCAAGAGAAAAAGCTAAAGAACTTATTTCGGAAGCCGATGATTCGGTAGAGACCAATGACAAAGATTACCTGTTCATACATTTTATTCTCAACAACCTTCCGCGTGGACTAATTGGCCTGCTCCTGGCCGTGATTCTTTCCGCAGCCATGTCTTCTACCGCTTCAGAATTGAATGCTTTGGCATCGACTACGGTAATTGATCTCTACAAAAGAAATGTTGGAGTTCGCTCTGAAGAACATTTTGTTAAGATTTCCAAATGGTTTACGCTTGGCTGGGGTGTAATTGCTGTTGGAGTTGCCAGCATCGCAAATCTCTTTGATAACCTCATCCAACTGGTGAACATCATTGGCTCTATTTTCTACGGAAATGTCCTTGGTATATTCCTGCTCGCGTTTTTTGTGAAGTACACCAAATCAAACGCGGTATTTGTGGCCGCTTTGATCACCCAGGCTGTCGTCATCGCCGTCTATATTCTGAATGTTATGCCTTATCTATGGCTCAACCTTTTTGGCTGCGTTTTAGTGATCCTTCTGGCCATAGTCCTACAGATAATGCAGACAAAAAATAATAATCAAGTCGTTGAACAATGAAAGATAACAAGATAAAATGGGGAATTATTGGCCCCGGAAGAATTGCCAGAAAATTCGCTGCCAGTTTAACTCATGTTGAAGATGCCGAACTTTACGGAGTGGCCAGCAGATCTTTTGAAAGAGCAGCCATATTTGCAAAAGAGGCCGGCGCGACAATGGTTTTTAGCTCTTATGAACAGATGCTGCAGGATAAAGAGGTTGATGTGATCTATGTGGCTACCCCGCATGTTTTTCACCATAAGCATACCTTGCTCTGCCTGCAGCACGGAAAGGCGGTGCTATGCGAAAAACCTTTTGCTATTAACAAAGAACAGGTGGAAGAGATGATCGCGACGGCCAGAGAAAACAAGGTGTTTTTAATGGAAGCGATGTGGACGCCATTCCTGCCTCATATCAAATATCTGAATGAAATTTTGAACTCAGGAAAATACGGCAAGGTCAAGAAACTCACTGCCGATTTTGGTTTTGATGCTCCTTTTGATGAGGAGGGTAGGTTGTTCAAAAAGAGTTTGGGCGGCGGCAGCCTGTTGGATATTGGGATCTATCCCATTTTTCTCGCGCTGCATTCTCTTGGAAAACCGGAAAAAGTAGAAGCAAATGCTGAATTTGGCAAAACCGGAGTTGATGAAAATTGTGAAGTGATCTTGAGTTATTCCAATGGGGCCAAAGCCGATCTTAAAAGCAGCATTAAGGAAAAGACTCCAACTACTGCAGAATTTGAACTGGAAAAAGCTACTATAAAGCTTCACTCCAAATGGCATGAACCCACTACAGTCTCGATTATAACAGCACAAGGAACTGAAGAGAAAAAATTTGACACAGCCTCCTTTGGGTATGAATATGAAGCCCGGCATGTCCAGGAAATGTTAAGGGAAGGCAGAACCGAAAGCGATGTCATGACTTTCGAAAAAAGTCTTGAACTAATTTCCATGCTTGATCAAGTAAGGAAAGAGATCAAGCTGGAGTACTAAAAAATATTTGAAATAGCCTTTTCCACTACACGAACAAAGTTCTTGCAAGGGTGTGAAAAATGTGCTTTTACCGGTCTTTTTCTGAAAAGAGGCGCCTCGCCTCTTCCAGATCTTGGGGGGTATCAATCCCTACCCCTTTTACAGTGGTTTCAACCATTTTAATATTCTTACCGTATTCCAGATACCTGATGCACTCAATTTTTTCGGTCGCTTCCAGCTTAAGCATAGGAAGACGGTAAAAATCCATCAAAGCTTGTTTTCTAAACGCATAGATCCCAATGTGCTTAAACCAGGTGACCCCCGAATTTTCCTCTCGCGGATATGGTATTGGAGACCGGGAAAAATATAACGCCAGGTTGTCCTTATTGGTAATCACCTTTACGTTATTAGGGTTATTGATGTCCTTCATCTCTTTCAAAGGTGACTTAAGGGAAGCAAGATCAATAATGTCGGCATCTTTTCCTCGGAAAACAGCCAGTAGTTTTCTCAGGCTTTCGGTATCTATCATGGGTTCATCCCCTTGCACATTGACAACAATATCCACATCCATTTCTTCTACCGCCTCGGCGATACGATCACTGCCACATTCATGTTCTTTTTTGCTCATGATGGCTTTTCCGCCGTTTTCAGAAATTTCAGCAAAAATTATATCGCTGTCGGTCACTACAAAAACCTCCTCGAAGAGTCCGGTATTTTGAGCAGCCTCATAGGTTCTGAGAATGACCGATTTTCCATGTAAATCCTGCATTAGCTTCCCCGGAAAACGACTGGCAGCATAGCGGGCGGGAATCATGGCGATAGTTTTGAGCAAAGAATTATTCATATTATCTTTTTATTTTATCTCTTTCCGGAGATCTTGAAAAAAGGCAGTTAAACTTTGTATTTAAGAGGTCTCAAAAAAGTCATTTTTGAAACCTATCAGGTATAGCTTTTCCTGGGCGCGGGTCACGGCGGTATAAAGCCACCTCAGATAATCTTTATCGATCCCGTTTGGCAGGTAAGGCTGCTCTACAAAAACCGTTTTCCACTGCCCTCCCTGAGACTTATGGCACGTCATGGCGTAGGAAAACTTGATCTGCAAAGCATTAAAATACTTATTATTCTTAACCTTTAAAAACTTCTTGTACTTGGTCTTTTCATCTTCGTAATCTTTCATTACCTCCTGGTACAACCTGTTCGATTCTTCATAGGTAAGTGAAGGATTATTGCTTTCAAGAGTATCCAGTATAACCACGGTTTCTATGGGCTGCATGTTTGGATAATCCACCATTTGCGCCTTGATCTCGGCAAAGCGAAAGCCATACAGTTCTTTAATAGCAAAGATCTCCAGCACTTTTATAATATCGCCGTTAGCTATAAACCCGGCCTCGCTATTTGGTTTGATCCAGAAATAATTGTTCTTGACCACCATAAGATAATCTCCTGCCGAGATCTCCTCTTCCTGAAAAAGTATTCTGGACCTAATTTGTTGATTGTAAAGATTCGCCCTTTTATTGGACCTCACGATAATAGTGGTGTCTTCATGCCCCAGCTTGCGATAGGAATCTTCAATCGCTTCCATGATTTCATACCCGTCTATCAAACGCACCACATCCTGCTTTTGGGTAAGCCGAAACTGGAAGGTTTCATAAAACTCTTCCTGAAGTGCCTCTCTTATAAGAGTGGCATTGAGAAGGATATCGCTTTCTTCACTCTGCCTTACCACCTCGTCCAGCTCAATATGCGACACTTCCTTTAAATAGGTGTTTTGAAGCGTATGTTCCTCGAGAGCAGGACTCACTTCCAGCTTTACCGGCGGTAACTGCGCGGTGTCTCCTATTAAAATAAGCCGACATTTGTGCCCCGAATAGACGTATTGTATAAGATCGTCAAGCAGTGAGCCGTTCTCAAACATCTTAGCGTCATTATTCACATCGGGAATCATAGAGGCTTCATCCACTATGAAAATGGAGTTGCGGTGTTTGTTGGGCTGTAACACGAATTGCACCCCAGATCCTCCTTTTTTCTTCGGAAAATAGATCTTCTTATG
>JBAVJE010000405.1:0-5496 GCA_049687615.1 Salinimicrobium sp. | reverse complement strand
GATAAGACCAGATCGTAAGGTGTCAACTGCTAGGAAGTGGTTGATTAGCTTTTCGAGAAAGCGTAATGAAAAATCAATGGCGCAGAAATTGGCTGCTGAAGTTTTGGCTGCAGCTAAAGAAGAAGGTGCGGCTGTGAAGAAAAGAGTTGATACTCACAAGATGGCTGAAGCGAACAAAGCATTCTCTCACTTTAGATTCTAAAACATGGCACAAAGAGATTTAAAATTCACAAGAAATATAGGAATTGCTGCGCATATTGATGCCGGTAAGACGACGACGACGGAGCGGATTCTATTCTATACGGGTATTAGTCATAAGATTGGTGAGGTTCACGATGGTGCTGCAACCATGGACTGGATGGAGCAAGAGCAAGAGCGTGGTATTACCATTACCTCTGCTGCAACTCATTGTAAGTGGATGTACCGCGATCAGGAATTTACTGTTAATATTATCGATACCCCAGGGCACGTTGACTTTACTGTTGAAGTAGAGCGTTCATTGCGTGTGCTTGATGGTATGGTTGCATTGTTTAGTGCGGTAGATGGGGTTGAACCTCAATCTGAAACTGTATGGAGGCAAGCAGATAAATATAGAGTTCCTCGTTTAGGATTTGTAAATAAAATGGACCGTCAGGGTGCCGATTTCTTTAACGTATGTAATCAGGTTAGAGAAATGTTAGGTGGTAATCCTGTGCCGTTGCAAATTCCAATTGGAGACGAGATTGACTTCAAAGGTGTTGTTGACTTGATTTCCAAGAGAGCGGTCGTTTGGAACGAGGAGGATTTCGGTATGACTTATGAGACTATCGATATTCCCGCAGAACTTGTAGAAGATGTAAATAAATACAGAGCGCAGTTAGTTGAAGCAGTTGCTGAATACGATGAGGCTCTTATGGAGAAATTCTTTGAAGACGAGAATTCAATTACTGAAGACGAGATTATTGCAGCATTAAGAGCTGCGACTATCGATATGTCTATTATTCCAATGATGTGTGGATCAGCCTTTAAAAATAAAGGTGTTCAGGCTATGTTGGATGCGGTAATGCGTTATCTTCCATCTCCTGTAGATGTTGAGGCTATCGTTGGTGTGAATCCAGATACAGATCAAGAAGAAAAAAGAAAGCCTAATGTAGAATCTCCATTCTCAGCATTGGCGTTTAAAATTGCTACCGATCCTTTCGTGGGACGTTTGGCATTTTTTAGAGTTTATTCAGGAACACTAGACGCAGGATCATATGTGTTGAATAATCGTTCCGGTAAAAAAGAACGTATTTCTCGTATTTACCAGATGCATGCTAACAAACAACAGCCTATCGACAAGATTGAGGCTGGTGATATTGGGGCAGCTGTTGGATTTAAAGATATTAAAACTGGGGATACTCTTACAAATGAGAAAAATCCTATCGTTCTAGAATCTATGTCTTTCCCTGATCCTGTAATTGGGATCTCTGTAGAGCCAAAGACTAAGGCTGATGTGGATAAGATGGGTATGGCTTTGGCAAAACTTGCTGAAGAAGATCCAACATTCCAGGTGAAAACTGATGAAGCTTCTGGTCAAACAATTATTTCGGGAATGGGTGAACTTCACCTTGAGATTCTTGTAGATCGTTTGAAGCGTGAATTTAAAGTAGAAGTTAACCAGGGGCAACCTCAGGTTGAGTATAAAGAGGCGGTTACCAAATCAACTGATCACAGAGAGGTTTATAAGAAACAATCTGGTGGACGTGGTAAGTTTGGTGATATCGTGTTTAAACTTGGACCGGTGGATGAAGATTTCAAAGGTCCCGGGCTTCAGTTTGTTGACGAAATTAAAGGTGGGCGTATTCCGAAGGAATTCATTCCTTCTGTTGAAAAAGGTTTCAGAGAAGCTATGAAGAATGGACCTCTGGCAGGTTTCACCATGGATACTTTAAAGGTTAATCTTCTTGATGGATCTTTCCACCCTGTGGATTCCGATCAGCTTTCTTTTGAATTGGCAGCAAAACTGGGATATAAAGACGCGGCTAAAAAAGCTGGTGCTGTAATCCTTGAGCCAATCATGAAAGTTGAAGTGGTTACTCCTGAAGAGAATATGGGTGATATAGTAGGAGATTTGAACAGACGTCGAGGACAGGTGAATAACATGTCTGACCGTTCTGGGGCAAAAGTTATTAAAGCTGAAGTGCCTTTATCTGAAATGTTTGGATATGTAACGACCTTACGTACCCTTTCTTCAGGACGAGCAACCTCTACTATGGAATTCTCTCACTATGCTGAAACTCCTTCAAATGTTTCAGAAGAAGTTATAAAAGCAGCAAAAGGAGCTAACGATTAATTATCAGGAAAATGAGTCAAAAAATCAGAATAAAACTAAAATCTTACGATCATAACCTGGTAGATAAATCTGCCGAAAAGATCGTAAAAACCGTAAAAAGTACGGGTGCTGTGGTAACCGGTCCAATTCCGTTACCAACACACAAGAAGATCTTTACAGTACTGCGTTCCCCGCACGTTAATAAAAAGTCCAGGGAGCAGTTCGAATTGAGCTCTTATAAGAGATTGCTTGATATTTATAGCTCTTCTTCCAAAACGATTGATGCTTTGATGAAGCTTGAATTGCCAAGTGGAGTAGAGGTGGAGATCAAAGTGTGATGAAGCGAATCTCCTAACCGGAGATGTACATGTCCCAAGCTTGAGGCGAGGGAAAAACGGAGAAAAATACATTCAGGATTGAAAAGTATTTTTTTCAATCCTGAATATTTTTAAATAAACATTTAATAACTAATAATTAATTATGTCTGGGTTAATAGGAAAAAAGATTGGCATGACCAGCATTTTTGACGAGAACGGGAAGAACATTCCTTGTACCGTTATTGAGGCAGGACCATGCGTGATTACCCAAGTCAGAACCGAGGAGGTTGACGGGTACGAAGCTCTTCAACTTGGTTTCGATGACAAAAAGACTGCTAATAAGGCTGCTGAAGGGCATGCTAAAAAAGCCGGTGGTGCTGCAAAGCATAAAGTCGTTGAATTCAAGGGATTTGAAGGAGAGCACAAACTAGGTGATACTATCACTGTTGAGCATTTTGTTGAAGGTGAATTTGTAGATGTTTCCGGTATTTCAAAAGGAAAAGGTTTTCAAGGTGTTGTTAAGCGTCACGGTTTTGGTGGTGTTGGACAAGCAACTCACGGACAACATAACCGATTAAGAGCTCCTGGTTCTATTGGTGCTGCGTCATATCCTGCGAGAGTGTTCAAAGGAATGCGTATGGCCGGAAGAATGGGTGGCGAAAAAGTTAAAGTAGAAAACCTGAGAGTTTTAAAAGTAGTGGCCGATAAGAATTTGCTCGTTGTTAAAGGAGCAGTTCCTGGTCATAAGAACTCTTACGTAATCATTCAGAAGTAATGGAAGTAGCAGTTGTAGATATAAAAGGAAAAGAAACAGGGAGAAAGGCTAACCTTTCTGATGCTGTTTTTGCAGTTGAGCCTAATAATCATGCTGTATATCTTGATGTGAAGCAATACTTGGCTAATCAGCGCCAGGGAACTCACAAAGCAAAAGAACGTGCAGAGATTACTGGTTCTACCCGTAAGATCAAGAAACAAAAAGGAACAGGTACTGCCCGTGCGGGAAGTATCAAGTCCCCGATCTTTAAAGGTGGAGGTAGAGTTTTTGGTCCAAGACCAAGAAGCTATAGCTTTAAGTTGAATAAAAGTCTTAAAAGATTGGCCAGAAAATCTGCCCTTTCTATGAAGGCAAACGACAACTCTGTTATAGTTGTAGAAGATTTTTCATTTGATACTCCTAAAACCAAAAATTTCACTGAAGTGTTGAAAGCCTTGGGATTAGAAGGGAAAAAATCTTTAGTAGTGTTGGGTGACTCAAATAAAAACGTATATTTGTCGTCACGTAATTTAAAGACCTCTGAAGTTGTAAGTGCTTCAGAATTAAGTACTTACAAAATTTTGAACGCAAATAATATTGTGTTTTTAGAGGGGTCTCTAGAAGGAATTGAGTCGAATTTAAGTAAATAAGCATTATGAGTATCTTAATAAAACCTATTATTACAGAGAAAGCCACAGCAGACAGCGAGCTTAATAATAAGTACGCGTTTGTGGTTGATAATAAGGCGAATAAGATTGAAATTAAAGACGCAGTTGAGTCTGCTTACGGTGTTTCAGTTACTAAAGTTCGTACTATAAATGTCCGCCCAGACAGAAAAACCCGTTACACAAAAACGGGAGTCGTTACTGGTAAAACCAGTGCTTTCAAAAAAGCATTAGTACAGGTGGCGGAAGGTGAAACAATTGATTTGTACAGTAATCTTTAAGATTAAAAAATGTCAGTTAGAAAATTAAAACCAATCACTCCTGGTCAGCGATTTAGAGTAGTAAACGGATTTGACGCGATTACTACTGACAAGCCGGAAAAAAGCCTTTTGGCTCCGAACAAGAAATCAGGGGGTAGAAACAGTCAAGGAAAAATGACCATGCGCTATATGGGTGGTGGTCATAAAAGGCGTTACAGGATCATAGATTTCAAAAGGGACAAGCAGGGAATACCTGCATCTGTTGCTTCAATCGAATATGATCCAAACAGAACAGCTTTTATTGCGCTATTGAATTATCAGGATGGCGAAAAACGATATATTATTGCTCAAAATGGACTTCAGGTTGGGCAAAACGTAGTGTCTACCGCCGATGCAGGTGCTCCTGAAATAGGGAATGCAATGCCTTTGGCGAATATTCCTTTGGGTACTATTATCTCTTGTGTGGAGTTAAGACCTGGGCAGGGAGCTGTAATGGCTCGTTCAGCCGGTGCATTTGCTCAATTGATGGCAAGAGAAGGTAAATACGCTACCATCAAATTACCTTCTGGAGAAATTAGAAGGGTTTTGGCTAGCTGTGTGGCAACTATTGGTGCTGTTTCAAACAGTGACCACCAGTTGTTAGTTTCAGGTAAAGCCGGTAGAAAAAGATGGTTAGGTAGAAGACCTAGAACAAGACCTGTTGTGATGAACCCGGTTGATCACCCAATGGGTGGTGGTGAAGGCCGTTCATCTGGTGGTCATCCAAGATCTAGAAAGGGACTTCCTGCTAAAGGATTCAGAACCCGTTCTAAGACGAAGTCGAGTAATAAATATATTGTAGAACGTAGAAAGAAATAATAAGATATGGCACGTTCATTAAAAAAAGGACCTTACGTTCACTATAAACTGGAACAAAAAGTTGCTCAAAACACCGAATCTGGAAAAAAAGCGGTTATTAAGACCTGGTCGAGGGCTTCAATGATCACTCCTGATTTTGTTGGGCAAACAATAGCTGTTCACAACGGGCGTCAATTTGTTCCTGTTTACATTACAGAGAACATGGTAGGTCACAAACTAGGTGAATTTTCACCAACAAGATCTTTTAGGGGTCATGCTGGTGCTAAAAATAAAGGTAAAAGATAATTGAAGCTATGGGAGTTCGTAAAAGAGAAAAAGCAGAGCAAATAAAAGAGGCTAAGAAGCAGAT
>JBAVJE010000404.1:0-3339 GCA_049687615.1 Salinimicrobium sp. | reverse complement strand
GTATAGGACATTGTAAGGCCGTATTCATCCACGTTTTGCTCTCTTACAAAAAGAAGGATCTTTTTATTTAATTCTTTATGATTTATGTATGATTCACCTTTTGGAGAATCTGGGGAAATACTGTTTTGGGATTGCCAGTGGAACAACGTTTTGTTTACAGCATAATCTTCATACATGGTTGTTGGAGAATATTCCTTTTCTGTCTTTTTCAAAGTAACGAATAGGGCTTCTGCATTCAGTTTCTTATTATATGCCGATCCTTCTCGATTTGATGATTTCTTCTTGAAGGAACTCAACCCTATTGCTGCTAAAATTTCTTCCCGGTTATATCGACTATGGAGTTTTAAAGGGAAAGGAAAACTTAGTTTAATGTCCTTTTCAATAAACTCAATTTTTTCAATTTGATACTCAATAAATTCGTGCATCTCTTGAAGCATTGTTTTGTTTTTCGCCAGGGAGGTTATACTCTCTTTGATATTTTCAAAGTTTAACTTTGTACCGGCATCTTGCCATACGTCATAATGGAACATTAGAAACATTATTTCTTCTTCCTTCGTAAGTAATTCAAAAGTGACATTTCCTGATATAATTTTTTGAATAAATTTCAGATAACTAAGAGAGTTGCACTGAATCAATTTTCTTTGCATACAGGAGGTGAGTTCTTTCTCATGAGGCTCATTAAAGTCTGAAATAGCGCCTGCATCTGCACATAATCTTTTCCAGCTTCCTTTTTTATAGATTTGCTGAAGCTCCAGGTGATGAAACTCTAAAAAATTGTTCAATGTGAGCGGCAGTGTTGAATGATGCCTAAAGTTTTTAATTTTTAGTAAGAGCTGTGGTCTTCTAAATTCAGTTGCTTCTCTAACATTTTTTAGAATAATTTCCTTGGCCTTCTTCTCCAGGACGATTGAGCAGCCTAAAGGCAGATGAGGAAATTCATCTTCAATTTCCTTGATTATAGAAGTGTGAGTTTTACCTACGAGGGCTCTAAATTTGTGCTCAAAATCATATTCAGGCCGGGCATTCCCAACAAAATCTAAAACAGTAAGACATTCTTTATTCTCGGCAAGTCTAAGCCCGCGGCCTAACTGCTGTAAAAAAACAGTCAAACTTTCTGTAGGCCGTAAAAAGAGGACGGTGTCAATATTTGGAATATCTATACCTTCATTAAATATGTCTACGACAAATAAATAATTGATTTCTTTTTTCAGAAGTTGATCTCTTAAATAGTCACGTTCTGAACTGTTATTGCTCACCAAATAATTGGCCTTTAAACCTGCTATAATAAATTTTTCAGCCATGTATTGTGCATGCTCTTGACTCACACAAAATCCCAGAGCTTGTACATCATGAATATCGGTCAAGTATTCCTCACAGTTATTAATAATGTCTGAAACACGTCTATCATTTTCAGTGTATAATTTGGTAAGTTCTTTTATTTCATACTTTCCATTTCTCCAGTTTACATTAGATAAATCAATAGTGTCAGAAAGGGCGAAATATTGGAAAGGGCTTAACAGTTTTCGGTTGAGAGCTTCAGGTAATCTTATTTCTGCAGCAATTTTGTTTTGGAAATCTTCTGTTATGTCTCCTCCATCCATACGTTCTGGAGTGGCAGTCAATCCTAATAATAATTTAGGATCAAATCTCTTAAGGATTGGACGATAGCTATCTGCTTTTATGTGGTGTACTTCATCAACTATTATGTAGTCAAAGAAATCTCGTGCTAAGTCCAATATTTTAAGACGATTTTTTAAAGTTTGAACGGATGCAAAAATTTGTTTATAGCTGAAAGGTTCATTACCACCTACCCAAAGTTCTCCAAAATTAGAATCACGCAGGACGTGCTGAAAAGTTAATTGTGCTTGTTGTAAAATCTCTTTTCGATGGGCAACAAAAAGAAAGTTAGCGTTAGGGTTTTGAGAATAGAACCTTTTGAAATCAAAAGCTGAAATAACAGTTTTTCCAGTTCCTGTTGCCGCAACAACAAGGTTTTTATTTCGGTTATGAATCTCCCTTTCAGATTCCAATTTTGAAAGGATTTCCTCTTGGTATGGATAAGGGTTTAAATCAAAAAATGTATTGAGCTGACTTACCCCATAGGTGCTTTGTCTTTTTAGAGCTTTACTTAATTTTTCTCTATCTCTTCCTTTTTTATATAATTCAAACTCAGGATCTTCCCAATACGTTTCAAACGTCTTTTGGAATTTGTCTATGATGTGACCAACTTCTTGAGTTGTCACCTTTAGGTTCCATTCCAGACCATTGGTTAGAGCCGAGCGAGAAAGATTAGATGAACCAATATAACCAGTATGAAAACCAGAATTTCTTATAAAGAGATAAGCTTTGGCATGCAAACGTTCATGTTCAGAATTGTAAGATACTTTAATCTCTGTATTAGACAACGAGGAAAGATATTCAATGGCCTTGACATCGGTCGCACCCATGTAGGAAGTGGTGATGATTTTTAATTTTTTTCCACTTCTAGTAAACTCTTCTAATTCTTCTTTAAAAATTCGAATTCCAGAATATTTTATGAAAGAGACTAACCAGTAAATTTCATCTGCCGAGAGAATTTCTTTTCTCAGTTCGCTTTCTAATGAAATTCCAACATTGTTACCGGTAAAAAGTTCGCTTTGGCTTAAACGGGTATATGGTGTAATTTCTTTTAATCTTGCTTCTAAATCACGATAGGGAAAATTTAGTTTTGAGAAAATAGCTTGAAGAATTTTTCCTTCACTCTCCAGCAAATTTTCATTCAATTCTACATTTTTGAGTTCGGTGCTTAGAAGTTGAATTATCTTATTTGAAAGCTCTATCTGTTTTAGAGGACGATCTTTTTCCTTTATTTCGTTAAGAGCAAATTTTATGGTATCAGCCAAGTAAAGACTCAGATATTGGGAGGCTTCCTCCTTGTCCAAGGAAGTTTCACTAATGTGGAATTTCTCTGAATCAATCGATTCCAGTTTATTCTTAACAAGTTTATTTATTAGCTGTTCGTAAAGTCCAGTTTCGAAATTCATTGATATTTCTGCATATAATATTGAACAATTGGAATGTCAGCCTCTGCCCAGTCAAATCTGTTCAATTCCTGTATAGGTACCCATTCAATTTTGCGATGTTCTTTTAAATGTATTTCAGATGTTTGTAGGGAACAGCGAAATGGAATAAGTTCTATGGTTTTTTGATCCGCATAGTGATGTTTATTGGAAGGGAGACGTTCTATAACATTTATTTCTACGCCTAACTCCTCTTTAATCTCTCTGATTAAACAGGATTCAAATTCTTCACCCTGCTCTACCTTTCCTCCTGGGAATTCCCATTTTAGAGGGAGGTTCA
>JBAVJE010000403.1:0-2412 GCA_049687615.1 Salinimicrobium sp. | reverse complement strand
CTGAAATTATTCCCTCTCTAAAAGGGGAATTTGACCTCGTCTTCATCGACGCCGATAAGCCTAATTATCCAAAATACTTTCAGCTTATCATGGAAAAGTTGAGTCCCGGGGGAGTGATCATTTCCGATAACGTCCTCTGGAGTGGAAAAGTGGTAGAGCCGGTACAAGAAGATGACGAATCTACTAAGGCTTTGCTGGAATACAACAAGTTGTTGGCCGAAGATGAACGATTGGAAACGGTGATGCTTCCCATTAGAGACGGACTTACAATTAGTAGGAGGAAAATGTGACGTAGTAACGAAGTGATGGAGTGATGCAGTAAAGCTTGATCACTCCGTGTAAAATACTTAAAAAACGTATTTTACTCCTTTATGCTTTTGATGAGGTTAAGTAACATTCTACGGATGTAGATCAATTCTTCTTGCATATTTTCTGTTTCACTCATATATTCTAGTCGGCCAGAAATCTCTAGCTGAGTTTCTAATTCGGCCAATGAACCCAATGAAATGTATAAAAACCTGGTAAAATCCTTTTTTGAATGCCTTGCAGCACCTTCAGCAATATTTGAAGGTATGGAGAATGCAGATCTTCTTATTTGACTTGTGATTCCGAATTTTTCTTCTGACGGAAAATTTTTAGTTATCCGATAAATATCTTCAACTAAATCCATGGATTTTTGATAAACAGTAAGGTCTTGGTGTGATTTCATCTTGTTGTTTTTAAGTTGGTTATCTGTTCTAGCTAATATAAAGGAACTGTCCTTATCCTTATACAATCGAAAAAAATTTTATGGAATAATTCACTACGTCACTTCATCACTACATTACTTCATCACTAATTCTTACTTTTGAAACAAATTCTCCAAATGAACTTCCAAAACACTTCAGAATTCGCCCAACAACTCGATAAGGAAGACCTTTTAAGAGACTATCGAAACAAATTCTATTTCCCAAAAGTCAACGGCAAAGACGTGATCTACTTCACGGGAAATTCTTTGGGTCTGCAACCTAAGAACGCGAAGAAATATGTGGATGAGGTCATGACCGACTGGGCGGAACTCGCGGTGGAAGGACATTTTCAGGCCGAGAAATCCTGGTGGGACTACCACGAACGCTTTTCGGAAAAACTGGCGCCGATAGTGGGAGCGAAACCTTCCGAAGTGACGGTAATGAATACCCTGACTGTAAACCTCCACCTGCTGATGGTGTCCTTTTACCGGCCCACGCAGCAGCGGTTCAAGATCGTCATGGAAGAAAAAGCTTTTCCGAGTGACCAGTACATGATCGCGAGTCAGGTGAGATTTCATGGGCTTGATCCTGAAGAGGTGATCGTGGAGGTAAAAAAAAGGAAAGGAGAGCATCATTTTAGGAAGGAAGATATTCTTGAAACCATTAAAGAAGTAGGAGAGGAGTGCGCTCTGGTTTTGATGGGCGGCGTAAATTACTACAACGGGCAGGTGCTGGATATGCAAAGCATCACCAAGGCCGGGAAAGAAGTCGGTGCTTTTGTGGGCTGGGACCTCGCCCATGCGGCGGGTAATGTAGAGTTAAAGCTGCATGAGTGGAATGTAGACTTCGCCGCCTGGTGTAGCTATAAGTACATGAATTCCGGACCGGGGAATGCTTCCGGATGTTTCATTCATGAACGATACCATAACAGGAAAGACCTTCCGCGCTTTGAAGGCTGGTGGGGGCATAATAAGGAGCGACGTTTCCTCATGGAATCTGAATTTCAACCCGAGCCCAACGCCAATGCCTGGCAGGTAAGCAATGCGCCGATCCTGGCCCTGGCACCTTATCTGGCTTCGTTGGAATATTTCCAAGAAGTGGGTATGCCGGTACTCATCCAAAAAAGGGAAAAAATCGTTGCTTTTCTGGAGTTCATTCTTAAAGATATCGCTGCGGAAGTTAATGCTGATTTTGAGATCATTACTCCGCAGGAACGTGGAACGCAACTTTCTGTATTTATTCACGGACAGGGGAAAGAACTATTCCATTACCTTATGAAAAATGGGGTGGTTACTGATTGGAGGGAACCGAATGTGATAAGGTTAGCTCCGGCAGCTTTCTACTGTTCTTTTGAGGATATGTTTGAGTTTGGGCAGATTCTGAAAAGGTATTTTTCTAAAGAGACTAGAAACTAGACTGAAATTTTCAGATTTTAAACGCTAAATTCCAAATTATAGCATTCCCGGAAGTTGCAACGGACTCCGTCAGTTCGAGCCTGCCTATCGGCAGACAGGTAGCCCGGCAGTTATATCGAGAACCACGGGTAATTGAGCCGTCTCTGTTCTCGATACACCTTTTGCTCGCTCACGCTCACAAAAGCCACTCGAACTGACGGCTGATTCGAAGTGACGGCGCAAGTGAACGGCTAAGGGCTAAAAGCTAATAGCCAAAGGCTAAGAGCCGG
>JBAVJE010000402.1:0-1703 GCA_049687615.1 Salinimicrobium sp. | reverse complement strand
GGGGATGATAATTTCGGAGATGAAGATTACTCGGTATCTAATCTTCCGCAGAATATTTTAAGTTTTATTGAGATTAATTACCCTGGTGTGAGTATCGAAAAGGCCGAAAAGGAAAGCAATGGGAATTTTGAGATAAAGCTTAGCAATGATGTCGAGATCATTTTTGATGCTGATGGTGAATTTCTTGGACAGGCCAAAGATGAACAGGATGATGACGACATCTTGATTTCTGAACTGCCGGGTGTCATCCAGAACTACATAGGAGAAAATTATCCAGACCTTAGTATCGTTGAAGCTGAACAAAAAAGCAACGGTTCTTATGAGGTGACATTAAGTAATGGCATAGAACTCAAGTTTGATGCTGACGGAAATTTCATTAGTGCCGACGATCAGAATGGTGAAGATGAAGAAGAGGATTAAATATATTTTAACCTAAAAAAAATTAATGCTGTTTAAAAGGTCTTTTTGAGCTGCTTTTTTTGACTTTTCTGCTGGAAGAAAGAGGAAAAATGATATTCAGAAAACTTTAAAGAAGATTTGAAAAACCACTAATATATTTAAGACAAGTACTTTACTTGTTAGTTGTTTTATTAAATTGGAAGAGAAAGGGTGAAATTAATCATATTTTCACCCTTTCTCGTTGAAAAATATCTCATGAAGAAACGTTTTTGGATATTCGGAGCAGTGGTCATAATTATGGTGGTCACCTGGTTTTCCGGGCCAAGGATTCCACACCCCCATTATGATGCCGGTCTACCTCATCTGCCAAATCAACTGCCCGCACTGGAGGACTATGTCAAACTACGGGAGGCAGAGCAACCGGTGAGAAAAAATAATGAGGCCAGAATATTGTGGCAAAATGAAGTTCCAAAAAAGACAGAATTCAGTATTGTTTATCTGCATGGATTCGCGGGCAGCTGGCGGGATGGATACCCTGTTAATGTTAAGATCGCAGATATTCTGGGAGCCAATATTTACCTCTCCCGATGGGCAGGCCATGGATTAAAACCAACCGCAGCCTTAAAGGATTTTTCTTCCATCACCGCCTGGGAATCAGCTAAAGAAGCCCTGGTTATTGGAAAAAAGATCGGAAATAAAGTCATCATCATGAGCACTTCTACCGGAGGCACCCTCGCTTTGAAACTGGCTGCTACTTATCCAGATTCTGTATATGCGCTCATTAATATGTCTCCGAATATAGAAGATGAATTCGATGGTTCCTTCCTGTTAAATTCTCCCTGGGGCTATGAACTGGCACAACTGGTTTCCTTTGGGGATGAACGAAAAATTGATCATGAAGAAAAAGCAGCCCCTCAATATTTTGATACAGTTTATCCTTCAAATGCCCTGGTAGATTTGCAGGTGCTCGTGGGGACAACAATGAATGAGAAAACTTATAAGAAGATCAATTGCCCTGTACTTACTTTATTTTACTATAAAAACTTTTTGGAGGAAGATAAACATGTTGAAGTAGAGGAATACCCTGAAGTATATGAGCAACTTTCAACTCCCGAAGAATTTAAAAAACTGGTGAGACTGGAGGAGCCGAAAAGCCATTTTATGGGCAGTGATATAAAGTCTGAAAATACCGGGGTGGTAGTTGACGCTATCGTAGATTTTCTAAAGACAACGCTCCATCTCCATTTGGATGAAAAGAAAAAAAGTTTAGACAGCGCAGATCCTCTAATTCAAAGGGATCAAAA
>JBAVJE010000401.1:0-2154 GCA_049687615.1 Salinimicrobium sp. | reverse complement strand
GACAATCTGTTCTTCCCGTTCCTGTTTCTCGAAAAGACCTTCCACCACAAAGAATTCGGCATCATGCCTTATGTTTTGACTGGTGATGGGATTGAAATAGCTTTTTCCGAAAGAAAGGTGATAAATGCTGTCAAGTACATTGGTTTTGCCAACCCCGTTGTTGCCCACAAGACAGTTGATTTTGCGGTCAAAATCGAAACTTGTCGATTCAAAATTCTTATAATTAAGTAAGGAGAGGGATCTTAGAAACATAAACGGCTGTACTTCAGCAAAATTAATCAAGCTTCAAAAATGAGATTTTTTTGGTCTCAGGCAGTGCAAATTAGCATAAATAAACAATTTATTTCCCTTTTAATTTTAAGAAAATATTCTATTTTTGCCTTCCAATTAACGACTATTTATGGCAACGTACAAGAAAAGAGGACATAAGCCCCGAACTAAGGAAGAGCTGCAGAATTCAGCAGAAGATCATTCAACAACTGCTGAGGTATTTAATTCTCTCGATGAGGGGGCAAGCAAAACTGAAGAGTGGGTTGCCCGTAATCAAAAATTCATTTTTATCATTGTTGGTGTCGCCGCTGTGGTTATCCTGGGGTATCTTGGATATGAGAAATTCATACAAGAGCCTAAGGAAGCTGAAGCTGCCAATGAAATGTTCCAGGCCCAGCAGTATTTTGAGACTGCCATGCAGGCACCTGCAACCCAAAGTGATTCACTGTTTAACCTGGCGCTTACCGGCGGACAGGGAAAATTTGGATTTGAAGATATTATTGAGAACTACGGAAGTACCAAGGCGGGAAATCTTGCGCATTACTACGCAGGAATGGCCTATCTCAACACCAATAAATATCAGGAAGCTATCGATAATCTTGATGATTTTGATAGTGATGATGAAATACTACCGGCGCTTGCAAAAGGTGGAATCGGAGACGCTTTCCTTCAGTTGGATCAACCGGAAGAAGCACTTGGATATTATGAGGATGCAGCCAATGTAAGGTCGAACAACTTTACTACTCCTAAGTTTCTTTTGAAAGCGGCCTTAGCTGCCTTACAACTTGAGGATCCAAGTACTGCTGAAAAGCACTTGAACAGGATTAAAGAAGAATTCCCAGAATCTCCCGAAGCTAACCGTGTAGCGGTATATCTTGGAGAAGCTCAGGCAATGCAATAGTATGGCTACAGAAGGAAAAAATCTTTCAGAATACGATAAGAATACGATCCCAGACGCGAAGGAATTCAGGTTTGGGATTGTTGTTTCTGAATGGAATTCAAACATCACCGAAAACCTTTACCTGGGTGCTGAAAAGGTGCTTTTGGAGAATGAAGTGCTTGACCGAAAGATCGTGCGCTGGAATGTTCCCGGAAGTTTTGAATTGATCTATGGCTGCAAGAAGATGCAGGAAAGCTATGATATGCTTGATGCCATTATTGCCATTGGAAGTGTAATCCAGGGAGAAACCAAACACTTTGACTTCGTGTGCGAAGCTGTTTCGCAGGGGATCAAAGACCTGAATGTGAACAGCGATATTCCGGTAATCTTTTGTGTGCTTACAGATGATAACATGCAGCAGTCTATTGACCGTTCCGGCGGAAAACATGGAAACAAAGGTGCAGAAGCTGCAATTGCGGCCATAAAGATGGCTCAGCTAAGAAAAGACGCGCGACTATAATCCATACCTCACGGCACTGTTTTTGAGGTTGATAGTTTGTATGACAACCTTCGGATTTCTTGAGCTTTTTCAGTAAATTTGAGTTTTCCGGGAAATAAAGACGAGCAGTTTGAAAATCAATTTCTATAAAATCAGAAAGAACCAGCGCTATAATTACACTCCGCGGTATTATAAGGGCAAGGACGAGGGCAATATCTATAGTTTTGATTCCAAGTTTCACAAGTATAAGGAAATCACTAACGACATAGATTTTGGATCCAAATGGGCCGAGGCGCGTAGAACGAGCCGTAACCGCGGCAACCGTGAGATCAATATGCGGGTGCTGGTTATTGTTGCAATTCTGCTGCTAATATTTCTTTGGATCATAGACTTCGATTTATCTATATTTTCCAATCCGTAGTACATGACCGATGTTATTCATCTCTTACCAGACCATGTTGCCAATCAAATAGCTGCAGGTGAGGTAGTGCAGCGACCTGCTTCC
>JBAVJE010000400.1:0-1676 GCA_049687615.1 Salinimicrobium sp. | reverse complement strand
TAGCTGAGTCGGCTTTTAAAAGTGGTTTATGTCTTCCTTCCGGTTCTAATTTAGGTGAAGAAGAAAGGAAGAGAATAAGCAACGCAATTAAAACTTTTCTGCAGTAAAAATTTGTCCCAAACCAGATAAAATGGGAAAAAAACTAAATAACGCCTTTCAGCAAATATTATCCTCCGAAAACCGTCTGGATATTCGTAATATCAAATATCTCCCAAGGTGGGCCATATTGGGTATAGATATTACGATTATTATCGTTTCTGTTTTTCTTACGACAATGGCGCTTAAAGATCTCACCTCCCACTTCTATAACCTGTTGCCAATTTCTCAGCGCATGCTTATGGTAGTAGGGGTAAACACTTTTTTCTTTTTCATCTTTAAGACCTATGCCGGGCTTATTCGGCATTCCTCATATCTCGATGCACTAAAGATCATGCTAGCTTGCTTTAGTACGTTTATAACACTGTTGTTTATAAATTATCTTAGCTATTTTTTATTAGGAGAAAAAATCTTCCTGGTCGCTGGTCTGATATTTTATTTTCTTGTTTCTTTTTCCCTGTTGTTTTTATTCCGTTTGTCGGTGAAGCAGGTATATGAATACTTTAAAAGAACCCAGAAAAACCAGAACCTCATTAAGGCAATAGTTTTTGGTGCCGATGAAAATGCCATTTCTATAGCGGGAGCACTTGAAATCGAGCACCCAAAGAGATTTGATATACGTGGCTTTATTACTAATGACAGTACCAGAAGAAATATCAGGATTCTGGGAAAACCGGTAGTATACAACGGATTAAAAATAAGTGATGAAGCAAAGGCACTGGATGCCAGCGCCTTAATTTTGTCTGAAAATACACTTACTGCTGAAGAAAAATTTGCAGTAGTCGAAGATTGTCTCGAAAACAATATTAAAGTATATAATGCTCCTATAGTCTCCAATTACGAAGATGAAAAATCTGTTTCTCATAAAGTAAAATCTCTTCAAATTGAAGACCTTTTAGACAGGGAGCCAATTCTTTTAAATAAAGAAAATAAAAGACAGCAGCTTAGCGGAAAAACTATTCTGGTAACTGGAGGAGCGGGCTCAATTGGGAGTGAGATTGTAAGACAGGTTGCTGAATATAATCCTAAATTGTTAATTATTCTGGATCAGGCCGAAACACCTCTTCATAACTTACAGCTCGAAGTTCAGAGCAAATTTCCTGATCTTAATTTCAAGTGTGTAATCTGTGATGTAGGTAATAGAAATCGTCTTGAGTTGCTCCTAAAGAGAAGAGCTGTAGATGTCATTTATCATGCTGCAGCTTATAAGCATGTGCCTCTAATAGAAGAAAATCCACACGAGGCTGTGTTTGTTAATATACAGGGAACAAAAAATCTTGCAGATCTGGCAGTTCAATATGAAGTAGGTCATTTTGTGATGGTATCAACAGACAAGGCTGTGAACCCAACTAATGTTATGGGAGCTTCCAAGCGGGCAGCAGAAATGTATGTCCAGTCCCTGTATCACTCTTGCTGTAGAGATGGTTCCGAAAAAACAAAGTTTATAACAACACGTTTTGGTAATGTCCTGGGTTCTAATGGATCGGTAGTTCCATTATTCAGGAAACAAATCGAAAAAGGGGGGCCTGTGACCATTACCCATCCTGATATTATCCGTTATTTTATGACCATTCCCGAAG
>JBAVJE010000399.1:0-1936 GCA_049687615.1 Salinimicrobium sp. | reverse complement strand
ATTTGCATCCGATTAAAATGGTGGTTGTAGCTCAGCTGGTTAGAGCGCTGGATTGTGGTTCCAGAGGTCGCCGGTTCGAACCCGGTCTTCCACCCAAAAAGCTTCTTGTGAAAACGAGGAGCTTTTTATGTTTATGGCATTATTAAGCCATAAAAATTTGTAGGAAAATACTTATATTTAAAATTTACTATTTAAATAAAATTTCGCGATCCATTATGCTCGTGAAAGTATACAGTATAGATGTTATTCGGTGAATTTCAGGGAGTTTTATTCTTGAGATTTTTGCAATGGGACGGGATTTTAATAAAAGTAAATTTCAGCTACTATTGAAAAACATTATATTCGCCCAGTAAATTTGGCATTTAATCGAATCATTATGTGTTCTGCATTTAGCTGATTTACGAAAAGGCATACAACCCCCTACAGGTATGATTAAAGAATTAAAGATCCTATATCTTTCCGGTGCAAACCGGGAAGAAAAGATAATAGAACTCCTGAAAAAGGGGAGCTTCAAAACTTCCTTTCTTGTTTTAAAAGCTTTTGGAGAGGTACAAAAACAATTGCAGGGATTTTCACCTGATGTAGTGCTTGCAGACCATTTTGAGTCCGGAAATTTTTCAGCAGAACAAGGGAAAATTATACGTGAAATGGCTCCTGCTGCTTCTATGTTTTTATTGACCGATTTTGAAAGTGAACATTCTGCTTTACAATTTCTTGATCAGGGTATACAGGATTACTTCTTTTTTGACCGGCCCGCGCGCTTGCTTTTTTCGCTTGAAAATTTGGTAAAAAACGAGCTTGATGACAGTAAAGATAATTGCTGTGAAATCGATCTTGTCGAAAGTGAGGAGAAGTATCGCTCTTTTTTTGAGAACAGTATGGACGGGATACTTCTTACTGTTACCGATGGTCACATATTGGCTGCCAATCCTGCGGCCTGCAGGATGCTTCAAATGACAGAGAAAGAGATTTGCAGAGCAGGAAGATTAAATATTGTGGATCCCGGGGACCATCGGGTGGCTGAAGCTATTAAGAAACGTCAGAAAGATGGATATGTAAAAGCAGAGGTGACCTTTATTCGCAAAGACGGAAGTAAATTTCCGGGAGAACTCACTTCTTCAGTATTCATTGTTGCAGGCGGGGAGAAGAGAACTTCATTAATCTTCCGAGATATTTCAGAAAAACAAAAAGCCGAGGATAAAATACGGGTTTCGAATGAAAACAACAGGCTTCTTTTTAAATACGGACCCCTGCCAAGCTGGATCTATGATCGTAAGACTCTAAACATTGTGGATGTCAATGAGGCGGCAATAAAACACTACGGTTACAGCAGGGAGGAATTTCTGGATATGAGCATCAAAGATCTTCGAACTTCCAGGGATATCCCTAAGTTGCTGGAGCACCTGGAAAATGGTCATCTGCAGGAAGGTAATACCGGAATCTCGGTATGTGATCAAATTAAAAAAGATGGTCAAAAAATAAGAGTGGAAGCCTTTGCCTACCATTTAAAATTTGATGAGAAGGATTGTACCTTGGTCACCAATCTGGATGTAACCGAAAAAGAAAATGCTCTTCGGGAATTAAAGGATAATACAACCAAACTTGAGATAGCGCAAAAAATTGCCAAACTGGGTTATTGGGAAAGAAATCTCGAGAAGGAAGAACTATTCTGGTCAGACGAAGTGTATAACATTTGGGGGCGCGAAAAAAGCAACTTTAGACCTTTGTTAGAAACTTTTCTTGAAAGTGTACATCCCGATGATTTCGATAATTTTCAAGAGGCAATAGACCTGTCCTTAAAGAATTTTATAGATCTGGATTATGAGCACAGGATTGTTTTACCAGGCGGAAAAATAAAATGGGTTCATGAACGGGGAAAACTTACCAGGAACAGACATGGAGAAATTATTTTTGGTGGTACAGTACAGGATATAAC
>JBAVJE010000398.1:0-3784 GCA_049687615.1 Salinimicrobium sp. | reverse complement strand
GGTTTTACCATTATGCTTAAAGACATACAGCTCTTTTGCCATAAATGAACTTAAAAACTCCCGGTTTTTAAATTCATTCCAAATTGCTCTAAAAACCTCTTTTTTCAAATCTCTTGTCGCCAGGGTAATGTGAGGATGCAAATTTTCTACTTGCTCTTTAGTATCAAGTCCCACGCTTTGTTTTAACACTTCCTGTAGTCCGACATGAAGTTCATTGATGGCTGTAGGTTCCTTAATCTTTATGAAAATCACCCTTTGTTTAAATGCTCCAAAACCGCTGAGTTCGATCTCAAATTCCTCTTCATTCCTTGAGAAATTCACCAGGCTTTCTTCCAGAACCGGTTCCAGTTCTTCAGCCATATCAAAAGGGATTTGAATGGTAATGTGAGGCGGTAATTTTAAGGCATGCCTGGGGCCATAACTCTCTTTGATCTCTTTCTTGATATTACCTATCTTCTCAAGCAGACGATCATCGGGAAGTAAAGCTATAAAGTAAAGAGACATCGAAAAGGTTATTTTTGGATCCTCTCCTCAATTTAATACATTTTGGTCAAAAGGCCCTGGCCTATACCCTGAGTTTTCAGCTGCCTTTTATCTTCCTCAATTTTAAGGAGCATCCCGTCAAATCCTTTTTCAGTTTGGCTTTACATGGAACATCAAAAATTTTGCTTCAGCCCGTACCACAATGCCCTTGCTTTGCCATAGTTTGAGTTCATCTTTTCCTTCAAAAATTGACCAAACTAGAATGAAAACCAAAATTTTTATTTGTAGCCAGCGGCCTGCAGGTTGAAGAGTTCGGCATAGAGCTTCTGGTTATTCATGAGCTCTTCATGAGTACCTATTTCCAAAACAGCCCCGTCTTTAAGCACCATAATCCTGTCTGCTATGCGCACCGTGCTAAAGCGGTGGGAAATGATCACAGCCGTTTTGCCTTGAGTAAGGTTGATGAACCTGTCAAAAGCCTCGGTTTCAGCTCTCGCATCTAAGGCCGAAGTAGGCTCATCAAGCACAAGCACCTCCGCGTCTTTCATATATGCCCGGGCAATCGCTATTTTTTGCCACTGTCCGCCTGAAAGATCTTTTCCCTGCTTAAAGCGTTTTCCCAACTGTTGGTCATACCCCAGAGGCAGTTGCGAGATCACGTCACTGGCAAGGCTTTTTTGAGCTGCCATATCTATCCTGTCCTGGTTTTCAATTTCCCTTATCTCCCCCATCGCGATGTTCTCCTTAAGGGTGAGTTCAAATTTAACAAAGTCCTGAAAGATCACGCCAAAATATTGCTGGTAAGCGACACGTTCGTATTGTCTCACCGGGATATCGTCCAACAGGATTTCTCCTTCTGTAGGCTCATAAAATTGCAGTAAAAGTTTGATCAGGGTGGTTTTTCCCGCGCCGTTCTCCCCCACAAAAGCAAGTTTCTCCCCGGCTTTTAGGTTGAAATTGATATTTCGAACCACCCAGTGGTCTGATTTTGGATATTTAAAACCTATATTTCGGAATTCAAAACCTTTTTTGAGTTTCTTCGGAAGTGGCAGTTTTCCTTCGGAAGTATTTTCGTGATAAGTAAGATCCAGGAATTCAAAATAGTCCTGCAGGTACAGCGCGCTCTCGGTGATCGCGGTAAACCTTGTAAAAAATCCCTGTAGCTTTTGTCTTAACCTGTTGAAGGAACCGGAGAGAAAGGTGAGATCCCCCAGCGAAAAAATTCCGGCAACGGTACGCAGGATAATGAGTACATAAGCCGCATAGTAAGCTGTGGTACCAATAATACTAAAAAAGGAACCCCATCCGGCCCTTTGTTTGGCGAGGTTTTTACTCTGTATATAATATTTATCTGAAAGACCTTTGAACCTTCCGGCGAGATATTCAGAAAGGCCAAAAAGCTTCACCTCTTTGGCGGTCACATCACTGGCACCTGCGTACCGTAAATAATCCAGTTCCCTGCGTTCCTGTGTCCAGCTGCGGGCAAGCGAATAGCTAGTCCCGCTAAACTTGATCTCATTAATGATAGTGGGAACAATAGAAACTATAAGCAGCAGGATGAGCCAGGGTTCAAAAGCGACCACTCCGGCGACCAAAGAGCCAATTACAATGAGATCTTCCCCCTGGGTGAGGATGTTCGACATAAGCCCTACCCTTCCGGTGGTTTGCTGCCTTGCTCTCTCGAGCTTATCGTAGAATTCTGAATCTTCCAGTTCATCAAGGGCAACTTCCGAAGTTTTTCTAATGATCCTTACCGAAGTATCAATGGAATATTGATCACCAAGCAAACCATCGGTCAAATTTATCGCCCTGCTTAGCAAATCTGATAACACAGCCATGGCAAATTCCGAAGCTATCAGCATCCAAAGCCTGTCCATATCTTTGACTTCCGCAGCCATTTGCACTACGACTTCGTCTATAATAAGTTTTCCCAGCCATAACATAACGACCGGTAAAATAGCATTGGTGATCCTGCAAAACAGGTTGAGAAAAAAGAGCGTGGGATTAACTTTCCTAATCTCCCTGAAGAACCGCGGAATGTATTTAAGGGAAGCAAAACTCTCCCTGAAATTGACCTTTTTGGGTGCTATGCTTTTTTTAGGACGCGGCAATTTTTTCCTGCAAGTTAAATAGAAGTTTCGGGTTTATAAGCTTTACCTACTATTCCAAAAGGAACTTTAAGGGGACGTGCAGGCGTTTGCTCCATGCGTTTTCAGAATGATCTGCACCTTCAAATCTCCTATTCATCCAGTTGGTTGCAATATAGCCATGCTACTGCATTAAAGTATCCACCTTTTTCTGAAAAGGTTCATAAATTAAGAAAAAAAGGCTTTTTCATTTTAGCAGGAACAATATTTCTCACTGTTCACTTTTTCAAAACACTCACGGCCTTCGCTAAAAGAGAACCAGGCCAATCCAAGCCCTCCCAGGCTATCGATAAAACCTATGCCGGTAAATTCATAGATACCACTGCTTACAAGTAACACCACCGACATATAAAGACACACGAGGGTGCAGTTGGCATCGGCAAGTATAGGTTCAGAATTCAATTCGTGTCCGGCTTTTCTCTTGCCCCAAACCAAGGCCCACATCATAAGAATAGAAACAATAGAAATGACAAGTCCCCAAAAAGTGGTTTTTGGGGTATGTCCTGTCCATATATTATAAATACTGGAAATTACAAGGCCTGCAGTTAGCAGGTAAAATGCCACCCCAGTGATTCTAAGAGCAGTCTTTTCAAACTTGTCGCGGTTACTGCCGGGGTTTTGTTTGATACGCACAATCATATGGAGAATTCCCAAACCAGAAATCACCTCAATAAAACTGTCTGCCCCAAAGCCGAACAAAGCCAGGCTCTCATCTTCATATCCAAAATAAACCGAAACCAGCCCTTCAAGAATATTATAGAGAACCGTAAATAAAGCCAACCCAAAGGCAAGCCTGTAATACCTTTTTTCGTTTTTTACCAGTTCCATTACTTAAGGTTTTTCCAAAGGTACAAATTACCTGAAAGTTGTTTTTTAGTTGTCTTTTATTCTAAAAATCATCTGTGAAGACTTTTCCGGAAAAAGCCAAAGAAAGGCCTGCGGAAACTCTCTGCTCCACGAGGCTTCATTATGCTGTGCCCCTTCTACAATCTTAATCTTAATATTTTCCTGAGGAAGGCCTTTTTGTTCCAGAAGGCTTAGCATCTTTTTTAGATCTGCCACCATCTCTTCATCTTCGGCTGTTCCAGCCATAAAATAGAATTTTTGGCCCATATCCAACCGGCTTTTCTTTACCAGCTCGAATAGGTCATCAC
>JBAVJE010000397.1:0-2122 GCA_049687615.1 Salinimicrobium sp. | reverse complement strand
GGTTGGGGGAGTTGTTTTCGCCCTGTTGATGACAAATTTTTCCTGGGGTGCCGATTTCATTGGCGACTGGATCAAGCCTTTCGGAAATATTTTTATCAATTCGCTCAAACTCATTGCAGTGCCATTGATCCTTGCCTCTCTTATCAAAGGGATTTCAGATCTTAAAGACATTTCCAAGCTTTCCAAGATGGGAACCCGCACCATTTCTATCTACGTTATTACCACTGTTATTGCAGTATCTATAGGTTTGGGAATGGTGAACCTGGTGAAGCCCGGGAGCACGATCTCTGAGGAAACCAGGAATGAATTGATCGCCAGTTATGAAGGCGATGCATCAGTAAGGATTGCCGATGCGCAAAAACAAAAGGACAGTGGTCCCTTGCAGGCTTTGGAAGACCTGGTACCTAGCAATATTTTTGCAGCAGCGGGAGACAATTCCAACATGTTGCAAGTGATCTTCTTTGCCATTTTCTTCGGAATTGGCTTAATCCTGATCCCTGAAGAAAAATCCAGGCCCGTAAAAGCCTTTTTTGACGGGTTTAATGAAGTTATTCTGAAGCTTATTGATCTCATTATGCTCATGGCACCATACGGGGTTTTTGCACTTTTGGCAGCCCTGGTTGTGGAATCGCCCAGCGGCGATCTTTTTCAGGCACTCGCGATGTATGCCATTACGGTACTGGCCGGTCTGGCTCTCATGATTGGTTTTTATCTACTTATCGTGTGGATTTTCACCGGAAAGACTCCCGCATTTTTTGAAAATGGAATGGCACCTGCCCAGTTACTGGCTTTTTCTACCAGTTCCAGCGCAGCGACATTACCGGTAACCATGGAGAGGGTAGAGGAACATATGGGCGTACATGAGGAGGTGGCAAGTTTTGTGCTGCCAATAGGAGCTACCATCAACATGGATGGTACCAGTCTTTACCAGGCCGTAGCCGCGGTTTTCATTGCCCAGGCCTTTGGTATGGATCTTTCTTTTTCGGCTCAGTTAGGTATCATCGCGACGGCCACTTTGGCGTCGATAGGTTCGGCAGCAGTGCCGGGAGCAGGTATGGTGATGCTCGTGATTGTATTGGCCCAGGCGGGCATTCCTGAAGCAGGTCTGGCCCTTATTTTTGCCGTGGACCGGCCGTTGGATATGTGCCGCACAACGGTCAATGTGACCGGAGATGCCGCTGTTTCCATGTTGGTCGCCAAATCTGTTGATAAGTTGGGTGAACCCAAGGTGAAAAACTGGGATGATGACCTTGTGAAAAAATAAGGTTTTTCAAAAATCGAATAAATAAATTAAAACTTGTAAAGGCTTGGAAGGTTCAGAATAATTGCTTGTATTTGCGCTCTTTTCCAGGAAAAACAGAATTTTAAAAAATTAATAAAAAATGTCTGAAATCGCCCGTGGCCCCTACGCAAGTCTTTTTGAAATCGACCAAAATTTGGACCGACTGGTACGGCAGATAGACTTGCTTAATTACCTGAATCCTCTTAACATCGAACAGGAGAAGAAAAAGTTTTTTGCTTCTAAGTTTTCCGAAGAGCCTGTATTCAATTATCGAAAGGTCAAATTTGATCCTTTCAGGCTGCAACGTAAATTCTTCAGCCAAAGACTGGAAGATATTCCCGATGATGATATTCGCAAGTTATATCTTGACACCATCTATGAATATTCCGGTTTAGTGCAGTGTGTGGCTTCCATAGGTCAAGAAAAGAAGTTCTTTTATAATTCCCTACGGGTATTTGGAACCCCGCAAGAGAAGGATGTCAAAAATGCCAAATTCATCCTTCATTTTCATAAAGAGGAGGATGCCGAGGAAATGGTACCCCGTTATAATGCAGATCAGGCCCAGGCATATTTCCAGGCTTTTGGAGAGAAGTATCCGTTTAAATTCAAAATAAGGCAAAGCAACAGCATAACGGCTGCTGCCATGGCCCTTAATGCGACCCAGACGCTGGTGATAAAAAAGAACAGGAAATTTAGCGACAACGATTTGAAAATACTTTCAAATCACGAGATTGGCGTTAATATGCTTTCGACCTTTAATGGCTTGGAGCAACCTTTGAAGATCTTTTTTCACGGCTTTTCTCACAATTACATTACGCAGGTGGGATTGGCTGTTTTTAG
>JBAVJE010000396.1:0-9858 GCA_049687615.1 Salinimicrobium sp. | reverse complement strand
GGCGCGGTGTTTCCGTTGGTAGATTTCTCAAATCCTTCGGTTACGGCATCTACCATTTTATTGCTACTAATGAGTTTAGAAACAATATGCAGCTTCATAGCCATTGGTTTATTAGCATCCAAAACATCATTTGCATTGGAAGTTTTTTGATCAAGATAAAGTCCGGCGGCATATAGGTCGATCCAAAGCTTTTCTCTTACTCCGGCGCCATTAAGCACGAGGGTTTGTTCCTGAAAAGTTTCAGAATTTGGCAAAGTTGCATCTCCAACCTTGCGCTGGGCATTTGCCGTCACCATAAAAAGGACAGCCAGAATTAATAAAACAGTTTTTTTCATAATTTAAGTTTAGGTAAAGTTAAAAACTAATGTCTCCTGAGTTTTATAAGAGAAGCGTTAAGTTCAAATCCAAGTAACAATATATTAGAATTTATCCATATATACACCATCAAGATCAAAAGGGCTCCAATTGAGCCGTATAACTCGTTATAAGCTGAAAAGTTTTCAATGTAGATCCCGAACAAAAATGTTGTCGCTACAATCAAGAAAGTGCTAAAAAAAGAACCTATTGAAAAGAACCTGCTTAGCCTGCCCTGTTTGGTTCCAAAGTAATATAGCGTTGCCACGATCAAATAAATCATAGCCGTAAAAATGATATAACGGCCAATATCGGCCCAAATCACTGCATCGTTTACCACACCAAGGCTCTTTAAATCTTCAGTTAGGTAAGTTAGATAAACTGTAACTACAACAGTAGTAAGCAATAATAGCGCCAGAATTACCGATACGCCTACCGCAATAAAATATTGCCTGATAATAGAACGGTTGACTTTGGTATGATATGAAAACTCAAAACCCGAAAACACGGCATTGACGCCATTTGCCATTAAAAATATAGATAGCACGAACACTAAGGAAAGTAGTCCTCCCCTTTTGCGTGCCGCGATATCGTAAAAAATAGGATCAAAAAATCCGCTGGTTTCCGGCGGAAGCAGAGAATCAATAAAATCCAGAAACTGAATTTGAAAATCGTCAATAAAATTGATAAAGGGAATTAGGTTAAGAATGAACAGCAGGAAAGGGAACAGCGCCATAAAAAAGCTGAAGGAGATCGCACTGGCACGGGCCGAAAAAGTACCTTTTACAATACCCGCGTAAAAAATGATAATGAGATCATATAGAGAAAGCCCCTCCAGTCCCGGAAGAATAACCTGCTTGGCATGGCTGGTCCACCAGCGCACCCATGGCTTCTTTTTTTTCCTTTTTGGCTGCTCAGTACTCATGCCTTAAATGGCCTTTAAGCTGAGATCCAGATTATGAACCGAATGTGTTAAAGCCCCGCTGGAAATAAAATTCACACCACATTCAGCATACTTGCGAGCCGTCTCCAGGGTTATACCACCGCTGGATTCTGTTTCACACCGGCCGTCTATCAACTTGACCGCCTGCCTGGTCTCCTCATAATCAAAATTATCGAGCAGAATTCTATCTACCTCTCCAGATTCCAAGATCTGCCTAATCTCATCCAAATCCCTTGCCTCCACGATGATCTTCAAGTCAAGATCTCTGTCTTTTAAATATCGTCGCGTTTTTTCAATGGCCGTATTGATCCCGCCCGCGAAATCAATATGGTTATCTTTTAGCATAATCATATCATAAAGGGCAAATCTGTGATTTTCTCCACCTCCAATCTTTACCGCCCATTTCTCCAAAGCACGAATCCCCGGAGTGGTCTTGCGGGTATCCAGGATCTTTGTGTTGGTGCCCTCAAGTTTGTCAACAAATGCCCGGGTTTTGGTGGCAATGGCGCTCATACGCTGCATTCCGTTTAAAACGAGCCGTTCTGCTTTTAGAATAGACTGCGATCGTCCTTCTACATGAAAAGCAATATCTTTTTTCTTCACCCGCTTTCCATCTTCAATAAACACCTTGACCTTCATTTCGGGATCTACCTTAGCAAAAACTTTTCGGGCAAACTCCACCCCTGCCAATATTCCTTCATCTTTAACTAATAATTTCGCCTCGCCATGCGCTTCCTTGGGAATGCAAGCCAAAGAACTATGATCTCCATCTCCAATATCTTCTCTAAGGGCATTATCTATTATTATTTCAATTTCCTTTTCAAATTGTTCTTTTGAAATCATCGCAGTACCTATTTTTGCTAAAGTTACAAAGTAAACACTAATTTAACATCATGACCATAAAATTGCTCAGCGTAGGCAAAACAGATGATACGACCTTACAAGATCTCATCGCCACTTATGTGAACAGGCTTGGCCACTACAACAACTTTAAGTTTGAGATCATCTCCGATCTCAAAAAGACCAAAAACCTGAATTTTGAGCAACAAAAGACCATGGAAGGAAAACTCATCCTGGACAAGATACAACCATCAGATTTCCTGGTTTTACTTGACGAGAACGGCAAGCAATTTTCTTCGGAAGGTTTTGCAGAGTACATCCAAAAACGCCTAAACAGCGGGATGAAACAGCTCATCTTTGTTATTGGCGGCCCGTATGGATTTTCCGAAGAAGTATACCAAAGAGCCAATAGTAAAGTTTCCCTCTCAAAAATGACATTTTCGCACCAAATGGTGCGGCTGTTCTTTGTAGAACAGCTATACCGCGCCTTTACTATTCTTAAGAACGAACCTTATCACCACAAATAACTGCTATGACACAATCTCAACCTATAAAACTGGTTTTTGCAACAAACAATGCCAATAAACTTAAAGAGGTAAAGGCATTATTACCGCACCACATAGAGCTATTGTCCCTCCAAGACATAGGTTGTTATGAAGACATTCCCGAAACCGCTGAGACCATTGAAGGCAATGCCTTTCAAAAAGTGGATTTTGTGAAGAAAAAATTTGGTTATGACTGTTTTGCTGATGATACAGGACTTGAGGTGGAGGCTCTTGACGGCAGGCCCGGAGTGCATTCGGCGAGATATGCAGGTGAAGACAAAAGCAGTGAAGCAAATATTGATAAGCTCATGGGGGAGCTGGAAGATGAAACCAATCGCCAAGCACGGTTCAAGACAGTTATTGCTATGGACCTTGATGGAAAGCAATATTCCTTCACCGGAATATGCGATGGAAATATCATTTTTGAAAGGAAAGGAGAACAGGGTTTTGGCTACGATCCCGTTTTTAAACCAGAAGAAAGCTCAAAGACATTTGCCGAAATGTCCCTTTCAGAAAAAGCCGAATTTAGTCATCGTGCTCGCGCAACCCGCAAATTGATTGAGTTTTTGGCCAAAAAAACAAATAATTCCATATCTTAAATAAAAGCTTACCTTTGCCGTTCGAAATTCCTCAGGGTGAGGATGTGTTGCTGGAAGTTTAGGATTAAGAATGTCGATTCGCTTCTTATGTAACACCCACATAATATAATCGAATACTTACATTTAAGAATGAAATCATTCCAACAACTTGGGCTTGATGCTCAATTGCTGCAAGCTATTACCGACATGGGTTTTGAAACCCCGAGTGAAGTCCAGGAAAAAACAATTCCAATTTTATTAGAGCAGGACACAGATATTGTGGCACTTGCACAAACCGGAACCGGAAAAACCGCAGCATTTGGTTTTCCGCTTATCCAAAAGATCAACGTTGACAGTAAAAAAACTCAGGGACTTATCCTTTCTCCCACCCGAGAGCTCTGCTTGCAGATCACAAACGAATTAAAAAACTATTCAAAATATTACAAAGGTCTTAATACGGTTGCCATTTACGGAGGAGCCAGTATCACAGACCAGGCCAGCCAGATCAAAAAAGGAGCGCAAATCATTGTAGCTACTCCGGGTCGTATGCAGGATATGGTCAATAGAAGACTGGTAGATATTACAAATATTGAGTATTGTATACTTGATGAGGCAGATGAAATGCTAAACATGGGCTTCTTTGAAGACATAACAGCTATTCTTTCCCACACTCCTTCTGAAAAGAACACCTGGTTGTTCTCTGCTACAATGCCAAAAGAGGTAGCGACCATAGCCAAAAAATTTATGCGTGCCCCCGTAGAGATCACTGTGGGTACTAAAAATACCGGAACGTCTAATGTTTCCCATGAATACTATGTGGTGAGTGCCCGAGATCGCTATGCAGCACTTAAACGACTTGCAGATGCAAACCCGGATATATTTTCTGTGATCTTTTGCCGAACCAAGCGTGATACACAAAAAGTAGCAGAACAATTGATCGAAGACGGCTATAATGCAGCCGCCCTTCACGGAGATCTAAGTCAGAATCAGCGAGACCTCGTGATGAAAAGCTTTAGGAGTAGACAAATCCAGATGTTGGTGGCAACAGATGTAGCCGCTCGAGGAATTGATGTTGACGATATTACTCACGTAATCAACTACCAGCTTTCTGATGAGATGGAAACTTACACCCACAGAAGCGGACGTACAGGAAGAGCCGGTAAAAGCGGGGTTTCCATGGTTATCGTATCCAAGAGTGAGGTGCGAAAAATCAAAAATATTGAACGTACTATTGGGCAAACCTTCGAAAGAAAAGACATTCCTGATGGTACAGAAATCTGTGATGTGCAGTTGTTCCACCTTGCCAACCAGATCAAGGACACGAAGATCAACCACGAAATTGACCGGTACCTGCCAAGTATCAACGAAATGTTTGAAGGTCTTACCAAAGAAGAACTTTTAAAGAAATTCTTTTCAGTAGAATTCACACGTTTCTTCAATTATTATAACAATGCACAGGATCTAAATGCTAAAGCTGCCGGGGAACCTTATAAAGAAGAAGGTGATACTACCCGTTTCTTTATTAATGTGGGTGCCAAAGACGACTTTGATTGGATGAGCCTGAAAGATTTCCTGAAAGCGACTTTAGATCTTGGCCGCGATGATGTAAACAGGGTAGAAGTAAAAGACAGCTTTTCCTTCTTTAATGTTGACAGCTCCAAGACCAATGAGGTTCTTGCTGTTTTCGAGAATTTTCAGTTGCACGGGCGTAGCATCAATGTTGAGGTGACCAAGCAAAGTGCCGGAAAAGACCGCGGTAGAAAATCTTCAAGAAAAGAAAAAGGCGGACGTGGTTTTGAAAAATCTGCTTCCAAAGGTCGCAGAAAGTCTTCAGAAGGTGCTTCAGGAAAAAGAAGGTCTTCAGATTTTACTTCCGGAGAAAGAAGAGGTAAAAAGAGTGGCGGCAAGAGCAACAACATTGAAAGCTCCATCAAAAGAAGAAGATCAAAAAGATAATCACAAAAGAAAATTTGGTATGGTTTTTATGAGTTAAGAACTTAGCCTAATAAACAGCATGAAATATTTTTTCACGTCTCTTTTTTTATTGATTGGATTTATGGCCTTTGGCCAGGAACCCACAGTAGTGACAGGTAAAGTCCTTAATGCGGCTAATGACCTGCCTATTGAAAATGTTCACGTCATCAACCTCAACCAGGTGCGAGGTGCGATAACATCTGAAGAAGGAGATTTTACGATCAATGCTGCCGTTAACGATACGCTGTACTTTTCTTACCTGGGTTTTAAAACAATTCGGGTCAAAGTGACCAATGACTGGATGAAGTATGGTTCAGTAAAGGTGAAAATGACCGAAATTGGGATCGCTCTTGAAGAAGTGGTCGTAAGGCCGGTGCAGCTTACTGGTTATCTCGAGATCGATGCGAAAAACATTCCTATCTACGATAACTACAGGTACAGTATTTCTGGACTGGATAAAGGTTATGAGGGCGGAGAACAAAGCCCGGGTGCAGTCTCAAAAGTTCTTGGTGCAGTATTCAATCCCGCCGATGCGCTGTATAATATTTTTGGAAAACAGCCGAAGCAAATGCGCAAGCTCAGGGAGATGAAGCAGGATGATGAGATAAGAAATCTTTTGCAAAAAAAGTTTGATCGTCAAACCCTTATGGCTGTGCTTCAAGTTAATAAAATGGACATCGAGGAAATTTTAAGGCGTTGTAATTACTCCAAAGATTTTATCGAAACCGCCAATGACCTGCAAATTCTTGACGCGATGAGCGGGTGCTATGAGGAATATAAGGTATTGAACAGGTAAAGATCCCTGTTGAAGGATAAAAAAGGAGCGCTTTATTAGCGCTCCTTTTTATTTAGGACTAGACAAGAACTTGATTTTCTAATTACGCTCCAGTTGATGCTTTAGATTTTGCAAGCCTGCTTCGAAATCTTTTCCAATAGCCCTATCTAACCCGTAAAACATCAACAGCACCGAAGCCGGAAATTTATGTACTCCTTTAACGCCCCACACCATTTTTGTGCGTTCCGGCTCAATTTCTTTTACAGCCATATAAGTTAGAGAAAGTGACTTATAAGGTCTAAGAAAAAGCAATTCGGTTTCCAACAGCTTCCCTTCCCGTATTTTTACGATCTTTTGAATGCCTTCTACTTTGTTAATGGCTTTCCAGTAAGAAGTAGCGCCCACTTTTCCATCCTCTCCCTTAAATTTGATCACATGGCGAGGATTATTGAGAAACCATGGCATCCATAAAGGTTGTTTTTTGAGTTGTCTAATATATGCGTACACCTCAGTCTTAGGCTTGTTAATAACCACCGTTCGGCTTAGATCGTACTCTTTTTTTGACCAGGCATGAAGAAACGCCACAAAAGTGATGATCCCAATAACAACGTAAAAGAAAAGCGTCATGTACTTTTTATAAAAGTTTTCAATGTAGTTAAAATTTTAGCAGGAGTAAAAGTCTTCAACAATTTCATCTCCATTTTTCAGATTCTTTTTCGCCCAATCTATACGCTTTTGTAGTTGCTCTTCTTCGGAAAGTCTCCAGGGAAAATTGCAGTTTCGAAGCCTGGCAGTTAGCCCCTGCAAAATTATTGCTGCAGAAACCGAAATGTTTAAACTCTCTGTAAACCCAAACATGGGAATATTAATGAATTCATCGGCTTCTTTAAGCACTTCTTCAGAAAGACCATTTTTCTCTGTTCCGAAGAAAAGAGCTGCCGGCTGAGTAATATCAAATTCCTGAATAGGCGCTCCTTCGTGAGGAGAAGTAGCCACAATGCGGTAATTCTTTTTCCTAAGACTCCCAATACAATCATTAATAGAAGTATAACGATTGACATCAACCCACTTTTGAGCTCCCATCGCGATTTCGCGGTCAATTCTTTTGAGATTCACCTCTTCTACCACATGAAGGTTTTGAATGCCAAAAACATCACAGCTTCGAACCACTGCGCTTGTATTGTGCAACTGGTAAACATCTTCTGTCACCACTGTAAAATGGTTCGTCCTTTGCCCTATCACCCTATCAAACCGTGATTTACGTTGTGGAGTGAGAAAGGATTCCAGATATTCGAGAAGTTTGGGATCGGCTTTCATGGCCGCAAAAATAAGCAATCTACCGTTAATTCCGGGGTTCAATCTTTTGATCCTATCCCGTAAGTGCTATGAAAATTATTAAAAGATGCTTATTTTTTAGGAAAATTTGAACAGCATGAAAAAAGTAGTGGTTCTAACCGGAGCCGGAGTAAGCGCAGAAAGCGGAATTAAAACTTTTAGGGATGCAAATGGCCTCTGGGAAGGCCATGATGTTTTGGATGTGGCTACTCCAGAAGGTTGGGAAAGGAATATGGAACTGGTACTCGATTTCTATAACCAGCGAAGAAAGCAACTAAAAGAGGTGAAACCTAATCCTGCACATGAGGCATTAAAAGAACTGGAAAAGAAGTACCAGGTGCATATCATCACTCAAAATGTAGACGATCTACATGAAAAAGCGGGTAGCAAAAACGTGATTCACCTGCATGGCGAATTAAAAAAAGCTCGCAGCACATTTGACGAAAATCTTATTTTGGACTGGGAAGGAGATATCAACCCGGGAGATTTCTGCGAACATAATCACCAGCTACGGCCACACGTGGTTTGGTTTGGAGAAGCTGTGCCAATGATGGAAAAAGCCATGGCAATCACTTCGGAAGCTGATGTCTTAATTATTATTGGCACATCCATGCAAGTGTATCCGGCCGCTGGGCTTGTTGAATTTATCAAAAATGACACTCCGGTCTACTTTATAGATCCCAAACCTTCTATATCCCCACAAAAGGATCTAAAGATTTATGCCGAAAAAGCTTCGGTAGGGGTTCCCCGGCTGGTAGAAATGCTCCTTTCTGAAGCCTAGTCAAAGCCTTGGAAAGAAAATGTTTTTCAGATTAACATGAAGACGTATCTTTATCCTTTAATTCTAATATAGCCTCATGACTCCTTTACAAGCCATTTCGCCAATTGATGGCCGGTACTACTCAAAAACAAAAGAATTATCCTCTTTTTTCAGCGAGGAGGCGCTAATTCGCTATCGCGTTAAAGTAGAAATTGAATATTTTATCGCCTTGTGCACTTCAGATCTGCCCCAGTTGAGACCTGTCAAAAATGAGGTTTTTGGGCAGCTAAGGGAAATATACACCAACTTTTCTATTGAAGAGGCCCAGGAAATCAAGGAAATCGAAAAAGTCACTAACCATGATGTTAAGGCGGTTGAGTACTTTATTAAAAAGCGTTTTGACGAGCTCGGACTTTCAGAATACAAGGAGTTCATACATTTTGGACTTACCTCACAGGACATCAACAATACCGCTTTTCCGTTAAGCATAAAAGATGCCATGCGAGAGGTTTATACTCCAAAACTGCAAGAGCTGCTTGCAAAATTGGAAAGTCTTGTGGAGAGTTGGAAAGATATACCAATGTTGGCCAGAACCCACGGGCAACCGGCCTCCCCTACACGCCTGGGAAAGGAAATTGAAGTTTTTGTGCAGAGGCTCAAGGAGCAAATTAGTTTCTTGAAACAAATTCCTTTTGCAGCCAAATTTGGTGGAGCTACGGGAAATTACAACGCTCATAAAGTGGCGTATCCGCACGTAGACTGGAAAGAATTTGGAACCGGATTCGTACAGGACATCCTGGGGTTGCATCACTCCTTCCCCACTACTCAGATAGAACACTATGACCATTTGGCTGCTCTTTTTGATGCTCTAAAAAGAATCAACACCATAATTCTTGATCTCGATAAAGACATCTGGTCTTATGTTTCAATGGATTATTTTAAGCAAAGGATAAAAGAAGGCGAAGTAGGCTCCTCGGCCATGCCACACAAGGTAAACCCTATAGACTTCGAGAACAGTGAAGGAAATTTAGGCATTGCAAATGCCCTTTTTGAGCATCTTTCGGCAAAATTACCGGTAAGCCGTTTACAGCGTGACCTTACCGACAGTACTGTCCTGAGAACTGTTGGAGTTCCATTTGGGCACACCCTTATAGGCCTTGCTTCAACTCTAAAAGGTCTGGACAAACTCCTACTGAACAAAGAGAAGCTCAATAGCGATCTTGAAAACAACTGGGCAGTGGTCGCTGAAGCCATTCAAACCATTTTGCGAAGAGAAGCTTACCCTAATCCTTACGAGGCCTTAAAAGGCCTTACAAGGACCAACGAAGCGATCAATAAACAAAGTATTTCAGAATTCATCGATAGCCTTGAAGTTTCCGAAGAAATAAAACAGGAGCTTAAGCAAATCACCCCACAGAATTACACTGGAATATAAAATCAAAGAGGGCCCAAAAATGCGATTTTTGAGCCCTCTTCTATTTTTCTTTTTCTAATACCTAATCCTTAAATCCGTTTAGATCGGGAAGTCCACTTATATTTAAGTCTCCTTTTTGGAAAGATTTAAACAACCTTATCATGGCTTCCGGCTCCATATCGTTACCGGTCACCCGGGCGATTCCAAAGCCTTTTTCTTCATCACTTCCAAAGATCACAAGTTCATCTATAGCATCTTCTTCGCCCATGTAGTAAAGCTCGGCTCTTCTCTCGCCGCCACCATAGCGAAAAAGCTGCTTGTATTTTTTGTTCTTCAGGAT
>JBAVJE010000395.1:0-12226 GCA_049687615.1 Salinimicrobium sp. | reverse complement strand
CTTCGGTCAACATGACATCGATGTCTTCGTCCTGCTCGATCTCTACGGTAATAGAACCACCGCTTTCACGAGCCACTGAGGTTACCCTGTCAATTCCCACCAGCCCCTTAAGGTTATCTTCTATTTTAAGAATAATACCCTCTTCGATCTCCTCTGGAGCCGAACCAGGATAGGCTATATTTATGTTTATGATCCTGGAGTCCTGAAGCGGAAAAAAAGAGGACTTCATTTGAAGGGCACCCATAATCCCAAAAATGGCAAAAGCAATGAGCACCACACTTACGGCGACCTCGTACTTAATAAAATAACCAATCAGTTTTCTCAAGGCCTGTCGCTTTTAGTTGATCCGTTTTCATTTTGAATAGAGACCAACATCCCGGAATAGGCCCCCGGCACGTTTGCAGACAACATCTTTTCTCCGTCTGCAAGCCCTTTTATGACCACCGTATTTTTTCCGAAGAAAACCGGGTTCACTTCCACCAATTGCAATTGGGCATTCCTCACGACAAAAACCTTTGACCTGTCAACCAACAATTCCCTGGGGATCTCGAGCGCGTTCTCTTCGTCTTTGGCATCAATTTGAGCCTGCAGGAACATACCTTCCTGAATGTCGTTACCGTTCACTTTAATGAAGACCTCAATGGTTTGGGTCTCCTGGTCAACCTTAGCGTTCACCCTGCTAATGGTACCGGTGTAGTTTTGGGTTTCATCAAGGTTGGTCAGCGCCACCTTTTCTCCTACGCGAAGCAGATCACTAAATTTTTTAGCCACAGAGACTTCCAGCTCATAAATGGTAGGATCAATAAATTCTCCCAGTTTTTGTCCCTGGCGAATTAAGGTTCCCCTATTCACGAGGGCTTCGGTTAAAATCCCATCAAAAGGGGCTATAATATTATATTTTCCCAAACGCTCTTCAAGATTCTTGATCCCGTAGTAAGCCGAGATTATTCCGCGGCCGGTAATAAAATATTTCTCCTTTTCAGATCCTGTCTCGGGAAGGGGAGCGATGCGTTTATTGATATCAAAATTGGATAGATAGGTTTCCCACTTGGGAAAAGCTTCCGGAAAATCAAGTCTTAGATCGGGCATGATCGAAGTGATGCGATTATAGAGATCACTTTTCTGGGATTGCACACTGGCAGCATATTCACGCGAATCGACACTCAAAAGCACCTCGCCCCTGCGATATTTCTGCCCCGGACGAAAATCATGACTGCTGTTCTGGAAGATACCCTGCACCTCGGCAAAGAGCTCTAGCTTTCTCAAGGCTGTAACACTTCCGTTTGCAGGAACCACAATAGGCACTGTGCCATTGCTGACGGTATCGACAAATACGCTTTTTATAACTTTTGAAACCTGTGGTTTTTCTTTGACATTACTGTCAATAATTGCCTTTGCGCCAAAGATGGCTGCTACTATAAGCACTACACCTATAGCTGAGAGAATGATCTTTCTTTTATCCATAATTACATGGTTAGACTTACCGCACCGGTAAAAGTTTAAAAATTAAAAAATATTTTTAAACTTTTAGCTGTTAACTTCTATTTCTTCCTGCACCTTTTCCCAGTCCTCCATCAACTTATCAAGCTCATTCTTCTTCTCCTTATATTTCTTCAGAAAATCCTGCTGTGCCATGGCCATTTCGTAATTGGCAGCCATTTCAAGATCTTTTTTCTCTATCTCTTTTTCCACTTTAGAGATCTTTGATTCAATATTGCTTAGCTTGTTGTTAAGAGATTTCAGCTTTTTTTGATCTTTCCATGCACTTTTATTGCCCTCTTTAGGCGCTTTCTTCTCCACATCTCTTTTTTCTACTTCGCGCATATCTGCCATCTTGCGCTGCTCCAAATAAAAATCAATATCTCCCAGATACTCCTTGATCTTATGATCTTTGAATTCATAGACCTTGTTGGTGAGCCCCTGCAGAAAATCCCTGTCGTGAGAGACCAGGATCAACGTGCCTTCGAAACTCTTTAGAGCATCTTTTAACACGTTCTTTGACTTAATGTCCAGGTGGTTGGTAGGTTCATCCATCACCAGTACATTAAACGGCTGAAGCATTAGTTTAGCCAGGGCGAGCCGGTTGCGCTCTCCCCCAGAAAGAACCCGTACATATTTCTCCACTTCCTCTCCACGGAACAAGAACGAACCAAGAATATCCCGAACCTTCGCACGGTTTGATTCATTGGCGGCATCTATCATGGTATCAAGAACGGTTTTGGAGCCATCAAGATATTCGGCCTGGTTTTGGGCGAAATAGCCTATCTGCACATTATGCCCCAGTTTCAATTCCCCATTGTGTTCAAGTTCTCCTACAATGATCTTGGCCAAAGTTGATTTTCCCTGGCCATTCTGCCCCACAAATGCTGTTTTGGAATTTCTTTCTATGAGCAGGTTGATATGTTGCAGTACGTTTTTGTCACCGTAACTCTTGGAAACATCATTTGCTTCTACCACTACCTTGCCCGGAACGACCGAAACCGGAAACTTAAGAGTCATTACTGAATTATCATCCTCGTCCACTTCAATCCTGTCGATTTTGTCGAGTTTCTTGATAAGCGATTGTGCCATACTCGCCTTGGAAGCTTTGGCACGAAATTTCTCTATCAGCTTTTCAGTTTGCTGTATCTGTTTCTCCTGGTTTTTTTGCGAGGCTAGTTGTTGCTCCCGCAGTTCCTGTCTAAGCACCAGGTACTTGGAATAAGGTTTATGAAAGTCATATATTCTCCCCAAAGAGATCTCAATGGTCCTGTTGGTGACATTGTCCAGGAACATTTTATCGTGAGAAACGATCACAACTGCCCCCGGATAATTGTTGAGAAAACCTTCGAGCCAGATAATAGATTCTATATCAAGGTGGTTGGTAGGCTCATCCAGCAGCAAGATATCATTTTGCTGTAGCAGGAGTTTCGCCAGCTCGATACGCATTCTCCAACCTCCCGAAAAGGTATCGGTAAGTTTATTGAAATCTTCTCTCTTGAAACCCAGTCCCTGAAGAATACGTTCTGTTTCTCCCTCATAGTTGTAACCTCCATGAATCTCGTATTGATGTTGCACATCATTGAGATCAACCATCAACTGGTGATAAGAATCGCTTTCATAATCTGTACGTTCTGTCAACTGCCGATTGATTTCATCCAGTTTATGTTCCAGACGTTTTATTTCCTCAAAGGCCTGGTAAGATTCCTCAAGGACGGTACGGCCTTCCACAAAATCGATATCCTGCTTCAAAAATCCAATTTTAAGATCTTTATCTGCAGCAATCTGGCCCGTATCATGTTCCATTTCTTTAGAAAGGATCTTAAGCATAGTAGACTTTCCAGCCCCATTTTTACCAATAAGCCCCACCCGGTCGCCGGCGCCAAGCCTAAAAGTTATCTCTTCAAACAAATTCTCGCCCCCGAAAGAAATCGATAAGTTGTGGATGTTCAACATTCTTCTTCAATTTTTTGCAAAGATGCTCATTTTTCAAGCTAAAAAAAAGCCTTTCCCTACACATGTATGTTGACCAAATAATAAGGGCCGAAAGATCCGCCTCTTGTTCCTTATTTGCTTTAATTCATGATTTTAAGGACTCTCCTGTTGTTGAGATCCTGTATCGGTCTGGAAGTATTCGAGTAAAGATCCTTGAATTTATGAATCTGTTCGCCTTAAGCTGTAATTGGTTCTTTAAACACTTTCCAGTCCATACCTACAGTACGCACAGGTGGAGTAAGGGAGCCCAAATAAGTGTAGTAGGTTTTTCCCTTGGAAACTCTTCCGGAGAGATCGATAGTAAGTTCTGTTTCTTTTTCTACATTTTCTTCGGAAGGAATCTGAGACAAGACATTTTCGGAATTCAAAACCCTCAAAATCTTTATAAAAAATAACTTAAACAAGGGGAACTTCTTCCAAGCTTTAATTTTATAAATTTGTTATTCTCATTCCAGCTTATGAAATCATTTAAAGAAAGTAAATTATACAGCATTTTTACAGGAACCTGTCCTGTTTGTCATGAAGAAAGTATGTATAAGGAGGATAACCCCTACAAGATCTCAAAGCTTTTTGACATGCACGAACGCTGTTCTAATTGTCAAACCAAATACAAGATGGAGCCATCTTTCTTTTTTGGTGCCATGTATGTGAGTTATGCTTTGGGAATTGCTTTTGCGGTAGCCGCTTTTATTCTTTCCCATTACCTGTTTAAAACGACACTTTTGACCACCTTTATAATCATTGTGGCCGTACTGTTTGTATTTCTGCCGGTAATCATCAGGTGGAGCCGAAATATCTGGATCAACTTCTTCTTTAATTATGATCCAAAAAAGGCAAAAATCAAGAAGTCTTAGGAAACCACTTTTTGGTAAACCTGGCGATATCCACTTCAGCGGGTAAAGCTTCATCCTTTTCAATAAAGTCGACCAATTCTTCTGAAATCATTGGCGCGATGAGGATACCACGGCTTCCGAAGCCATTAGAGCAGTATAGATTTTGGTATTCGGGATGTCTCCCCACCATTGGACGGCGGTCAATAGTAGAAGGCCGCAGCCCTGCCACCTGGTCAATCACCTCAAACTCAACATCGATAAGATCTTTAAGTTTAGTGACCAGCTCTTCACGTGCAGCTGCAGTAGGTTCGGGAGTTTTATCGTGGTTGCTGTAGGTCGCACCAACAGCATAAATATCATTTTCACCTGCCGGAAATATGAAAATTGAAGACTTCACTCCCACTTCAAGACCAAGGCCGGGCGCTTTTATCAGAATATATTCGCCTTTGTTACCTCTTAAAGGCAAGTAGCTGAAAAAAGGATTTTTAAGCACTCCAAAACCCTCGCAGAAAATTACATTTTTGGCACTAATACCTTTGTACTGCACATGATCTTCAAAAACTTCTAATGCATCGTGGTCAAATCGTTCTCTTTTCAAGAATCCTTCTGCAAAAAGATGTTCTTCATAAGCTTCTAACAGCGCTCGTGGATCAATACGTGAGGTTTTAAGTACTTTCCCAAAGGAATAGTTACCGGGAACATGATCATTGACGTGTGGAACCAGTTTAGTATCTAAAAAAGGTGCCAAAGAAGGTTTATCGGCCGCGGTGAACCAGTTGTTTTGCTCTTCTACAGAGGAGAACCTGCGATAGATTTCAAGGGGTTCCAAAAATGGCCTTTTGAGAAGGTCTTCCATATGGCCGTAAAAGTCGTAGGCTTTTTCAAGCTGAACATCGGCTTTCCAGGCAAGGGTGAAGCGCTTTAGGATCACCGGATTCATAAAGCCGCCTGCTACCTTTGAAGCTTCCTGACTTTCATCGTCAAAAACGAGGAAAGATCTCCCTTTTTTCTCCAGGCGAAAAGCCAGGCTTGTTCCGCTTAAACCAAGACCAACGATCAAATAATCCTTCATAAAAAGTTTTTTAAATGCCCAAAATTAGAAATAAAAAAGCCTCTCACGAGGAAAGGCTTTTAAAATATTGTTCTTTATGACAAGGATCAGTAATTCCACATATCCTGTTCGAAATTCCTAATCTGTTCTTTGATCCTTTCAGACTCCAGCAACTGCATAAAGGCGTTGTTACTTATGTATTCATCTACCTGCCGGTCACCCTGCACGTTATCTTCGGCATAGATCACCCCGTTGAACCTCCTTGCATTCAGCAAATGGTCAAACGAAATGGGCTGCGAGGTATTTTCAGGATTAAAAGCATAAGCTTCATTAAGCACCTCCCTTGCCGAAGGGAACCAAACCCAAAACAGCTCAACCAGTGCCGGCTCTGCACTGTCGATAAAGTTAACATCTGGTGCTACAGGAGCAATTCCAAGAAGTCTGTATTTAAGTTCAGCCTGACGCTTATCGAAATACCAATACCCACGGATGTGATATTCAGCGATATCGGCGGAAGAAATATCCCTTCTACTAATGTACTGCTGGTCGATCTCTTCCCCGGCATTATACTGTTCGATTCCAAGATCTGTAGTATCCACTTTAGAAAGTGCCGCCTCAATATCCTTTAGAGTTCGCTTATCATTGAAATAAGAATCGGCATATATGTTTTGGATCTTGCCATTCTTTATGCTGGCGATAAGCACATCATACAAAGAACGCCTGGAACTACCAATCTGGTTGGTATCAATTGGATAATACAGCGGGAAATTTATCCTCTCATCAAGATCAACAACTTCCCAGGTGGTCTTAGCCCAGAGAACATCGCGATCATCTACATACCCATATTCTAATGGTTCATTTTCTCCGTAGGTCTTTTCTGCAACGGTAGGGCCGCCAATCTCTTCGGGACTTTTGGCATTAAGAATATTATTCTGTCCAAAAGATGTCACCGAAAAGAGCACTCCGCATAATCCAACAAAAAATCGGTTCCAGTTCATAGTTTTATTTTTAGTTGGTCAACTCCACAAAAACCGGAGAGACCTGCTTTAATTTGTAACTTGAGTTTCCGGCAAGTTGAGCCTCCACATCAAAGATCTGTACGGCTTCTCCTCTTCCGGCACGACGAAGAGCATCTTTAGCACTTTTATCCAGCTTTTGCCCCCTTACCTGAATGGTAGGTTGTCCCGGCACTTTGAATTTAAAGCCCGTCACTCTTAGATCAAGATCGAAATCAAAATCTGGAAGCGATGCCCCAATGGTGGAAATTTCAAGGTTTTGGCGCTGCATTCTCACAGTACCATCTTCTCCTCTAACGGTTCCTACCGGTCTTGGAATATCTTTTACCCTAAAGGTTTTACTATCAGAAACTCTTTCTCCTCCCGGAAGTTCCCCGCTAACATTTATGGTAACCTCACGGGCCTGGAGAGTAGTAACATTCATCATATATTTCCCGGCACCTCCCACAGATCTCAATCCAGAAGCATTGGCACTTACATTTCCTACACCGGGTATGGAAATCGTCATAGGGTTATCTACCCCACGATAAACCACATTCATCTTATCTGCAGAAATTACGGCAGAATTCGGTTTTGGAATTACACTGTAAGTGCTCTTCACGGGAATGGTTACGGTAGAATCTCCTTCTTTGAATTCAAGTTTACCGGTGATTTCCTGCTGTCCTACGTTTCCTGCTGGAAAATTAAGTTGAACCTGCCCTTTTTCAGTGCTGCTTACTTTTTTTCCATTAATGACCACATTATCGAAATTCAGAGTTTTGTCAACCCTTCCAAGCACTACCTTACCTGTGAAATTTTCACCATTGAAAAAAGCAGTTTTATCTGGAATAACCATCGCATCATAGTTGGTCAGGGAGACTTCAGTCATTAATTGACCAGACATCATTGCTGAAAGAATATCACTTTCGGCAGCTTTGGCGTCGGCCTGCATTTGGGTCAATTTGGTCAAGGACGCGATCAAAGGAAAGCCTTCAAAATTGTATTCCAGCCATGGGCGGTTTACACCTTCGTTGTCTTTAATTTCTGAAGTTTTAAATTTACTTCTAACTTCAGACGCGATTTGTGAGTAATTTTTATCGATGAGCCCTGCTACGCCTTCACGGTATTTTTCAACTTCGGCAAGGAACTCTTTCCCTTCTGCACTTGGTTTTCCACTCTGGAACAGGTATTCGTCAAGTTTCGCTGATTTGTCCATGGATTCATAATCCTGACGGTCTTCTTCATCTACTTCTTCAAGGCCAACCTCCTTAAGGTTTTCCAGGTAGGCCGTAAACTCAGTCGTCAATTCATGAATAGAATCGGCCTTTGCTTTTAATGGTTTATATTTTGCAGGTTGCTCTGCAACTTTTGCTTCCAGTCCTGCCATGAAATTGGCATTTCTTTCGGTTACAGCAGCATTGGATTCAGATATTTTTTCGTTGACCATCCCGAAGGCAGTAAGCACTTCCTTCGACATGTTTAATGCCATCATTGCGATGAAAACCAGATACATCAGGTTAATCATCTTTTGTCTTGGTGATTGTTTTCCAGACGCCATTCTCTAATTTGGTTTTAATTCTTAATTACTGGTTCTAAAAAACCAACTTAGACTTTCACGGTCATAGCAGAAAGCATTCCGCCATAAACTCCGTTCAAGGAAGAAAGGTTGGATGCAAGAGATTCCATTTGTTCATTAAGCCTTACAGCATTTTCAGCAACAGCTTCATTCACCTCAGTTTGACGGGAAGCAGATTCCACCTGTACTTTATAAATATTATTAAGAGACTCTAGCTGGTTTGCGGCCAGGCTCATCTCTTCGCTGTATTTCTTTTGTGAAGCCATGGCATCAACAGTAGGAGTGATATTTTTTGCGGCACCTTCAAAGTTGCGGATACTTTCACCAAGACTGTTCATCAAATTGGCGTCGATCTTAGCTTCACGCAACATCTCATCAAGTTTTTGTGAAAGCCTGGCTTCAGTCTCTTCATCTTTAACGACGAGCTCACCTCCTCTTACAGTAGACTCTCCACCTGCCAATTCGGGATAAACAAGTGACCAATCGACTTCATCATCAACAGGTTCAAATGCTGAAACAGCAAAAACTATTGCTTCAACGATAAGACCAATGATAAGCATGAGGTTACCGAAAGGCCAGTGCATGATTTTAAAAAGGGCTCCAAGAATAACCACGGAAGCACCCAGTCCATACACCATGTTCATTAATTTTTTACTCGACTTTGCTTGTGCCATAATAATCTAATTTAGGTTCTGTTCTTTTTGTTAGGTAGTTGTGAAAAATTGGGATTGTTTATCGTGTTTGGTTGAGGGTTACATCTGTACCAAGATAATCTTGCACAGTTCTAAATCCAATATAGCTTCTTGCTGAATCGGCATATTCGTAATCCCTTGAGCTTACCTGCAGGAAGTAAGCCACATCTTTCCATGAGCCGCCGCGAACAACTTTTTTCATGTTCTCCTCGTCATTGACCGATGGGTTCATTGAAGATGAATATTCATATGAAGCAGGATCATAAGATGAGAAAACCCATTCTGATACATTTCCTGCCATGTTATATAAGCCGTAGTCGTTGGGCTCGTATGATTTTGCCTCTACAGTATATAAGGCCTGATCAGCGGCATAATCTCCTCTTAAAGGTTTGAAATTCGCCATAAAACAACCACGGTCATTCTTGGTGTATGGCCCACCCCATGGATAGGTTGCAGATTCAAGACCTCCACGAGCCGCGTATTCCCATTCTGCCTCGGTGGGCAGTCTATATGAGTTTACGTCGTGCTTCCCTCGTTTCTTGCGGTAAGCGTTATGATATAAGGTTCTCCATTGTGCAAAAGCTCTTGCCTGCTTCCATGAAACACCAACGACCGGATAATCGCTATAGGCGTCATGCCAGAAGTAGTCGTTATGCATGGGCTCGTTATAGGAATAGTTAAAATCTTTAATCCAGACAGTAGTATCGGGATAGATAGCAACTTCTTCTGTTTTAATAAAATCTTCACGCCTTCCCGGCTCAGCCCTTGCGGCTGCCGAAATATCCATCCATTTGTAATGGAATTTCAAATGTTTTACATCAATCGAGCGCTGCCCGTTATAGGCTTCCTCAATTGGGATATACATGGTGTCCATTACTTCGGCGTAATATTCATCGGGATAATCACGCGTATCCCAAATCACATCAACATCCTTATTAAGTTTCCTTCCTTCATATCCTCCCATGCTGTAGTAGTTGTCATACATGTATTTTTCATACACAGACATATCTTCTTCATTGGTATCTGCAAAAGCAAATTCCCCAATACCGCCGGTACCGGGAGTTTCTCCAACTTCTTCAGCTAAAATAGCCAGTTTCATGCGAACTACTGAGTCTTTCACCCATTCCACGAACTGCCTGTATTCAGAATTAGTAATTTCAGTCTCGTCCATGTAGAAAGAACGAACGGTGACGGTTTTTGGCGGTGCATTTTTCAAAGCGGCCACATCATCGTCAGATTTACCCATGATGAAAGCTCCACCGGGAACCAACGTCATCCCCAAAGGTTTTTCAGGATGCCATTTTTTTCCCTGCACACCAACCAATTGCCCCTGATCACCCCGGCCACACGAGGCCAGAATAAAAACTACAGCAACAAGCACAAAAAGTTTCCTCATAATATCTCTCAAAGTTAGAACATATAGCTTCAAGGCAGTAAACCTATTTATTTATTTTCTAATAAACAATTTTTTAGGCAAAATGCATGTTGCTATAGATATATAAAATTTGTTAAATCTCGTTTTTACGCTTTGTTTTATACCACCTTTCAGGAATAACCTGATTGCACGCATCAAGATAATCCTGTTGGGTGCAAGGTAATAACGTATGCCTTTTCAATTTAGTATTACCTGGGGATACAAATGGAATTTCTATCCACCAGCGTCCGCTTACCGGACTTTTATAAAACACAAGCACTTCATCATCAATAGGTACCTGATATTTAATAAACTCTTTTTTTGCAGAAATAGTATTTTCATTTTTTCTGAAATTCACTCCTTCAACAAAATACCATAATATTTGAGCAACCAGCATGTTAGCTGTAGGGAAATTCAATTCTGAATTGACCTCAAATACACCAAAAGAGGATACCTTATCACTTATCCCTGCATATCTTGCCAAGGCACAGATCTCCTTCCCGTCAAACCCGTTCGGAGAACTAAGCCTGTAATTACCCATCGCTCCGGCGCTCACAGCTCCCATATCAATACTAACCAAATTTGCATCCCGCATCACCGGCTCCACGATACTTACATCACCGCCCACTTCCCCAAGCCTGTAGGCATCAAAGAAAAGCCGATCCATAAGCTCAATCTCCTCTTGAGAATTGAAATAAGTTTGATAGCCAAGATTGGAATAATTGAAAAGATTGTATGGCTTATTCACCACAATTTTCCCAACATAAGACCTGTTGCTTATAGGTTTATCTGCATCCCCAAGATCAAATCTTGCATCAATGTTTACCAGGTTAATCATGCTTTCAACACCATCATAGGCGCGGTACTGGCTATATATCAAATCTTGACTACCGCCCAGAAGCACGGGAATAATCCCCTTTTTGAGAAGCTGTGACACCACGGATTGCACCGCGAAGTAAGTATCATCAACAGATTCCCCTTTTTGAATATCCCCAAGATCTGCCATTTTAAGATGCCAGTTACCCGGAAACAGCCGATAAAAATTCTTTCTCAGGTTGTTAAAATCAAATGGCTCCCCCGTTCTCTCCTCATTAAGACGATCTTCCAGTACTCCAAAAAAGGCAATTTTCACCCCTTCCAGGCCTGGAAAAGCTTTTCCTTCTGAATGAATTCTAATGGTCGATCTCAGGTTATTTGATGCCACCACCTCGTCCAATAGTTCTTCACTAACGGCTGTAAAAAAATCCAGTTCCATTTATTTCTTTTTTGCAGCCGTTTTCTTTCCTGTCGCCTTTTTTGCTGCAGGTTTTTTGGCCGCGGCCTTCTTCTTTGCTGTTTTTTTCTTTGGCGCCTTCTTCTCGATAATATCTTTTACCTCTTCCATACTTAGTTTTGCGGCATCAACAGTTTTCGGAAGCTCAATTTTGGTCTTTCCTTTAATGATATTTGAACGACCCCAACGGGCTTTTTGTACTCGTATCCCTTCATCTTCCCAGTTGTGAATGACCTTTTCACGCTCTTTTCTAATCTTATCCTCTATCAATTCTTCAATATCTTCTTCGGAAAGATTGTCAAAATCGTACTTCTTGTTCACATTGATGAACATACTGTTCCACTTGAGATAAGGGCCAAATCTTCCTACTCCTTTTTGAACCGGAAGTTCTTTATAAACATATATAGGAGCGTCTGCCTTTTCCTTTTCCTTAATGAGCTCCAGGGCGCGATCCATACTTACTTCAATTGGATCTTCTCCTTTTCCCAAGGAAACATATTTCTTTCCAAATTTCACATAAGGTCCAAAGCGGCCGTTATTCACCTCCACTTTTTCTCCTTTATATTCTCCCAATTCCTTCGGAAGCTTAAAAAGTTCCATCGCCTCTTCAAAAGTCACAGAATCCAGGGATTGATCGGGGGAAAGGCTCGCAAATTTTGGTTTTTCCTCGTCTTCCACAGTTCCCATTTGTACCATAGGGCCAAATTTACCCAGGCGCACACTCACCGGTTTTCCGCTCGCAGGATCTGTTCCCAGAATTCGTTCTCCTACTTCCCTGTCAGCGTTTTCGGCCACATCTTGAACACGTGGATGAAAATCGTTGTAAAAGTCTTTCATCATTTTGGTCCACTCCTCTTTTCCTGCGGCAATCTCGTCAAAATCCTGCTCTACCTTCGCGGTGAAGTTATAGTCCAGGAT
>JBAVJE010000394.1:0-8564 GCA_049687615.1 Salinimicrobium sp. | reverse complement strand
GCATAACCCAATTCATAATAAACGTTAGGTTTGTTTTCTGTTAAATCAACAATAAATACTTTACATTTTTGTATGCATTCTAAAATTTTTTCAGTTATATTAAAATCTTCTTGAATATCATCTACACGCTCACATTTCAGACTTTTTTTAGTGGCATTTATCACCCGTTTAATGGTTGAATAAGTATCCTCTAGTGAAAGATTTTGGCTAAAAGACATTGCTACAAAAATGAAATTGTCGTCTATATCAATTGTTGTAGATTCTTTCTCAAAAGGTTTGAAAAATTCTACTTTATCAAATGGAATTCTAAGCCGTATGGTCTTACCATCTAATTTTGCGGTAATATTTTTTCTTTCACTTTGTACAGAATTTTTTTCTCATGCATATTCAATTACTGCAAGTTATATTGACCCTAATTAAGACCGAGTAGTAAAATTGTAACTTTACTATCGGATATGAAGAAAAAGAATTACTTAACAGCAAATGCCAAAACCTCCATTGTATTAGAACTTTTACGCGGAGAAGACATTGAGATTCTTAGTAGGAAACATCATGTGACTGTAGCCAAAATAAGTAAATGGCGGGATGAGTTCATCAATGGAGGAAAACAAGGTTTTAAAAAGGATCCTGGAGCCGCTAAGCTAAAACAGGCAGAACGGCTTATTGGTAAACTCCAGATGGAATTGGAACTTCGAAAAAAAAAGAGCGAAGCGATCAAACGTCTAAAAGGAAAGTAGTGGAATTCCTTCAAAGAGAGACGTATAGCAAAACAGGAAAGCCCTTTCCGATGCAGCTCATTTTAAATGTTTCCAATTACAGCTCTTCTACTTGGTATGACAAGCCAATAGCCAAGAAAAGAACCAAACCTGGGCCTAAACCAGCCATTGATGATGCACAGGCTTTACAACTAATAAAAAAGGACCTGAAGAATACCAAATTCAAAGGGGAAGGCTATTTAAAGGTCAAGAAACGATTAGCTAAGGCAAATAAACATATTGCAAAGCATCGGGTTAATATACTAATGCGGGATCATGATCTTCTAAGTCCACAACGTCCAGTGAAGAACGGTCGTAAAAGAACTCATGATGGAAGAATCATAACTGATAAGCCCGACAAAATGTGGGGGACGGATGGGAAAAAATTCTGGGCCGGAAAAGATGGATGGTGTTGGTTTTTTTCTGTCATAGATCACTTTAATGATGAAATAATATCCTGGCATGTAGCCAAGACAGGTAACAGATTTGAAGCGCTGACCCCTGTACAAAGAGCAGTAAAATGCCGCTTTGGATCCTTAGATAAAGCTATATGTGCAGGTACTTCCCTGCAACTAAGGTCCGATCATGGCACTCAATATGAAAGCAGGGACTTCTTAAATGAAATGAAATTTTTAGGACTAGAGCTGTCGAAATCCTTTGTAAGAAGCCCACAGTGTAATGGTGTAATTGAACGTTTTCACAGAACTCTAAATGAACAAGTATTTGATATTAATCTCTTTAACTCTCTTGAAGAAGCCGAAAAAGCAGTCAATATTTTCGTAAAAGATTATAACCAGGAATGGATGCTCCACAGGTTTAACTGTGGCTCTCCTGTGGAGGCAAGGGAAAAATATTATAAATCAATTGAAAAAAAAGCAGCTTAAATTTAATCAAAAATTACTCGGTTAATTGAGGCTAATACAGGGTGTTAAGAATTATAAAGCCACAGACTAAACCATCTGATGTTTACCATTAGCATAATAGCTCTTTGTTTTTTTGGTGCAGATACCAGGTGATTCAGAACTAAACGGGATTTAATGGCAATAGCTTCGGAAGCTGTAGGACCACACGACTGAAAGATCCTGAAGGATGTTATTTTTTCAAGATGCTTCAAGGTATCCTTCCATTTTCTTTGTTGGTGCTGTTTGATCTTAGCAATATCCCCGCAAGAGCCTAAAAATTTAAAAAGAATACTTACCATCGAACTAAAATTGCTTACCTGGAAAAGAGCTTTTCTTCAAAGACATAAAAATAGACCTAGGTGATAATTATCACTTTCTGGATTCAAAACTAATCGTATAATTGCGATTAGAAATATGAAAAGAATTTCAGAAAATATTGATTATGAGAATGACGCCATTGCTTTGGCGAAATTCGCTAAAGCTTTAGGACATCCCACGCGAATTGCTATTTTAAAACACCTTGAAAACGAATCGTGTTGTTTCACTGGCGATTTGGTAGATGTATTCCCTTTGGCACAATCTACGATTTCCCAACACCTTAAGGAATTGAAAACTGCAGGTCTTATTCAAGGAGAATTAAAGCCCCCTAAAATAAAGTACTGTATCAATCAGGAAAACTGGAAAATAGCGAAGACCTTATTTCAGCATTTTTTTGATTGATATTTTTTTAAAAACCATATCGTTTATCGGCGATAATCAAATTTAAAGTTATGAGCAAAGTGATTAAAATACTAGGTACAGGTTGCCCAAAATGCCAATCAATGACAGGTATTGTCAAAGAGGTGGTTTCAGAAAACAACATTGATGCAACCATAGAAAAAGTTGAGGATATAATGGATATTATGAAGTTTAATGTAATGACCACGCCTGCCTTGGTGATAGATGATGTTGTCGCGTTAAAAGGAAGAATTCCTTCTAAAGAGGAATTATTGGCACTTTTAAATTAATACAGGTATTTACGCGAGATTTTAAAATTGTCTTGCGCCATTCCATGCAATATTAGCACGATTAAAAATGTTTGATTGGGTTCAAAATATAGCGAATTGGTTGGTTTATGATGTTTTGAATTTGAAACAGGGGCGACATCTTGCCGAAGCCCTGAATTTCTTTATTTATGACAGCACAAAAATTTTAATTCTTCTTTTTATCGTCATTCTTTTTATGGGAATCGTTAATAGCTATTTTCCCATTGACAAGGTTAAAAATTATCTTTCAAGGAATAAATTATACGGATCGGAATACCTGATGGCTAGTCTTTTTGGTGTGGTGACGCCTTTCTGTTCCTGTTCGTCGGTTCCATTATTTATAGGTTTTGTGAGAGGCGGCATTCCTTTAGGTGTAACCTTTGCATTCTTGATTACTTCCCCCCTGGTCAATGAAGTTGCCATCGGACTTTTTGTTGGCTTGTTCGGAATTCAAACAACGATTATCTATGTAGTCAGCGGAGTATTATTAGGTACAGTTTCGGGCTTCATACTTCAAAAATTAAACCTCGAAACTTATTTGACGCCTTGGGTAAAAAAAGTTTTGGAAACGGCACAAAAAGAGCAAGATACCTTTATTGCAGAAAAGAAAAACCTCCGACAAAGGTTGCCGGTAATTTGGGATGAGGTGCTCAAAATCCTTAAAGGTATTATCCCTTTTGTGCTTGTTGGAATTGCTATTGGTGGATTGATGCACGGTTATATACCCGAAGGATTTTTTGAAAAATATATGGATAAAGACAATCTTTTTGCTGTTCCCGTTGCTACCGTTTTAGCTGTACCAATGTACTCAAACGCTTCAGGCATCCTCCCGGTAGTTCAGGTGTTGGTGTCAAAAGGTATTCCTTTAGGTACTGCAATCGCATTTATGATGGGCGTTGTTGGTCTATCATTACCGGAAGCAATGCTTTTAAAAAAAGTAATGACCTTAAAACTAATCAGCATCTTTTTTGGAGTAGTAACGCTTTGTATCATCATTTCAGGATATTTATTCAACATATTATTATAAACCGTAAGTCAAATAAATTATGAAAACAATCAAAATTTTTACAGTCTTAGCAATCGGTCTTATGTTTATGTCTGGCTATGGGCAAAACAAAAAAGATAATTTATTGGACAAATCTGTTTCAAAAATTGAAGTTTTGGACTTCCATTCTACGCATAGATGTATGACATGTAAGGCGATTGAAGCAAATACAAAATATACGCTGAACACCTATTTTTCTAAGGAATTGAAAGAAAATAAAATCACTTTTAAGGTGATCAATGTTGACGAAAAGAAAAATGAAAAAATCGCCAAAAAATTCGAGGCATCCGGGACATCCCTGTTCTTGAATGTGATAAAAAACGGAAAGCAAACCCAAATAAATTTAACTGAGTTCGCTTTCATGAAGGGGAACGACCAGGAAGCATTTTCTAAAGAACTTAAAGCAAAAATTGAGACAGAATTAAAGACCCTCTAAATGGATTTTTTACAATCTCTTTTAGAGAATTATAATATTCCAATAGTATCGGCATTCATACTCGGACTAATGTCAGCCATTAGTCCGTGTCCTTTGGCGACAAATATTACCGCCACTGCATTTATTTCTAAAAATATTTCCAGCAAAAGGAAGGTTTTTTTGAGTGGATTATTATACTCTTTAGGTAGAGGGTTTAGTTATACGGCAATTGGCTTGATATTATATTTTGGTGCAAGTAAGTTTCATATTGCCCGTTTTTTCAATCAAAATGGAGAAAAATTTTTAGGTCCTTTATTGATATTAATCGGACTGATAATGCTAAATATTATCACGTTCAATTTTTTGAGTAATTCAAATTTTCAAGAAAAACTATCCGAAAATTTCAAAAATCAAGGTCTTTTTGGTTCTTTTTTAATAGGTGTCGTTTTTGCCCTGGCTTTTTGTCCATATAGTGGTGCATTGTATTTTGGAATGCTCATTCCAATGACAGTTGCATCAGTAGATGGACTTTATTTACCGATAATATTCGCTTTCGGAACCGGATTACCTGTGATTCTTTTTACTTACTTATTAGCCTTTACTGCGAGTAAAGTAGGCGTGTTTTACAACAAAATCAAGAAAATTGAAAAGGTAATGCGCAGCGTTGCAGGTGTTGTTTTTATTTTAACTGGATTGTATTATGTTTCCATTTTTGTGGGAATACTGGAATAGTCGAGGCTTAAAACCTTACCCAGTTCAGTCAGACCAGCCAGGGCAACGGTAAAAATTGAAAAAAGAGAATGCAGTAAAGAGTTTTATGAGCTTTTGATTACGTTTAATATTGGGACAGGTAAGGTGATCAAGGTTGAATTAAAAGCATAACAACCTTTGCGATCAGCGGTAAAAGGGCATTTTATAGAAAACTATTCCGGAATAATTTTTTTGATTAACTTGTAAAGTATAACTGTTTTGACCAATAACGATGGCCAGAAGAGCAGCGTTCTTTGACCTTTGCCTGATAACAGGCAGGCCTTAGGAGGGTTAAATTAATATAGTGAAAACTTTACTTAGATAAATTTTAAAAATGTGATATATGACAATTTATGAAGCCATCAAAGCAGATCATGATGTTCAAAGAGACCTATGCAACAAAATTTTAAAAACTTCAGGGGCATCAGACGAGCGGAAAAAGTTATGGATAGAATTAAAAAAGGAACTGGAAGTACATGAGGTAGCCGAAGAGCGCCACTTTTATTCCTCTCTCATTGATACCGATGAAATGCAGGAAGATGCCAGGCATGGCATGGCAGAGCATCATGAAATGGACGAATTAATCCAGGAGCTGGATGATTCAGATATGAGCTCTCCACATTGGATTTCAACAGTAGAAAAATTAGTGGAGAAAGTAAGACACCATTTAAAAGATGAAGAAGATGAATTTTTTAAAAAAGCTAAAAAAATTTACTCTAAAGAGGAAGCAGTCACCCGGGCGAAAGATTATAAAAGTACTTCAGATGAGTATCGAGTAAACTGGCCGGAGTCTATACCCGGAAATTAATTTCAAATATTCCACTTGAAAGAAAAGTTCGTATTAAAATGCGAACTTTTTTCTTTTAGGGTCACTCAGCCAAAGTAAGCCTCCCACGGTTAATTTCCGAAGTTTTGCCGGATTCTATAGCTTTTCCATATACCACCTCACCTCTCATTTAATAATTAGTAGCTCAAATAATTCTTCTGATAGCGTCCGGTTAAACTGAAAAATATTAAAGTTTATCATGTAAACGGTTCATTTATCGATCTTGGATCCCGTGACTGAGATTATTAAAAATTGTTCCCTAAATAAAGCTGATATTTTTTCTCAATCATTAATGACTGTTGTGCCGGTCTTCTACATTTAAGTTTTTAAACCTAAAAATTAACCTTCAGAAGCGCCAGCTTAAGTAATCTTTAGTATTTGTTTAAGAAGTTCCATGCATACGATTTTCTAACTTTATTATCTGAATATCAAATAAATAAGAAATTTTGTATTATGGAAAGAATCACCCTACAAGAGTTTCTAAGTCTCCCGGACCACGAACAATTTGCCATCGTTGAAAATGAAGGAAAATTTATTGAAGACCGCTCCCACGATAACAGGAAAACCGAACTTTATGCAATCGATCGATTTTTTGTAGAAGTAGAGGTAAGAACAACCGGATAATTTATAGTTCACCGTAAATATTTTAAGACATTTACATGTTAGGTAAACACAGCTCCGGCAATGTTGTAATACCACATGAATATTCCAATACCCTGAAGAATTGGGTTATCTAAATACACTCCCTAAAGGAAAATATTTTGATTAAAATATATTTCCCCACCCGGGCTATAATTTAATTAACGAGCAAACTAAGGGATACCAGAAAAATAAAACACATCATCACCAATACGTTATCATCCCAGGTATCTTTTGCTCTTCTGCGAATTTTTCTGCAGCAGTGTGTTTTGTAGGTACTCATTTTATTGAAAATTTTTGTAGACGATACTTCTAAATCTTCTATAGAGCAATTTTATTCTAATATAAAGAAAATCTGTCTTTTTTCAAATTCAGACGTATAGAAATTTGATGGGAAATAATTGAAAAACCCTTATGAACCTAAATATTTAGATTCTAAAAATTAGAAAATAAAAGCCTATTAGATGAACGGGGTTAAGAACTGCATGACAACATAGAGCAACCGGCTTTCTGCTCGGCCCAGGTGGGGCGTTTAATTGTCAGCTCCTCGAAACCTTTGGCAGCGTAAGGAGTTTTCATTGCCTGCTGAAGTTTTAAAAACATGGAATCATCCCCTTGTTCAAGCCGCTCGATGGCCTGATGCAGTTGATAGTTGCGAAGAATAATCCGCGGATTGTTTCTGTTCATGATTTCCACGGAAATTTTTCTGGAAATACTGTTTTTTGAGATCCTTGTTAAGTAATGATCAATGAGGTTCAAAAAATTAGATTTTTCCGAAGAATTTAGCTCCGAATAAAAGACGGGTTCGAATTGTTTGAGAATACCTTCTTCAGTCATTTCCGAGGAAATTTCAGCTAGATTTCTGTAAAAAAGGGTCATGTCTGGCTGAATTTCAGAGAGTACTTTTTCGAATTCAGAAATAAGTGATTTATCTTCTTTTTCAACGCGATCGAGACCCAGTTTTTTGCCCATCATCCCATAATAATAATTCCAGAAAGTAGTCTCATAAGAATTAAGTGCCTCCTCTAAGGGCGCGATATCTTCAAAAAGCGGAGAAATAGCATTGGCTAACTTGCCCAGATTCCAAAAAGCAACCGAAGCCTGATTTCCAAAGGCATACCTGCGGCCGGGAAGATCTGTGGTGTTGGGGGTAAAGTTAAGGTCGTAGTTGTCTACAAAGGAGAAAGGGCCATAGTCGATGGTCTTTCCTAAAATAGACATGTTGTCTGTGTTCATCACGCCATGAACAAAGCCTACCCGTTGCCATTCGGTCATCAAAAAGGCCGTGCGATCGATTATGATTTTATACCATTCTAAAATGCGATTTTCTTGAGGTATTTCAGGGAAAAATCGGTCGATTGTCCAATGAACCAGCTTTTCCAGTTGGTCTGTATCCTGCCTTGCGGTCAAGAGTTCAAAATTCCCGAAGCGTAAAAAGCTTTCCGAAACCCGCATTACGATGGCCCCGGGTTCATATGCCGGGTTGCCGTCATAGAACATATCACGCAAAACTTTGTCTCCTGTAGCCACCAGGGAGAGGGCACGGGTGGTGGGCACGCCAAGGTGATGCATGGCTTCGCTCATCAAATATTCCCTCACCGAGGACCTCAAAACAGCCCGCCCGTCTGCGCGACGGGAATAAGCGGTGGGACCGGCTCCTTTTAGTTGCATCTCAAAAATGCCTTTTTTGGACTCCCATTCTCCCAAAGTAATGGCCCGGCCGTCACCTAACTGCCCTGCCCAATTTCCAAACTGGTGTCCCGCATAGCAGGCGGCGTAGGGGTACATACTATTGGTAAGCCGGTTCCCGCTGAGAATTTCGATATCTTCTTCGGAAGGAAACTTAATATCTAAGTCTTCGGCAAAATCATACGACCAGGCCAGCAGCTTTGGTTTTTTTACAGGGCTGGGTTCAGCCTTTGCGTAAAGCATCCCGGGCGTTTGACGTGGGGTACGGTCTCCCGAATCATCTCCCTTAAAATCCTTAATGAAGTCACTGTTCAATTCTTTTTCGCTTATAGCCGGCATAGATTTTTATTTATCTTAAAAATTACAAGATTGATACCAAGATAAGTAAACATCACAAAAATGAACATAGTTTAAGAGAATGCCTCCAATTTCCCCGTTATTAAATTGCTGAAAATCCTATATTATAAATGAATGGCAATCTTGATTTGATATTGTAAGAATTTTCTTTAAAAAATTAA
>JBAVJE010000393.1:0-17586 GCA_049687615.1 Salinimicrobium sp. | reverse complement strand
AAGGTACCTGCTCTGGGTACCTTTAATTTTAGCTCGTGTAGCGGGTGTTCATCACGCAACTTTTAATTCCGCTGTATGAAAAGAATACAATAGATTATAGTATTCATCAACAGATTTTTTCCAGGTAAACCGCATTTTACGGGCATTAAGCTGAATTTGTTTCCAGGTAGTCTTTTCATTGTGGAAGAAATGCAGCGCCTCTTTAAAACTTTCTACCATGTTGTAAACCTTTTCTTCATAGGTCTTACCAATAAAAGAAAAACCGGTATGAACATGTTGCACAGTATCTTTGAGACCTCCTGTGTGGTGTACCAGGCAGGGCTGTCCATTCCTCATGGCCAGCATTTGGCTAATGCCGCAGGGCTCAAACAAGCTGGGCATAAAATAAAGATCACTATCTCTATAGATTGAATTTACCACATGCTCGCACTGCGTATTCACAAAAATAAAATTCTGTCTTTGATAGCTAATAGTCCTCAAAAGCTCCTCATAGTCGGGTGCACCGGTACCAAGAAGTACATAAATTCCACCTACTTCCTCAAGTTCATCTAAAATCTGGTGCAGGGCTTCGGGAGAACGTTTGAAAAAATAGAATTTTTGTTCGGTAAGCCGTGCGACACTGGCAGATATGAATTTTGGTTTCTTTTTGAGGAAAGGCACAATCTTTTCACCAGTATGGGCTAAAAATGCCGCTTTATTTTTATCATGCTCCCTTTGCAGCTGTTTAAAAATCGCTGTTGCAATATTTGAAAACAGCTTATTCTTCTTTACTACCGTAGATTTATCATAGTCGGAGCCGTTAAGGATTCCGTAGAAACGCCCGTCTTTATCTGCCTGCTTCAGGTCTTCTTCCAGACCCTCACCGCCTATAAATTCAGGACCTTCGCTTGGCCGGAGCACATCTTCCTTATAAGAAGGGGATACAGTATGAACTGCATCGGCAAAACGAATACCCATGGCCATAAGATTAAAACAGTCAGGATAACGCGGATCTCTTAGCGCATCATGATCTATTTCGAGATTTGGAAACCAGGTCTTCAAGGACGAATAACTGTTCTCGAACGGGCGAATTCCCTGTAAAGCCAGATTATGTATACAATAAACAAACCTTGAATTGCTCAACTCACGATAAGCGGGATGAAAATTCTTTAGGAATAACAGCATGCTGGAATGCCAGTCGTGAAGGTGGATCACATCAAGTTTTCCAAAGTGGCCCTGTTTTACAGCTTCGGCCACTGCAGTACAGAAAATGGTATATTTTACCACATCTGTAAAGAAAGGTTCCTCATCATGATGGTACACGCCACCAATGCTTCCTGCCTCTATCTCGGGATGATGAATCACGTAATGTGTGATATTCTCATGCTCTTCTTTTGGCTGCACCTCGTAAAGCTCGGCTATCAATTTTTCATTTTTCAGCTCAAGTTCTAATGTAGCCATTAACTTAGCGTTATGGTGAAGACGGGAATAGGAAGGTACCACCACAAATACCCGGTCTCCCCTCTCGGAGATCTGTCTCGGCACGTCACGAATTACGTCTCCAACTCCCCCAACTTTGCAATTGGCAATGGCATCATTTTCTGAAGCAACAAAAAGAAATCTATTCATTTAAAGCTATTTTTCAAAGGCGTTTTTACTGTGTGACGAAAATAGATTAATAGTCCCTAACATAAAGGATATCAGAAAGTTAAATATCTATTAATTTTCGAGTGATCTTAAAGATTACGAAAACGTTGGAACATTGACTTTAGTAAAAAAATATTTTCTAAAGCTCTTAAAAACTTAATAAACCACCTTTAAACCGAAGGGAATTTCTGCGTAAAATAGATGTTTTCATAAAATAGCTGAAATATCTTCAAATATCAAAGTCTTTATTCCACACCATTCCTAACCAAAAGGAAGCAGCCGTTAAGACGATAAAAACTCCAATTGAGACAAAATAGATCGCGAAGTCCATTTACCAGGATTTTAGTTAATACTCTGGTAAAGAAATGATCATTTTATGTACTGAATGTCAAGGGTGTGTTAAGTTTTCTTTAACAAAAAAGTAGCGTCAAGCAGGTGATCCCTGTGGTCCCACGTAGTGATTAAGCTTGGATAAAAATTAATGAGAGGTAATTTCTAGGTTTCCTTTACTGAAATGATCTTTACGGGGCAGGCTTTGGCAGCAGCTTCCGTGTTTTCAAGAATGGAATGATCTGGAGATTTAAGGGTAAAAAATCCTTTTCTGTCGGTGGCTTTCAACAAAACGCATTTCCCATCCTTTTTGGACATCTGAAATTGTTGTGGCGCCAGTTCGACACAATAATTGCAGCCAATGCATTTTTTTCTTTGCAGCGTAATAACGACCATTATGCCTCTACCAGTTTGTATATCTTGTCTGAAAGCCTGACTCTAAAAGGGGTCTTTAAAGTACAGCTATCTCCCTTTTGCGCGACTTCAGAGACTTCGTCATTGACAAACATTTCCTCAATTTCCAGTTCCTGAGACCCTGTACTGGGGCCGGTTACAAGAATTTTATCTCCTTTTTTAATATCGTATGCCTCAATCTTGAATTCTGCTATTCCGGCTTTCGGGAAGTAATGCACCCCTTTACCAACATAAACCTTTTTTTGAGTCGCCTGAGAACCTGAAGTTTTACTCCACTCCCCTAATTCCTGGCCCAGGTAATAACCACTCCAGAAGCCGCGATTATATACGGTGCTAAGACGCTGCATCCAATCCTCAACTTTTTCTTGGGAATAAGTACCTTCCTTCCAGGAATCAATTGCCTCACGGTAAGCTTTGGTAACAGTGGCAACATATTCGGGAGCCCTGCCGCGGCCTTCAATTTTTAGCACCTGTACCCCGGCTTCCATCACCTCATCTAGAAAATTAATTGTACACAGGTCTTTTGGGGACATCATATACTCGTTATCGATCTCGATCTCAAAACCTGATTCCTGGTCGATCACAGTATATTTTTTACGGCAGTTCTGCTTACAGGCCCCACGGTTGGCAGAAGAGTTGTGGCTGTGCAAACTAAGGTAACATTTACCAGATACGGCCATACAAAGTGCCCCATGTCCAAAGATCTCAATTTTCACCAGTTCTCCCGACGGTCCTTTAATTTGCTCTTTTTGAATTTGTTCTGTGATCTTCTTTACCTGCCGTAAACTTAGTTCTCTGGAGAGCACCATGGTTTCAGCAAAAAGACTATAGAATTTCACAGTCTCAATATTAGTAATATTAAGCTGCGTAGAAATATGAATATCTATTCCCATACTTCGAGCAGAAGAAATCACCGCTTGATCTGAGGCGATTACCGCCGTTACTCCTGCCGTTTTAGCTTTGGAAAGCAGGGTTTTTATAAGAGAAAGGTCATGATCGTAAATAATGGTGTTGAGCGTGAGATAGGTCCTTACCTTTTTTTCCTCGCATCTTCTCACTATTTCCTGAAGGTCATCAATGGTGAAATTGATGGAAGCACGGGCACGCATATTGAGCTGTTCTACCCCAAAGTAGACCGAATCTGCCCCATTATCTAAAGCGGCCTGTAAAGACTCAAAGTTTCCGGCCGGTGCCATTAATTCAATTTTCTCAGCTCTTTCCATACTTCCTGTTCCTGAATAAATGTAAAAATCCAGCCGCAGCAATTGCTCACCCGGCTTTTAAAATAAGGCGCAAAGAAAATGTCATTTTTGGAGAGAAAATATGACGCAAATCATATCCTGTTATAGCCATAATCTATAGACATTTTCCCGGCAATAATATAAAAGCTTTAATTTCACAAAAATAACTTTTATGAGTAATATTTACGAGTATAAAGCAGAAAACCTGCAAGGAAAAGAGGTGAAACTGGATTCATATCGTGATAAAGTGGTGCTCGTGGTAAATACAGCTTCTAAATGTGGCTTTACCCCACAGTTGGAAGGCCTGGAGACGCTCTTTAAAGAATATAAAGATGAAGGTTTTGTTGTTCTGGGATTTCCCTGTAATCAATTTGGGAAACAGGAACCGGGTGACGAAAAATCTATTGCGGAAGGCTGTGTGGTTAACTATGGGGTGACCTTTCCCATGTTTTCGAAGGTTGATGTCAATGGAGAAAACGCTAACCCTCTTTTCAAGTACCTAAAAAAAGAACAAGGAGGATTGCTTGGCAGTAAAATCAAGTGGAATTTCACAAAATTCCTCATCGACCGTGATGGAAAACCTGTAAAAAGATTTGCTTCTATTAAAAAACCGGAAAGCCTGAGGACGCATATTGAGAGGCTCCTATAAATTTACTGCAGGATTACATATTACTGCGGAAATAAATATTCAGAATTTTTCTTCAGAAAAGAGGGGCCAAAAATCCAATTTTTGGCCCCTCTTTTTTCGTTGTGATTTCAATCATAATTTAAGACAAGGCTATCCTCTTTATTTGTCGAAAATTATGAATTATGACCGAAACCACAGATATTTCAGCATTACCAAAGGGGCATCCCGTTAATATATATTCCGAAGAAAAAGAATTGATCCAGAGCCTGGGCCAGGAACTACAGGAAATCGATCCGGAATCTGAAAGCCAGAAATTCTATAATATATTTAATCAACTTCAGCAGATAGAAAGACGTTTTGAGCGTAAGGAAAATCAGCTCTTCCCGGTACTCGAGCAAAAAGGCTGGACGGGACCTTCCAAGAATATGTGGTCGTTTCACGATACCATTCGGGAGCAGTTCAGGTTACTAAGAAAAAAGATCGAAGACAGAAATTTTTCCGAAGCCAGGCAAGATGCGCAATACTTAATAAGCAGCATTTTCAGGCTACTGATAGTGGAAAATAACGTACTCTTCCCCAAGGCGTTGGAAATTCTTACCGAAAATGACTGGAAGCAAGTACGCAAGGGAGAAGAAGAAATAGGTTGGATGCTTGCCGAAACTCCCGCGGCATATCCCGAGATTCCCGGGGAAGAATATGTTCACCCATCACAGGATCATAATAAACGGGAGTTATCATTTGATACCGAAAACGCTTCACATTATGATGAGGGATATATGACTGTAGACCAGGTAAACCTGCTCTTAAGAACAATGCCCCTTGATCTCACTTTTGTAGACGAGAACGATAAGGTGATCTTTTACAACCGCGGCGAAGAACGTGTATTCCCAAGGAGTGCAGGAATCATTGGCCGGGAAGTAAAATTTTGTCACCCTCCAAAAAGTGTAGGTACAGTACTAAAAATCCTGGAGGAGTTCAAGAAAGGAACGAAGAACGAAGCCTCATTCTGGATCAACATTAAGGGTAAGCTTATCTACATTAGATATTTTGCCGTACGTGATAATGAACAGAATTACCGGGGCGTTATTGAAATGTCACAGGACATTACGGACATCAAGAAATTAGAAGGCGAGCAACGGTTGCTAGACTGGGAATAGTTAAAAACAGAAAGTTTGAAGTTTTTCACTGTTTTTAAAACCGATTTTGATGTAATTTTACCAAAAATTGGGAACACATGGTTGAATATCTTCTTATCGCCCTTGCCGGTCTCTCACTTGTATTGGTGTTTGTGTTGATTATCAACAACAGGAAACAGCGACACGAGATCAAGATCCACCTGGAAAATATTGAAAAGCTTAAAAAAGATTCAAAAAATCACCTTGAATTTTACGAGTAAACAGAGGTCCCAAAAATGATATTTTTGGGATCTTTTGTTTCTACTCTATTTTGAATTTGAGCCAGTAACATTCTAACTCTGCATCATCCCGGAAATCGTTTTTTTATGCCCAGCAGATTTTTCGGTTTCCTTTCTTTAACCTTCTGCAGCAAATAATCTACGAATACTAAGAGACATTTGACCTGCTTATTTTATTTCGGGTAATTTATTTCCATCCTTTATTGGCAAAGGCTTTGCACTTTTCTGTCATCAGGAGCACCCTTTTTTCTCTATTAATATGTGGCCCGGAAAACGGGATTTAATAAAAATAATTATTAATAAGTTTTTCTGAAATTTACTCCTTATAGATCTGTAAATAGGTTAATTAGCTGCTTATTTTAGACAAATTAGTCCCTTTTTTGTTATATTTAGAGTTAAGTTAAACTTAAACCAGTTATTATGAAATTCCTTATAAAACTTTCATTTCTATTATTTCCGTTCACCATTTTTGCCCAGAGTGAGGTTCTGACGGCCGAAATGCAGATTAAAACTGCTGTTATGGCCGCACCCGAGGATCAACGTGATAGCGTGACGGTTTATGGGTATGACCAGGACGGGGAATTTGTAAGGCTTAAAGAAGGCAACGGCATTCTCATTTGTATCGCCGATAATCCCAATCAGGAAGGCATCAATGTGGCCTGCTATTCAAAAGAACTTGAGCCTTTCATGGCCCGGGGACGTCAACTTATTGCTGAAGGCAAGACCGAAACCGAGAAGCGACAGATAAGAGAGAAAGAAGCCGATGCAGGGGAACTCCAAATGCCCGAGGCGCCCAGCATGCTTTACATCTACAGCGGAACAGAAGATAAGCTGGACAAAAATACAGGGGAGCTTAAAGATGGATATTTTAGGTATGTGATCTATATTCCTTATGCTACTCCCGAATCAACAGGCCTTCCTATAAAACCTTTTGCCCCGGGCATGCCCTGGCTTATGGATCCCGGCACTCACCGTGCGCACATAATGGTTACTCCTCCAAGACAAACCATGGATAAATAGTGGCTTTACCAAAGCAGAAGCGCAAAAAAATTAGAGCTATGAAAAACCTGGAAACTTCAGACCCTAAAGCACATTCTGCAAAAATTCGTGGGGAAATTGATATGCTGATGAATCACCTGCGAAAAGATATTAAAAAAGTAGAAGGCGGGCGTGCAAAAGCCCTTTTTGAAACTTCAGCAGAAGTATTAAAAGGCCTAACAACCGCTTTTTTGTATTTTGAGAAGGAAAGGAAGGTGCCTGGAAATAAAAGGATAACCAACTTAAAATCTGCATTCTTTTAATCCTTAAAACCTCCGGATAAGCGGTTATGAATATTACCTCTCCAGGAAGAAACCGGGATTGAGATAACCTCGATGCATTTTAATAGATTTATACTTAAGAACATATTCTTTGGTTATGCAAACAATTTTAGGCGCCGGCGGCCCTTTAGGGGTTGAACTCGCAAAAGCTCTTAGGAGGTATACCCGGGAGATAAGGCTGGTTAGCCGAAATCCCAAAAAGGTAAATGCTCAAGACGAACTTTTTAAAGCCGACCTTTTAAGTGCTTCAGAAGTGGATCGGGCCGTAAAGGGTTCTAAAATTGTCTACCTCGCAGCCGGCTTAGAATACAGATATAAAGTATGGAAAAAGCAATGGCCGGTAATCATGCAAAATGTCATCACAGCCTGTGTAAATCATGAGGCGAAACTGGTCTTTTTTGACAATGTTTACATGTACGGCAAGGACCATATGGATCATATGACCGAGAATTCTATGGTGAATCCACCCTCCAAAAAAGGTGAAATTCGGGCAGAGATTGCCGAAATGATCATGAGAGAAGTATGGACCGAAAAGCTGCAGGCACTTATCGCCCGCTCGGCAGATTTTTACGGCCCCGGGACAGGAAAAAACAGCATCCTGACAGAGATGGTCTTCAAACCTCTCAAAAATGGCAAAAAAGCCATGTGGCCCGGCGCTGCAGACTATAAGCATTCTTTCACCTACACTCCCGATGCTGCCAAAGCCACTGCATTTTTAGGCAACAATGAGGCCGCTTACGGGCAAATATGGCATTTACCTACTGCTTCCAATCCTATGACAGGTGAAGAATGGATAAAACGTATTGCTGAAGAAATGCAGGTAAAAGCAGGTTATTGGGAAGTCCCAAAATGGCTGTTTAGGCTGCTGGGAGTTTTTGTACCGGTGATGAAAGAAACCGTAGAGATAATGTACCAGTACAACCGCGACTATGTTTTTCACAGCAATAAGGTAGAGGAACAGTTTGACTTAAAACCAACTTCCTACAATATGGGAATAAGGGAAGTGGTGCACCGGGATTTCAGCTAACGATGGATAAACTCTTCACTAAATAATAACAAAAAGAAAATAGTAAAAATGAAATTAGGTTGGATAGGATTAGGAAAAATGGGGAAGCCCATGTCTGAAAGTCTGGTGAAAGCCGGGCACTCGGTAACGGTATATAACAGAACAAAAGAAAAGGAAGTCCCTTTAAAAAAAGACGGTGCTGCCTCTGCCGATAGTCCGAAACAAATCATGGAGGCTTCAGATGTTTTATTTATAATGATCTCAGATGATGAGGCTGTAAAGAATGTCTTCCAGGGAAAAAAAGGAATCTTAGCAGCAGATGTTAGAGACAAGATCGTTATCAATATGAGCACGGTTTCGCCCGAGATAAGCCGGGAAATGGCTGCTGCCCTTAAAGAAAAAAATAATCAATACCTGGACGCACCGGTTTCGGGAAGTATAAAACAGGCAAATGAAGCCAGCCTGGTGGTTATAGTGGGTGGCGAAAAAACCGTTTTTCAAAAGGTAAAGCCTCTGCTGGAAACCATTGGAAAAACAGCCGTCCTGGTGGGAGATACCGGTGCCGGAAATGTGACTAAACTGGCAGTAAATACCTTTTTAGGAATAGTAACCCAGGGACTGGCCGAGGTGATCAATTTCTCCAGGTTCAAAGATATCAAGACCGAAGATCTCATGCAGATTCTTAACAACAGTGTCCTTGGCAGCCCATTTGTAAAAATAAATGGCGATGCCGTCATGGAGGAAAATTACAAAGCCACGTTTACCCTTAGTCATCTCACCAAAGACCTTATGTTGGCAAAGGAAGCCGGCTTAGATTCGCCTTTAGGCAACGCGGCTTTTCAAAGCTTTAGTAAGGCCGAACCAGATTTGGGTCAGGAAGGCGTGATCTCTATTATCAAGAAATTAAAGTAGCATTTATAAGAGGTCTTAAAAATGGCATTTTTAAGACCTCTTATTGCTTCGGAAATATCACATTCACTTCAGTTCCCCTGCCCCACTCGCTTTTTATTTTCACCTGGCCACCAATAAAATCAGCAGCTTTTTTGACGATAGATAATCCCAGGCCATTGCCTTTGATCTCTTTATAATCCAGGGCAGCTGCCCTGTAGAATGGGTTAAAAATGTGCGGGAGTTCTTCCTTTTTAATACCAATGCCCTCGTCCCTGATAGCGCAAACCAGTTTCTCTTCGCTGTTCCATAGTCTTATGTGCAGTTGTGAACCTTGCTTAGAGTACTTAATCGCATTGCTAAGCAGATTATCAAAGATGAGGTTGGCATAATAATCGGGGACCGGGATTTCTTGCTGCTGTTCATCCCTGAAATTAAGGCTCAGTTGCTTTTGTTCGATTTCTTCCTCATACCGTTGAAGGAGTTGTTTAAGCAAAGGATTCAGAAACACCATGTCACGCGCCTTTGGTCTGTTCCCTAAGTCAAGGCGAGCCAAAAAAAGCAACTGTTCAAGGATCCTGCTCATACGATCTATTTCACCCAGGCTGTTTCTGATTTTTTCTTCATATTCCTCGGGTGTTCTTTGCTTCCTTATCAATACCTCCAGGGTTCCCCTAAGCGCGGTGAGGGGCGTACGCATTTCATGTGAAGCATCTGAAGTGAATTGACGCTCCCGCAGCATGGCATTTTCAATTCGGTCGAGTAAATCATTGATGGAAGAAGATAACTCATGCAATTCATCTTCGGCTTTGGGTACCTGCACCCGTTCCCCAAGATTATTACGAGTAATGCGATTAGTGGTGTGGGAAATTTCCACGATTGGGGCGATATTTTTTCCGGCTAAATATCGGGACAACAAAAACAGCAGTAACAGCAAAATTGGAAATAAGATAAAAAGCGTATTCCGAAGTGAAGCCAGCACCAGCTGAGAAGAAGCCAGAGGCATGGCCGTGGTAATAAAACCTTTGTTTTCCCCGTTCACACTAAGCGGAAGAATTGTTTGCCTTACAGGTGCATTTTTGAGAGTTCCGGTAAAAAATTCATTGAATTCACTGGTTTTGCTGAACTGGATTTTATCTTCCTTGAGATTAGGAGATTTATCCCTTAAATTACCTTGCACATCAAAAATCTCAACATAAACGGGACTTACTTCCACCTCATTATGCTCTATCTCTTCCCACTCTCTTTTGTGTATAAAAAACATACTGTCACCCTCAAATCCCACTTCCTTAATATGCATTTCTGCCTGAAATTCAAGTTCCCTGTCCAGCTTTTCATAGACCGCAATCCTCACAATAAAATAGATGCAGCCAAAGGCCAGGAGCATCAGCATAGCCGTGAGGAGCATGTAATAAAAAGCGATTCTATCTTTAAAGCTGGTTCTCATTCTTCCCGTGCAATATAACCTACTCCTCTTACGGTCTCAATGTATGCGCCCGTTCCCTCCTGCAAATGCAGCTTCTTGCGTAGGGCATTGATAAATACGTCTATAACACCAGTATTGTAGTCAAAGTGCATGTCCCAAACGCTTTCTATAATCCTGGTCCTGCGGCACACCCGCCCCTTATTTCGCAGCAAAAATTCTAACAGGGCAAACTCCTTTTGAGTAAGATGTACTTCATTTCCATCTTTGAGTACCTTATACCTGGCAGTATCCAATTCAATATTTCCCAGGTTGAATTTGTTTTGTTCGCCTTCTTTAGTTCTTAATTGTACTCTTATCCTCTCCAGTAATTCTTCGAAATGGAAAGGTTTTTTGATGTAATCATTTGCCCCGGCCTGTAAACCAAAAATTACGTCCTCAACGGTATCTTTCGAGGTAAGAAAAATCACCGGTACAGTTGGAAAGTCTTTCCTGAATTTCCGACAGAGCTCCACACCGCTCAGGCCGGGGATCATCCAGTCCAGCAACAGTATTTCATAAACCCCCGAAAGTGCCATTTTCAAGCCTTCTTTCCCGTCACTGGCAACATCAACGGCAAAACCATCCTCCTCCAGGCCCTGTTTTAGAAAACCGGCAATTCCGGGTTCATCTTCAACGACTAAAATTCTCATGTAGTTTTCTATTCGGTAATAAGGTTAAAGGCGCCCTGCGTAAGAATTTGTGCATCTTTTGGAAAATCTTCGGCATTTTGAATAGCAATATAACCATCTTTCCCCGGTCCTGTCTGCACCTCTTTTTTCTTAAAAACCATGCCCTCTGCATTCGAGTTTTGGAGCAGCAGCACATAGCTCTTATTATCTATGTCAACAACCGCATTATCGGGCAAAGCAGGCATGACCTCAGAAGAAGTCTGGATTTTCGTTTCAACATACATCCCAGGATTAAAAAGCGCTTCATCATCCTCATTGATAAGGTGCGCATGAACGCCAACTGTTCTGTTTTCAGGCTCTACCGACTTATTTACCAGGTGTACCTCAGCCTCATATTTTTTTGTTGGGTCATCCTGTAAATTAAAAATAATCTTCTGTCCTACTTCTACTTTCGGAAGATCTTTTTCAAAGATCTGGATCTCGATATGTAAATGGTCTGGATTGATCACTTCCACTCCAACTGCCGAGGCATCAAGATAGGAACCAAGATTAGCATTTACTTTTGAAACATAACCGCTAATAGGCGAAAGCACCATGATGTTAGACCGCAGATTTTCTTCGGAAATCTTATCGGGAGCTATTCCCATCATCTGAAGCTTTTTGCGCAGCGATTCATATTTTGCTGAAGCCACTTTAAAGTCAGATTCGGCCTTTAGGAACTGCTTTTCTGAAGCCACATTATCACCCGCCAGAGATTTTTGTCTCTCATAATCTGATTTAAGGTATTTTATTCTTCCTTTTTCTTCCAGGAAATCACGTTGTACCTCAAGATAGGCCGGGTTTTCAAGAACAAATAAAACCTGCCCGCGATTCACTTTTTGACCCGGAAGCAAACTAAGTCGTTTTATATACCCCCCAAAGTAAACACTTACAGAGGCTTTGTTCTCCGGCGGGACGTCAAACATTCCGTTAGCCTGCACAGTTTGTAAAAATTCATGCTGCTCCAATTGCCCCAATTTCATTCCCGAAGTCTCAAACTGTGGTTTGGTTATCGACATCTCCAACACCTCTTTAGGAGCCGCCTGTGTTTCCTTTTCTTCGCTCTTATTTGAGTTGCACGAAACCAGCAATAAGGCAGCCATAAGACCTGAAAACATGCTTAATTTCATATTTTTAAATATTGTATTCATAATCAATTTAAGATATAGTTTAATTCAATTACAGTGAAATCATAATTAAGCAGGTTATCGAGATAGTTGAGCTGGATGTTACGGGCATTCTCCAGCAACTGAATATATTGCAGAAAATCAATTTCTCCATAATTGAAGGCTTTATTCGCGTTATTCACAATTTCTGAAGCCAGTTGCTCACCCGTATTGTCATAATAATTTATAGCCTCGCGATACTGCTCCAACGCTGCCGATAAAGACTTTAGCTTTGATTCAAGCTGTAGTTTATAATTTTCAAATTCATCCTGGGCAATTTCGACTCCAACTCGTGCAGCCTGAATTTTGGCCTTCCTGGCACCAAACCAAAGTGGAATTGCAACTCCTGCCTCAAAACCCGAATATTGCTTTGCATTGGGGGCACTATTAGTTCCGGTATAAACCGAAAAATTAAGATCTGGTAAGAGGTACTGTTTTTCCAGGCGCAAAGAACTCTTTGAAACCTCTGTCTGCTGCCTTAGCATTTGTAGGCCAGGATGATTTTCCAGTCCGGCCAGATCTGGTTCCAGCCTTGGTAATGAAGTTGACGTTATCCTATAGTCAATATCGGTTTGCATCCAGCTCTTAAGTTCGGCATAGGCTTTTTCTGCACCCCTTTTGCTCTGAGTGAGCAAGAGCGCCACCTCCTTTTGTTTGGACTGGGCTGTTAATTTTTCCAGGTAATTTGTTTCCCCAGATTCAAATCTTCGTTCTGCAGCGTAGGCGAAATTGGAAAACAGGCTGTCAAGATAACGGTAATTCTTCTCCAGATCCTGCCAGTACACTACCTGTAAATAAACCCTTGACACTTCTCTCTCCAGAAGCCTTTTTTGAACCTCATATTCATCCCGAGACAGCTCTGCAATGTTCTTTTGAAGCTTATGTTTTGCCCCGTAAACGGTTGGGAAATCTATACTTTGCCGGACACCCCAAACCTCTAAAGGCTCTCCGTTTTCGGCAATATTCATTTCATCATAATTATAATACACCCCGGTCTTATTAATATCCCAGGCGCTGCCCTTTAGTTTTTCATTCATTTTAATTCTTGCTGCGGAAGCCTTCAGCCGGTTATTATTCTCAACGGCTAATTCTATAGCCTCTTCCCTACTTAGGTAGTTCTCCTGCGCGACTGAAGTAAAAACACTTCCGAAGAGCAACAAAAACAACATCAAGGTCTTAGGAGGTTTAGGCCTTTTTGGTTCTTTCTTTTTATAGAAAAGCGCATAAAGCACCGGTAAAACAATGAGGGTAAGAGCTGTCGCGGTAATCAATCCTCCTACCACAACTGTAGCCAGTGGTCGCTGCACCTCAGCCCCCGCCGAAGTTGATATTGCCATAGGCAGGAACCCTAGTGCCGCCGCAGCAGCAGTTAACAATACGGGACGCAGCCTGTTCATGGTTCCCGTAATAATACGCTCATTAATATCTTTAATGCCTTTTTCTTTAAGCTCATTAAACTCATCAATGAGCACAATACCGTTTAAAACCGCGATCCCGAACAGGGCAATAAAACCAACTCCCGCAGAAATACTGAACGGCATACCCCGCAGATAAAGCAGCAGCACGCCGCCTACAGCTGCCATGGGGATGGCGCTATAGATCAAAATGGCTTTTTTTACCGAACTAAAGGCAAAGTGCAGCATGATAAAAATGAGCAGAAGCGAGATGGGAACAGCTATCATAAGCCGCTCACGGGCATTCCTTAAATTTTCGAACTGCCCGCCATAGGTAATGGAATAACCCACCGGGAGATCGATTTGCTCATCAACAATTTTTTGTACATCTTTTACTACCGACTCAAGATCACGGTTACGGACATTAACACCAACCACTACCCTGCGTTTGGTATCATCCCGGGAAATCTTGGCCGGTCCTTTGGTGTAACTTACTTCTGCAAATTCGCTCAATGGAAGGCTACCGCCCCCCGGAAGTTGCACAGAGGTGGTTTCCAAATCTGCCAAATCACTGCGGTGTGGACCGTCAAACCTTACCGTCATGTCAAATTGTTTTTCACCTTCAAAAACAGTTCCGGCTGTCGCCCCGGCAAATCCTATACTCACAAGCCGGTTAAGATCTTCAACATTAAGTCCATATTTTGCTATTTTACGACGGTCATATTTTACAGACATCTGCGGAAGGCCGGCAATTTTTTCAACAATAATATCTGAAGCGCCATCAACATCTTCAATGGCCTTCTGGATTTCCAGCGCCTTGTTATAAAGAAGATCCAGGTCTTCACCAAATACCTTTATGGCGAGATCTGCGCGAACTCCGGTGATTAATTCATTAAAGCGCATTTCTATAGGCTGTGTAAATTCATAATCCACCCCCGGAATTATTGACAATGCTTCTTTAAATTTTTCGGCCAGCTCATCCTTTGTTTCGGCACTGGTCCATTCCCCCTTAGGTTCCAGCCTGATGATTACATCTGTCTCTTCCATAGACATTGGATCGGTAGGAACTTCGGCAGCACCAATACGGCTTACCACCTGCTTCACTTCGGGAAAATCAAGCAGGATTTTTTCAATTCGGGTGGTAGCTTCAATGGTTTTACTCAACGAGGTTCCGGTTTTAAGCACCGGCTGAATAACAAAATCACCTTCGTCTAAAGTTGGAACGAATTCTCCTCCCATTCTGCTGAAAAGGAAAACGGCAAATGCCAAAGTTGCTACAGCAAGTGAAAGCACCAGTGTTTTATAACGAAGGGCCCAGGTGATACTGGGTTCGTAAAGCCTCTTAAGAAAGCTCATAAGCCTGGTGGTTATTGTTTTCTTGTCTGGATCTGTAGGTTTTATAAACAAGGCAGACATTACCGGCACATAGCTAAAACAAAATAAAATGGCCCCCAAAAGCGCAAAACAAAAGACCAGTGCCATCGGCCTAAACATTTTTCCTTCAACGTTTGAAAGAGAAAGAATAGGAATAAAAACTAAAATGATAATAACCTGTCCAAAAATTGCTGAATGCATCATTTTGGAAGCTCCATTAAAGGTGAGTTTATCAATAAATTTCCTTCTTTTCTTGCCGGAAAGCGCATTTATTTCTTTTCTGTTATTGGTGATGCTGTGAGACACAAATTCAACAATGATCACAGCCCCATCAATGATAATCCCAAAGTCGATAGCACCAAGACTCATCAAGTTGGCATCCACCCCAAAAATATACATCAGGGAAAGTGCAAAAAGTAAACATAGCGGGATTATAGATGCCACTACAAGGCCCGAACGCCAATTTCCAAGCAGCAATACAACTACAAAAATTACGATAAGACACCCCAGAATGAGGTTTTCGGCAATAGTAAAGGTCGTCTTACCGATCAATTCTGAACGTTCCAAAAATGGGTTTATGGAAACACCTTTAGGAAGGTTGGGCTGTATTTCTGCTACCCGGTCTTTTACAGCTTCAATAACGGCATTGGAGTTTGCTCCTTTAAGCATCATCACCTGTCCCAACACTTTTTCTCCTTCCCCATTGCCGGTGATCGCTCCAAAGCGAGTAGCATGACCAAATTTGACTTCTCCAATATCGCTGATATAGACGGGTAGTCCATCCCTCGTGTCAACAACTATATCCCTGATGTCCTGCAGCGATTCCACCAAACCTTCGCCTCTAATAAAATAACTCTGGTTCTCTTTTTCGATATAAGCGCCCCCCGCAACAGAGTTGTTATTCTTAAGCGCGATGTACACCTCTTCCAGGGGAATATTCATGGCCCGAAGCCGTGATGGATTTATCGCTACTTCATATTGTTTAAGATAACCACCCCAGGTGTTCACCTCCACCACTCCGGGAATCCCCGAAAGCTGTCTTTTGACAATCCAGTCCTGAATAGTCCTGATATCGGTAACCGAATATTTACTTTTGTAGGCGGGATCAACCTCGAGTACATATTGATAGATCTCCCCAAGTCCTGTACTCACCGGCCCCATGAATGGCTTACCAAAACCTGCCGGAATTTTTTCTTCGGCGTTCTTTATCTTTTCTGCAATGAGCTGCCTCGGAAGATAGGTACCAATTCTGTCCTTGAAAACCACAGTAACTACTGAAAGTCCGAATTTTGAAACCGATCTTATCTCCTTTACATCGGGTAGGTTGGCCATCTCCAATTCCACCGGATAGGTCAGGAATTTTTCAACATCTTCAGTAGCAAGATTTCTGGAAGTGGTAATTACCTGTACCTGGTTATTGGTAATATCCGGCACGGCACCAATAGGAATATTAAATAAGGAATAAATTCCGAAGCCAATCACAGCGAAAGTGAAAAGAATCACAATAAGCTTGTGTCGGATACTGTATTGGATAATCTTGTCTAACATGTGCTTAACACGTTTAAATTAATACTCCAAACTTATACCTGCACTCTAATTGTTTTCTAAGGCCAATCTTAAGATTAGCTTAAGATACTGTATTTAGGGATGTTGCGGTGTTATAAAGATACGCGCTAGACCTTAAAAAGACTACAAACGGAGACAAAGCTTTTCCTGATTTTTGTCAGTTAAAAGATTTTACTTAAGATTTCTTGGGAGTAGATTAACAAGAGCTTAACCAGAACGCCCCTCTAAAGATTTGACTAATTCTGGATTTCTCCTGAAATTGTAAAAAACAATATCGATGTTATGATCAAGATTGAAGAAAAAGAGAATATTATTTATTCTATTGCGAAAAAAGAACTGCACGACGAAGATTATGGTAGATTAGTCCCGTTGTTAAAGGAAAAAGTGAAAAAATTCGGCATGATTAGATGGTACTTTGAAATGCAAAATTTTGAAGGCTGGAGTCTCAGTGCTATGTGGCAGGACCTCAAATTTGACGTCAAATATGCCGAAAACATAGAAAAAGTCGCTATGGTAGGTGACAAAACCTGGGAGGAGAAAATCACCCGGCTCATGAAGCCGTTTACCTCGGCCGAAATTAAATTTTTTAATCTTGAAGAAAAGGAACAGGCAAAAGCCTGGATAAGTAAACCATGATATCTAGTCGTAGTATATCTAACCTATAAATTTAGCATTTAATTCTTCCACAATTTTTTCTATCTTTTTGTTCCTGGCTTCCTTGTTCAAAAAAATTGCCGGAGCCTGCCGGACCTTGCAGTCAGTTATAGCACAGCGTTCGCAGGTAACGCCAACCTCCTCGCGTTGAATAGTTGTATCCTCTAAAAAATTCAACTTGCGCTCCAACTGCTTATTAATTAATAACCCAATGCTTATACTTCTGTATTGGTTGTTTCTAAAAGGATCTTTAGTTGCAGATGAGAGCACTAAATAGGTGGTGTCATGACTTGGATAGTTAGAAATTTGAATATCAAATTCATGAGAATTTTTATTCTTACTAATTTTTTTAAGGCCTTTCAAAGACACCCACCGCCGGCAATAATGCTCATTGGTTTCATTGGCCCGGGGTGAATGCTGGTGGGTTAAATGT
>JBAVJE010000392.1:0-3215 GCA_049687615.1 Salinimicrobium sp. | reverse complement strand
GCATCGTTCACATGGGTAAGCTGCTCCATTTTTCCGCTTTTAAGATCTACGGTATAGATCTCTGTAGCGTGGTTCATATCTGTTCTGCTCACCACCATAGTATTTCCTGCCTGGCCTGTCATTCCGGTAATATCAAACTGGCCTTCGGTAATTTGTTTGACTTCTGCTGCTCCTTTCTTCGGAAGCTTTACTTCGAACAACTGTTTGGTCCCCATGGTAGGAGCTACAAAGTAGATTTTCTTTCCGTCCTCGCTCCACAGAAAGCTGCTGACGGTTCCGTCCCAGTCTTTGGTCAGATTTAGTTTTTGGCCGTCTTTAAGGACGATGATGTCATTCTTATCAGCTTCGTACCCCGGTTCATCCATTTGCAACCAGGCAAGAGTTCCGTCTTTGGAAATGGCAGGCGACGTGTCATAACCCTCGTTGTCATCGGTCAGGTTAGTGGTTGTTTTTGAAGCAAGGTCATAGGAATAGATATCGGTATTGGTACTTACCGCATAGTCCTTTCCCTTTAGCTTTTTTGAAACATACAACACTTTGCTTCCGTCTTTGTTCCAGATATAATCTTCGGAACCTCCAAAGGGTTTTAATGGAGTGTCATGTGGTTCTCCTTCCATAATGTCCCATTCTTCTTCCGAAGTAAGATTTTTTATGAACAAATGGCTGTACTTACCGTCTTCCCAGGTATCCCAGTGCCTGTAGTTGAGATCGTCATAAATGTAGACATCAGACTTTTCCATTCCGGGATAAAAATCCTCCCCGCTAACGGGTTCAACTTTTACCTCTTTAGAGACTATTTTGTACTTGCCCGAAGGAGATACTTTTGTATCTGTAAAGATACTGTCATAGGATTTTACCTGAGTTGGTTCTCCACCTTTTAGAGGAAGTACAAAGGTTTTGGAGCTGCTTTTGTTGGTTTTGATATCGTAAGACCTGGTGGAAAATATCACCTGCTGCCCGTTATTGGTCAGTCCTATGGGAGAGACTCTTTCGACTTCCCATAGTTTTTCGGGGGTCATGGTTTGGGCTGTGGCAGTTAGACAAATTCCTGAAAGAAACAGGAAAAAATATAGCTTTTTCATTAGTGTAAGAAGATTGATTATTTAAATGACCATAAATATACAGTGGAAGGTTGGAAAACTTCAAAATAAGGCTAAAAATAATCCAGATCTATCCTGCTGCTTAGAAACTACGATCTTCCAAAAACCTCATTTTTGAGACCTCTTTAGGATTTATTCCATTTCCTTGGATTTTTTCCTACAAATCAATATAAATTTCTAAATTTACTGCTTCAGCAAAGAGATAGCATGGAAAATCAATTATTTGCCGTTATTGATGTGGAAACCACGGGGGGAGGGATAAGTGGAAACCGTCTTACAGAAATTTGCATTGTGCTGCTTCGCGGTCCGGTGATTATAGATAAATTCAGCAGCCTTATCAACCCCGAGGAGGAGATCCCGAGATATATCACGGCCCTTACAGGTATCGATAACAGCATGCTGGAAAATGCCCCGAAGTTTCATGAGGTAGCCAGGAAGGTAGAGGAGATGACGCGTGATGCCATTTTTGTGGCCCATAATGTAAATTTTGATTACAATGTGCTTCGGAATGAATTCCGGGAGCTGGGTTTTGAATATACCCGTAAAAAGCTCTGTACCGTTCGCCTTTCCCGAAAACTGATTCCCGGGCTTTTTTCTTACAGCCTGGGCAGGTTATGTGATTCTATAGGCATTCCTATTTCCAACCGCCACCGGGCCGAAGGGGATACAGATGCTACGGTGATCCTTTTTCAGCGCCTCCTGTCGCTGGATGATGATTTTAAGCTAATCAATTCTTTCCTGCACGCGCGTTCAAGACAGGCCACCTTGCCCCCGCATATAGAAGCCGAACAGATCAATGAACTGCCTGAATCACCCGGCACCTACCTTTTTAAAGACAAGCAGCACAAGGTGATCTATGCAGGAAAAGCCATCAATATTAAGAAACGCGTGCTCTCTCATTTTTATGACCGCATGAGCAGGGAGTACCATCTGGGACAGGAAACCTATCACATAGATCATGAAACAACAGGAAATGAATTGATCGCCCTCCTTCTGGAGGCCGAATGCATCAGGAAATATTATCCCAGGTACAACAGGGCACAGAAACGGCCCGGGTCTGTATACCAGATCATAAGCTACACCAACCAACGCGGTATTCTCCAGTTGGCTTTGGAGAAGACCAATAAGTACAGGGAATCCATAGGTGTTTTTTACAGCCGGGCCCTGGCACAGGAGAAGCTGGAATATTTGTGCAGGGAATTCACTTTGTGTCCTAAATACTGCAGCCTGCAAACCAATGTAGAGGAATGTTCCCACTATAGTATCAAGAGTTGTGAAGGCATTTGCTCGGGTACAGAAGCAGTGGAAAGCTATAACGGGAAAGTAAGGGAAGCCATTAATTCTCTTTCTGCTGCATCATCAAGTTTTATCATAAAAGAGAAGGGGCGCAGCCATGACGAAGAGGCCTTTGTCCTGGTAAAAGAGGGGCAATATCAAGGCTTCGGATATATCGATGCCCAAGTGCAGATAAACCGAATAGAAGATGCCGAAGCTTTCCTAAAACGGCAAATGCCAAGCTACCATACCAATAAGATTCTGAGCAACTATCTGCGGAAACAAGGATCCCCAAAAATCACATTTTTCGAAGACGATGCTGGGCTTGAACCCATGAAGCCCGTAGCCAGGGCACAAAAGAACGCGGTAATTTTGGCTTCACACAAGACGCTGTCTCTTTTCGGATAGCCGTTGAAAATGAGTCAATTAAGGAGGGAATTTATATTGGTAGTGGACATAGAAGATCGGCTTCCTAAGGATTCAAAAAGTGGATTTTAGGCTGTTGTTAATTTAATACTATTTATTCAATGACAGCACGATAAGCATTAACTCTTCCGTTTCCCTGTTCTTCAAACCTTTAGGGGTCCAGCTACTGAGTTATCAAAAAGGGGTAAAAATCCTATGAATTCCTGAATCACAAAAGGATCGACAACTACGACGTTCTTAATACCTTTTTTTCCAGGTCCTGGCTCGAAAAGTTTCCGAAGAAAAGAGGTTGTAAAAGACATTTTTGAAAAGGTACCTTATCTCAATTCCTAGGGTATGCTGTGAATTGCTTTCAAAATTGTATTTTTCCTTAGGATTCACAGGTTAAACCTACTCACATAACCAAAGGCAATA
>JBAVJE010000391.1:0-6194 GCA_049687615.1 Salinimicrobium sp. | reverse complement strand
GGGCCAAACGGTGCCGGAAAAACCACTTCCTTCTACATGATCGTGGGACTGATAAAACCTAATGGCGGAAGAATCTTTCTCGACAAGGAAAACATCACCAAATTTCCTATGTACAAGCGTGCTCAATATGGAATTGGCTATCTGGCACAGGAAGCTTCGGTTTTTAGAAAGCTGAGTATTGAAGATAATATCATGAGCGTGCTCCAACTTACAAAGCTGTCTAAAAAAGAAAGACATCTAAAAATGGAATCGCTCATTGAAGAATTCGGGTTGAGCCATATAAGGAAGAGCCGCGGAGATTTGCTTAGCGGTGGAGAGCGCAGAAGAACCGAAATTGCCCGTGCCCTGGCAACCGATCCTAATTTTATTCTCCTTGATGAACCTTTTGCCGGAGTAGACCCGGTAGCCGTTGAGGATATTCAGCGAATAGTCGCTCAACTAAAGGACAAGAACATAGGAATTCTCATCACCGACCACAACGTGCAGGAAACCCTTGCTATCACAGACAGGACCTACCTCATGTTTGAAGGCCGCATCCTAAAAGCCGGAATTCCCGAAGAATTGGCCGAAGATGAGATGGTACGTAAAGTTTATCTGGGTAAAAACTTTGAGCTACGAAAGAAAAAGCTTTTTCAATAGGTTCAGGAGTTTACCTTCTTCACTCTTCTGTTTGCTAACAACGACAACAGCACATAACTTATAATGATCACGGGAATGGCTGCAAAATGCATAAAAACAAGGAGCAGCAAACAGTAGATTATAAACAGGTAACGCAGTTTATTATCTGCAAAAGACCAGGTGCTGAATTTTAGGGCAAATAGCGGCAGCTCTGCATTCAGCATAAAACTGGAGAAAAGTGTAAGTGCAAGTAAAAACCAAGGATTAAGTATAACCGTAAGAAAATCCGGATTCGGCTGAAAGGTGAGTATCAATGGCAAACTTATGATCAAAAGTGCATTTGCAGGAGTGGGCAAGCCTATAAAAGAATCTGTTTGCCGCTCATCAATATTAAACTTTGCCAGCCTGTAGCCCGAGGCCAGCGTCACTAAAAGCCCTGTAAGCGCTGCAACAGGAAAATTCCATTCCAAAAGAGAGCTCCCGGCCTCCCAGTCCATCGTTTCTACAGCAGTTGCAGGCAAGGCTTTTTTAAAGAGCTGAAACATAATGATTCCCGGCACCACTCCACTGGTGATCATGTCTGCAAGGGAATCAAGTTGGAGTCCGAGTTCGCTTTTTACATTGAGCAAACGTGCCGCAAGGCCATCAAAAAAATCAAAAAAGATCCCCAGTCCTACAAAAATGGCAGCCATAATAAGGTTACCCTGTACTGCGAAGATAGTGGCAATACTTCCGCATAAAAGATTGAGCAGGGTGATCGTGTTAGGAATATGCTTTTTAAGGCTCATAAAGCTTGGTTTTGGGTAAAAATACTAAAAAAGGATTGGTTTGTGGCAGCTGATATAGCTCTACAGAAAGAGCTTCAAAAATATCATTTTAGAGACCTCTACAATTTCACCTCTTAAAATTGAAATTGTTGAAGCTTTTTTATTTGTAAATTTGAGCCAAAGCTCCCCCATGAAAAACCTTTCCTTCGCGCTGCTTTCGGGATTTTTACTGGCATTAGGCTGGCCCACTTACGGTTTTCCGCTTCTTCTATTCTTTGCATTTGTGCCGTTGCTGCTGGCAGAATTTGACCTTAGAACCCGACAGGCACAGCATATAAAATTGAAGGTCTTCGGGCTCTCCTACCTCAGTTTTTTCATTTGGAATGTCATCACCACTTATTGGCTCTATTACTCTACTCCTTTCGGCGGAATTTTTGCCATTACGGTAAATTCCCTGTTGATGGCCCTGGTTTTTCTACTTTACCACATAGTGGCAAAAAGAACAGATTTCAAGGCGGCCTCCAGCTTTTTCATCAGTATCTGGATGTCTTTCGAGTATCTGCATCTTAATTGGGAATTTTCCTGGCCCTGGCTCAACCTTGGTAATGCCTTTTCTGAATATACTTCCTGGATACAATGGTATGAATTCACCGGCACCTTTGGTGGCACCCTTTGGATACTTCTGCTGAATGTTAGTTTATTCAAAATGATTCTTCTTTACAGGCAACACCAGGATAAAGCAATAATTTATAGAGGAATTTTAAAAAATTCCCTGTTGATCCTTGTGCCGTTAGCAATTTCCTTGATGATCCTTGCCAACTACGAGGAAAGCAAAGAAACTGTGGAAGCAGTTGTGCTTCAGCCTAACATTAATCCCTACACCGAAAAATATAACACCACCGACACAAGAGTTGGAGAGCTGCTGGACAGGCTTGCCGAAGAGAACATTGATCCTGAAACAGAGATTGTCATAGCTCCCGAAACTGTCTTTGCCGATGGCACCGAACGCAAGAATTTTGTCAATTCCGAAGCGCATTTCTTTACGGGAGAGTTGGTAAGAAAGTATCCAAAAATGTCATTTTTGAGTGGTATTTCGATGTATGACAAGTTTTATGATGAAAACCTTGCTACTTCCCAGAGTAATCATTTTGGGCCCAATCTCTGGTTCAACGACTATAATTCGGCCTTTATGGTGTCGCAGCAAGATTCGGTTCAATTCTACCACAAGTCAAAGCTGGTGGTTGGAGTTGAGAATTTCCCTTACCAGAGCCTTTTACGGCCACTTTTGGGAGATGTCATGATCGATCTTGGCGGAACGGTAGCCATGAAGACTACCCAGCCGGAGCGCGGCGCTTTCGAATTACTGAATAGCAAACACGTGGGCCCCATCATCTGCTACGAATCTGTGTACGGTGATTTTGTGACCGGCTACGTCAACAAAGGAGCAGATTTTCTCGCTGTCATCACCAATGATGCCTGGTGGGGCGACACCCAGGGTCATAAGCAGCATCTTAGCTACGCCAGACTTCGTGCCATAGAAAACAGGCGATCTATTGCCCGTAGTGCGAACACAGGCATTTCGGCGTTTATTAATGAAAAAGGGGAAATTACCCAAAGGTTAGAGTACACAAAAAGAGGTGCTTTGCGAGGGCAGGTAAGCTTAAATGACAAGGTCACCTTTTACACCAAACACGGTGATTATTTAGCAAGAATAGCGCTGTTCCTTAGTATTTTCATCTTCCTTTTCGCCACAGTGAAGTGGAAGCGAAGCAGATAATTCTAAACTACTGGGTGGGCCAGGTTTCTGAAAATCGTATTGAAGAATTGTGGAATATCATAAGGCTTATTGATGATATCACTCATCCCGGCGCTGAGAATCTCTTCCCGTAACTCACCAACCTCAACAGCGGTAAGGGCGATCACGGGAATATTTTGATCAAATTTCCTAATCTCCTGCGTGGTCTGCATTCCATTCATGCCCGGCATGTTCACATCCATTAACACCAGGTCAATCTCCTCTCTCTTAACGATCTCAATAGCTTCTTCCCCGCTTCCTGCCAAAAGGCAGTCAAAATTCTTTTTCTCAAGAATTCTTTGTGTGACTATTTGATTGATCCTGTTGTCATCTACAATCAAGACACGTTTTACCAGTGCGGCTATATCATCTTCGGTAATCGCCTTACCCGTCTGGAGGTTTTCTCTCGTCTCTCCCCTCTCAAAATCAATCTCAAAACTGAAGACAGCTCCCTTGCCCACCACACTTTTTAGATCAATTTCAGATCCAAACAGGTGCAGCAGCTTTTTGACAATTGGTAATCCCAATCCGGTTCCCTGATAATTGAAATTATTAGATCTAAGCTGAGAGAACTCTTCAAATATCTCCTGTTGCTTATCTTCTGGGATACCCACCCCGGTATCACCAACTTCGAAATAAATCGAGCATTCCTCAGAGGTGCACCACCTTAGCTCGGCTTTTATCCACACAGTTCCGTTCTCGGTGAACTTGACCGCATTCCCCATCAGGTTCATCATGATCTGCGATAAACGCATGGAGTCACCAATCAGGTTATTTGGAATATCCTCACCTATATGTAGCTCTATCGTATTATTGTTTAAGTTTCTAGTGGTCTCAAAAGATTTTACAATTCCTTCGAACAGCTCCTGTAGATAAAAATTATTATTCTCCAGGTGCACAAGATTCGATTCCATCTTGTTCATTTGTAAGACGTCATTGATGAGCGCCAGCAGGTAATCTGCAGAGAACTTGAGGGATTTTAGATCATCCCGCTGTTGTTCACTCTTATTATCTTCAAGTAACAGATCGGTTAAACCTATAACTCCATATAGCGGGGTGCGCAGTTCATGGCTAACGGTAGAGAAGAAACGCGTTTTAAGCATGGAAAGTCTTTCAGCCTCTTCTTTGGAAGCTATCAATTCCTTGTTCTTCTCCTTCAATTGTGCGATAAGCTGTCTTTTAGTACGGCTATTCCTGAAAAGCAGCACGAGAAAAATAAACATTACAAAAGCCGAAATGCCGGTAATAAACGACAATTCCTTTGTTTTAGCCAGGGCCTCATCTTTATATTGCTGCTCCCGGTGTGCCGCCGCCAAATCTTTTTTATATTCTTCGGTTTCAAACCTTCCGTATATCATCTCCCGGTGAAGGTTTTTCTCCTGCTGCAGAACTTTATTATGATACTCCTGATGTATTTTTAAGGCTTCATATGCCTCTCCAAAACTACCAGATTTGAAAAGCATCTTCCCATATTCTTTATAGGCAAAAGAAGCATCTATGTACAAAGAATCCTTGTCTACGATTTCAATAGATCTTTCAAAATTCTCTTGTGCGGCTTCATAATCACTTTTTCCGGAATGATAAATTCCAAAAAGCACAAATAGATTTGCCCTGGCTGAAGGATTGTCCAAATCCTGCAAAATTTCTTCAGCTTTCAGCAGATATGGGTAAGCTTTATCATAATCCTCATTTTCCAGGTAGGTCCACCCAATATTGATTAAGGGATCCAGGGTCTCTTTGGCCGAAAGTTTAGCCGAGGCTATATTTAATGCCTTTTGATAAAATTGTATCCCCTTGGAAATTGTTTTTTTATCTGGAGAATAGATATTGCCTAAATTGTTGTACGCACTAAGCAACAAAGTGTCGTTCTTGACTATTTGCGCGTATTCCAGGGACTTTTGATAATTCTCTTTGGCTCTTTCAAAATCTTCCAGTATTTCATAGACTATTCCCAATTTATTATATCCGGCGCTTAGAAAATAATCGTCCTGCTCTTCGGAAGCCAGCTCGATTATTTTAAGACACTTCTCAATAGAGCTATTATAATCATAGCTGGAGTAAGCCTTATAAAAAGCCTTGTTCAATTGCTTGATATTGTCTTCAAAAGATTGTTCTGAAGATTGAGGATAAAGGGCAATAGAAAAGAATACGCCTAAAAGGCCTAAAAAGTATTTCTTTTTCAAATTGTATTGGTTAAGTTCTCTAAACTGCAGGGCCTCGCAAATTATTTATTTTTAATGCACTAAACAAGGATAAAAGGAAATATCTGAAGAATTAAAGTCATAAATAACTTTAGAGTTATCAATTAAAAGAAAAAAAGCCTGAATACGATATTCAGGCTTTTAAAAACTCTTATTGGCAAAACTTATTATCCATAGATATCATTAAGAACTTTTGCCAATCTTATCCCACCTTTTTGAAGCTGGTCATGAACTACAGGAAACCAATTGTACATGTATTCATAGCCTAATTTTTCTCCAATCTCAACAGAATCATAGACTTTCTTGCTCAACTTTTTTGACTCATACATCCAGTCAAGAATACTGCCTTTTTGAATTTGATTTACTTCTTTTTTTGAAAGCTCATCTGTAGTTTCGGCAAGTTCGGTAAAACTCATCTGGAAATCATTGATCATTTCACTATCCCAAACGCGGTGTAGATTCGTACCATGTCCAAACCACTGAAGCTGGATATCGTTTCCACCTTTATCTTCTCCTCTTCCGGTATGCATAGGCTGGTGTAGATCACCTATAAAGTGCACCAACAATTTGAGATAAAATTGCTTATCTTCTTTGGACGCCTTAGAATCTTTTAGCACAGAAACGCACTTTTTGATCCCCATGACAAGGTCTCCCCTAGAACTTGCTTCTTCTTCAGAATATTTTGTTTCCCCATCAGGCAGGTTCACATAATGCCATGCACCATATTCCCTGTACTTGGAATCGCTCTTGATATCGTCTGCATAAGTAGAGACAAAGGCAAGGCTTTGACCATCCAGCAGTTCAGTGATCTCC
>JBAVJE010000390.1:0-4579 GCA_049687615.1 Salinimicrobium sp. | reverse complement strand
GTCCCAGGTGCAGGTTGATGATCCGGTTCCTATAATTGCTCAATAAGGGCTCTTTAATAATGGAGGTTCCGAATAGTATTATCAGGTCAGGGTCAGTATTAGTGATGATCTTAAAGACGTCGTTACTGTTGACCTGGCCGTGAGGTACATTTATCAACGGAATCTCACTTGAAAATTCCCGGAATTCACCAAAGAACTTTTCCTCGCTTTCAGCCCGGGCCTTAAAATGGGCAGCCAGGAATTCGGCATCTTTTTTCCCGTAAGCAGAGGTGTCCTGTATTCTCGGTGACTTTTTTTCAGTAATAATAAATCCGAGCTCCAGTTCCTTCGCGATCGCGGCCGCAATATATTTATGCCTCAGGCTATCGCTTGTCAGTAAAACTACTTTCATGTTTATGCCATTGTCGCAAACGCGGATTCGTAAATATATGTTGCCCCTCAAAAAGGTCATTTTTCCCTAACGGCAGATCATTGCAGTCAAAACGGGAGAGCAGGAGGGAGTCATATTTCAGACTTTTATTGGCGGCTCTTTCCATGGTGAATCCCAGTTTGAAGCCAGCTTTTTCCACTTCTTCGGAAATGCCCCTGCATGCTTGATAGGAACCGTAAGGATAACTGATGGTTTCTGAAATTTTTCCGAAGTTATTCAGGAAAAAATCCTGTGTATTTTTTAATTCCTTCCGAAGGAGGTCTTCGGAAAGCTGACCTAGAGGCAAATGCCGGTGGGAATGAGACCCCAGCAGTTTATTGTCATGCAATTCCTGAAGCATGTGCCTGTCGAAATATAATTCCGAAGCTACTTTCTTTTCTTCAAACATCTCATCAAAAAGGGGAGAGATGAATTTTTCCTGTTCCGGCAGGGACAATTTAAAGTTGAGCAGATATTTCAGGAGCGCTGTTTGCTCTTCATCATAATTATAATGAGAGATCGCCTCTTGCTTGTCCTTTTCGGAAAGTGATTCTTTTTGTAGCTTTTTCAACTCCTGCAGAATGTCTTCCGAAGAAAGCCGGGAGCGCAACAGATGTATCTTATGGACCAGGGAAACCTTCTGTTCTTCAAAATTGGAAGTGTTTATAAAGAATACCGCCGGAATTCCCATTTTATCGAGAATGGGTTTTGCCAGCTCGTACTGCTCTCTGAGTCCGTCGTCAAAAGTGATAAGGATTCGGTTCTTTTCGAAAGGTTTTCCTCTATGCTTTATAAGCTCCTCCTGTGAAATAAAACTGCCATGCTTTGCCAGCTCCTCCAGCTGTTCCCGAAACTGCCTCGGAGTGACCCCAAAGATACTGGGGTGTTTTGCGGTAAAGTCCTCACGGATGTAATGGTAGTTGGAGACAATCAACATTCGGTTTTCATTTTTCTGTTTGAGCTAAAGTAGTAAAAATGCTGTTTGTTGCAGTCTTTGCGATGAAGTCTCCAATGTTATGAAAACGTAATTGCGAGGGCGCTTTTGCGTCCGTGGCAATCTGCTACTATTTTCCTAAATTTAGTTATGCGTATCTCACACGTCTACATTTTAACTAATAAGAACCACACGGTGCTCTATGTGGGCGTGACTTCAGACCTGAGGAAAAGGCTAGGCCAGCATAAAACGAAATTCTATAAAGGGTTCACTTCCCGGTACAATTGTGATCATCTCGTCTATTACCGGTCGTTCAAAGATATTAAGGATGCGATACAATTCGAGAAAAAACTCAAAGCCGGGAACAGGGCGAACAAGGAAAAACTGATCAATCTGAGGAATCCGGAATGGAAGGATCTGGCTGTAGAGTGGGAGTGACTTTATTTAAGTCGTCTTTATGAGAGCAGTCTGTTATAAAAACGTCATTGCGAGGCAAAGCCGAAGCAATCTGTTGTGGTATAGTCACGATCATGTTCAGAGTAAGCTACGGAAGATTGCCGCGCTCGTCCTCCGGAACTCGCTCGCAATGACGTTCCGCACTGTTGTTTGCCATGTCGTCTTACGCCGATTCCTAACAACGTTTTAGTACGTGATCGTTTTGCTGTAGGTTAGTTCTGTTTTAGCCAAAATCTCCGCTATTCTCGCCCCCGCAGTCCCATTACCATAAATTTCAGAAGACGGATAATGTTCTTTCTGAATAGCTTCCTTGGTAGCTTTCAGGATCTCCTGTTCATTATAACCCACGTCTGTGACATTATTCGCCCGGCTTCTTCTGTGCTGCCGGTTCCCGATGTTTATTACCGGAATTCCCAGGTAGGCACATTCTCTTAATCCGGCGCTGGAGTTTCCGACCAAGGCCTTTGAGTTCTTCAACAGCTTCAGGAAATCCAGGGGATCCATGTTCTTGAAAAAGTGGATATTTTGGGGCCTTTCCAGTTCCCGAAAGGTTCTGATGCCGTTTGAAGTCCCGTCGGAACCCGCATCAACATTCGGCCAGAACCAGAAAGTGGGATAATTCAGGCCCTTGATAGCCTTCAGGGTTTCTGTGATATGTTTTTTTGACTCTTTATATTCCGTAGTTACCGGATGTTGCATGACTACGATGTATCCATTCTTCCAGTTCAATTTTTCACCTACTCCACCATACTTTTCTATGGGATCGAAGTCCAGTTCTGGATTTTCAACTATACTCTTGGCGAGGTCAATAGAAGGGCAGCCGGTGTTCACTACCTTTTCGGGATCCTCGCCAAGCCTGATCACGCGTTCCCGGGCATCTTCAGAACTCACCAGGTGGAGGTCAGCCAGTTTTGTATTCGAATGACGTACTTTTTCATCAATGCTCCCTGTGACTTCCCCTCCCTGCACATGGACTAAGGGGATATTCTGATATGCCGCGGCAATGGAAGTAGCTATGGTCTCGAACCGGTCCGCAATAGTCAAGACAGCATCCGGTTTCAGATTATAAAAAACATTGGTGAGTTCCATTACCCCCAAGCCTGTGGTCTTGGCCATAGTCGTAGGGTTTTCCCCCTCCAGCACCATAAATACCTTTGCCGCGATAGGGAAACCGTCCCTTTCGATAAAATCCACCGCGTTCCCGTACCGATCTAGCAGAGCTGAACCTGCGATCACCAGCTGAAGTTCGAGATCAGGATGATCTTGAATAGCAGTCAGTGCAGTTTTTATCCTACTGTAAGAAGGGCGGGCGGTGACGACCACGCAGATCTTTCTTTTGTTCATGGTAGCTAAAGTAAGAAAAATGTTGTTGCGATGACGTCATTGCGAGGGAGGAACGACCGAAGCAATCTGTTGTAGTGTAGTCACGATCATGTGCAGAGTAAACTACGGCAGATTGCCGCGCTCGTCCTCCGGACTCACTCGCAATGACAGTCCGCATTGCGAAGACGTCATTGCGAAGACGTCATTGCGAGGCAAAGCCGAAGCAATCTGTTGTCGATCAGCAGAAAATTTCTTAGGAGGCCTTCACCACTTCTTTATAAAATCTTATATTCTGCTCCACAACCACCTCCGTCGAAAACCTCTCCAACACCCTTTCCCTCGCCGCTTTTCCTATTTGTCTCGACAGTTTAGCATCTTTAAGGAGTAAAAGGATCTTTTCAGCATAAGCTTCATGGTTTTTTGGATCCACCGTAAAGCCGGTTTCACCATCGACCATTACTTCCTTTGCCCAGCCAATATCTGAGGTGATCAAAGCTTTTTCCATGGCCATGGCTTCGATCCAGGTCATGGGCAGGGCTTCAGCGAAAGAGGGGAGGACCACCACATTTGCTTTAGCTATCTCCTCCTGAATTTGTTCATATGGGAGCTTGCCCAACCAGCTGAGTCTTTTCAAAGCTTCGGAAGATAATTTATCCTGCATCAGTTTTTTAGTAGACTTACCGGTTTGTATATCTATCACATCTTTCCCGGCCATAATAAGGCACGCTTCAGGATTTTTGACAACTACCAGGTTGAAGATCTCCGCGAGCTCCAGCACCCCTTTCTTTCTGATGATGCTTCCGAAGTAAAGAACAGAGCCGGGAATTGTTTTCCCATTTTGAGGCTGGAAACTTTTCGCATCTATGGAATTCGGGATGACCCTGATCTCTCTTTTTAAATTAAACAGCCTTGCAGATTTCTGGCCGGTGTACTCACTCACCGACAGCAGATGTTCTGCTCCGTGAAGGGCCATTTTCTCAAACCAGAAATTTTTCTTCTTTTGTGGTCTTTTTTCCAGGTAACAAAAATAGGTGTCGCTGCCGTTCATGCGGATCACCCAAGGGCATCTCAGGCTCATAAAAGCGGTGATCCCCGTCCAGTCCGGTGCTTCCAGGGCATCGATCCGGTCAACGGCAATGTATTTATTGAGGTAGTTTTGAAGGAACTTGCGGTGCAGGTACCAGCCCAGCCACCTGGATCTTTTGTGCTGTATAAGGTGGAATTTTATTCCTTCTTCGATGAAGATGTCATTCTCCTTTTGACCATAAATAAAAACGGAAACTTTTATTCCCTTTTTTACCAGTGCGGTCACCATGTTCCTGATGCTCGTTCCTATCCCGGCAGCTGGAGTGCTGCGGGAATGGGGAAATTCGGATGTGAGGAAACCTAAGTGCATAACTGGCTAAAAGTAAAAAGCTAACTTATTTAACAAATAAGGAAAACACATAATGCTTAAT
>JBAVJE010000389.1:0-31064 GCA_049687615.1 Salinimicrobium sp. | reverse complement strand
AACACGAACAGAATGAAATACGAAAGTTTAGTTCCAGATAGATTCTACCATATTTACAACGGCGGAAACAACCGGGAGAACATCTTTTTAGAAGAAAAAAATTACGACTATTTTCTACTTTTACTTCAGCGCCATATCTCTCCGGTTGCACAAATTTTCGCCTATTGTCTCCTAAAAAATCATTCCCACCTCGTCATTAGAACCAAAAATGAGATTGAAGAACAGAAAATTTCCCGGGCTTTTTCTAACCTTTTCAATGCCTACGCCAAGGCAGTCAACAAAGCTTATGATAGGAGAGGAAGCCTTTTTGAGGACAGGTTTAAAAGAATCCTGATTGATGATGAACGTTATTTAATCAACCTGATTATTTATGTCCATTTAAATCCTGAAAACCATAATATGATTGGAAATTTTGAGCAGTATAATTATTCATCCTACCAGGGAATACTTTCCAACAATGTGGATTATATTGAAAGGCAGGAAGTTTTAAAATTCTTTGGAGGCAGCAAAAATTTCGCAGCAGCCCACAAAGGAGTTCATGATTTCCAAACGTTAAAATACTTAGAATAATGTCCACAGCTCAAAAAAGAATGGCACTTACGGGAGAACCTCCTAAAAGTCTAAGCCCGGTCCAAAAAGTTGCAACGGCAATAGGCTGGACGGGCTTGTTCATTTTGTTGCTTTCCATTTTTAATGTGACGCTTCCCGATTCTTTCCTGTGGTTCTCACTTGGATTTATTGCAGCAGGAGTGATCATCTTCGCAAGTGACCAGTATTTGGGAAGACCTGAAGGTATAAAGAACGACGGCGTCTGGTTCAAAAACCTTAGCTCCCGAGGTGCTCTGGCCTGGGGCGCAGGAATTTTGCTTACGCTGTTCTACATTGTGCTGTACTGGTATCCAGAATATCTTGGGCTCACGCCTTCAGGAGAAGAAAACACCGGCATAATTGCCCTTTTTGACCCGCTAAGCAGGATGATAAGCGGGGAGCCCGCCGGCCAGTGGTTCGTTTACGGTGTGCTCTACACTCTCGCCATTCTGGTATTTGGATATAAATTTCTACTGAAGTACAGACACAATAAATACGAAGTCCTGCGGACTTTCTCTGTCATGTTTTTCCAATTAGGTTTTGCCTTTTTGATCCCTGAGATCCTGGTAAGACTCAATCAACCTTATTATAATCCCAATGTCATCTGGCCCCTGAACTATGACCTGTTCGCCGGCTACAAATTGAATGAATTCTTTTCCGCAGGAAATGTGGGGCTCATCATGCTGGGTTTTGGACTGGCTTCCATATTTGTCATTACTCCCATCCTTACCTATTTCTACGGAAAACGCTGGTACTGCTCCTGGGTGTGCGGTTGTGGTGGTCTTGCCGAAACTGCCGGCGATCCCTTCCGTCATCTGTCAGATAAAAGCCGGAAAGCGTGGAAACTTGAACGCTGGATGATCCACAGCGTTCTGGTGTTGGTCGTAGTGATGACCATAGCAGTAGTTTATTCTTTTTTAAATGAAAACTCTGGACAATATTGGATGAGCAAAAACCAGTTTCTCATTGGAGTCGCATTTTTTATTAGTCTGCTTTTTTCACTTATCATGATCTTCAGAAAAGATCATTTGGCTAAAGATGCCAGAAAGGGCGCATTGATTTCTTATGGAGTGGTTATGCTAATCATTTTTATTTTCCATACAACAGGAATTTCCTATGGCTATTTACTGCGGGAATGGTATGGATTTTTAATTGGAGCCGCTTTCTCGGGAGTGATTGGCGTTGGCTTCTACCCTATTTTCGGAAATCGCGTGTGGTGCCGCTTTGGTTGTCCTATGGCAGCCATTTTGGGAATGCAGCAACGCCTATTCTCGAAATTCCGAATTACTACCAACGGCGGCCAGTGTATCTCCTGCGGAAATTGCTCTACCTACTGTGAAATGGGGATAGACGTACGCGCCTATGCTCAAAAAGGGGAAAATATCGTTCGCTCCAGTTGCGTAGGCTGCGGAATATGTACTGCTGTCTGCCCGCGTGGAGTACTTAAGCTGGAAAATGGCTCTCGCGAAGGAAGAATCAACAGTGATGCCGTGTTACTCGGAAATGACGTAGACTTATTGGCCCTGATTCAGCAGCAGAAGAAAGCTGCAAGAGGTCAGGGAAATTCTGTTTCTAAATCTTAAAATCTTACGGTATGCCCGGCATTAAGGTAATTATCCCCGCCCATAACGAAGCAGATTCCATAGGTCTCGTGGTTAAAGACATTCCCCATCATGTCGATGAAGTGATCGTGGTTAGCAACAATTCTTCAGACAAGACCGGGGAAAATGCCCGAAAAGCAGGCGCCACAGTATTGACCGAATCCAGAAAGGGATATGGTCACGCCTGCCTCAAGGGATTGGAATATATTGCTGCTCAAAAAGATAAACCTGAAATTATCGTATTTTTAGATGGTGATCACAGTGATTTTCCTCAGGAATTAGACAAAGTCGTAGCGCCAATTTTGGAAAAAGATGTGGACCTGGTAATTGGGGCAAGAGTCAAAGCATGGCGTGAAAAAGGTTCAATGACCCACCCGCAAATTTTTGGAAATTGGTTGGCGACCAGCCTCATGAAAGGATTTTTTAAAGCCCATTTTACAGATCTGGGGCCATTTAGAGCAATCAAGTATGACAAATTGCTGGAGCTGGAAATGCAGGATAAAACTTACGGATGGACCATAGAGATGCAACTTAAGGCGCTAAAAAGAGGTTTTTCTTACGAGGAAGTTCCCGTGCATTACCGCAACAGGATTGGCCTTTCAAAAGTTTCGGGCACTGTGAAAGGCGCTTTTATGGCCGGGGTAAAAATCCTTGGCTGGATTTTTAAATACAGTTTAAAATGATAGGAACAGGCATTTTAATATTATTCACTTTTCTGCTGTTCATCATTTTTCTGTACAGTCTGTCCCAGCTTAGTCTCATCATTAGTTACTTTAAACACGCTAAAAAAGAAGAGTCTCAAAAATGGCATTTTTCAGACCCCTCTAAAATGCCTTTTGTAACCATACAATTACCAATTTACAACGAAAGGCCTGTTGTAGAACGTCTGCTTCGGAACATCGCTCAACTGGATTATCCTTCAGAAAAACTACAGCTTCAGGTGCTGGATGATTCTACAGATGATTCTGTAGATCTTGTCGCCGCCTTGGTTTCAGAAATAAAAAGTTCGGGAATAGACATGGTACATCTTCGACGGAATAACCGAAAGGGGTTCAAAGCCGGTGCTTTAAAAGAAGGACTTGAGACCGCAAAAGGCGAGTTTATTGCCATTTTTGACTCCGATTTTCTTCCGAAGCGAGATTGGCTGTTGCAAAGTCTTCCTTATTTCAAGGATGAGAAGATAGGCCTTGTACAAACCCGCTGGGGCCATCTCAACCGTAATTATTCAATGCTTACCAAACTACAGGCCTTCCTGCTGGATTTTCATTTTGTGCTTGAACAAAACGGGCGCAGCCGTGGCGGACATTTCATTAACTTCAACGGCACCGCCGGAATTTGGCGTAAAAAATGCATTTTTGAGGCCGGAAACTGGCAAGCCGATACGCTTACCGAAGATCTTGATCTAAGTTATCGCGCCCAACTGAAGGGTTGGAAATTCAAATATTTAGAACATGTAGTGGCTCCGGCTGAATTACCGGTCACCATTGAAGCTGCACGGTCTCAACAATTCCGTTGGAACAAAGGCGCAGCCGAGAATTTTCAAAAGAACTACCGAAAAATGCTTTTCAACCCCCGACTTTCTTTCATGGACAAGCTTCAGGGCCTTTTTCACTTGTTGAACAGCAGCCTTTTTTTAGTGGTTTTCTTACTGGCTTTACTCAGTTTACCACTATTGTTTCTTCCAGATTTCGATATGCGGCAAAAATTCCCCGGAATATTAGCATTTTTCAGCCTCAGTACAATCATATTCTTCATCTCTTACTGGATTACTTTTTCGAAAATACATGGCAAATCACTCAAAAATTTCTTGAGGTACGGGCTCACCTTTTTCGGTTTTTTTTCAATCGCCATGGGGCTCTCTGTTCATAATTCGATAGCTGTTCTCGAAGGACATTTTGGAAAAAGAAGCGATTTCATAAGAACGCCCAAATTTAACATTCCGGCAAAGCAAAGGCTGCAGAAAAAAGCCGGTGTAAAACCGAATTTTCAGCTAATTATGGAAATCCTGATGATGCTCTGTTTCGGGTTTGCCGTGGTTATGGCCTTTCGTCTCGACAACTATAGCTTGCTGCTGTTTCACCTCATGCTTTTCTTTGGTTTTGCTTATGTGGTTTTGACTTCTTTAAACATTCGGTTTTGGAGGCCTAACAGGTTTTCAAAACCTGTTAGGCCTGTAGGAAAATGAAAAAATTCCTGGCCCTCCATAAGATCACGCTGCTCCTGCTGCTCATGGCCTGTGCCTTTTACTGGTCTTTTGCTTACGACCTGGAAAGGGTAGATTTTTTCAAACTTTTGAGCCTCTATGCCGCAGCCTTTGTTGTTAGCTGGAAATTATTTCAACTGGAACATAATAACCCTAAATATCTATTCGGGCTTGCAATACTCTTCCGGCTGATCTTCTTGTTCGCAATTCCCAACCTGTCGCAGGATTTCTACCGCTTCATCTGGGATGGAAAATTGCTTCTGCAAGGCATCAATCCATACCTCAGCAGTCCGCAGCAGTTGTTGTTATCTGGTAATCTCAATTTTTCCAATACTTCAGAACTCATTTCCGGAATGGGTGAATTAAGCGCCGGCAATCACACCAATTATCCGCCACTTAATCAGGTTTTATTTGCCCTGGCAGCTCTTTTTGGAAGTACTATAACCGGTGCTGTGATTCTCATGAGGTTAATTATCATTACCGCTGATATTGGGATTTATTACTTCGGAAGGAAACTGCTTCAGAAATTAAACCTGCCCAAAAACCGCGTTTTCTGGTACCTTCTTAATCCCTTTATCATCATCGAACTAACCGGAAATCTTCATTTTGAAGGGGTAATGTTGTTCTTTCTCCTGGCATCGCTGTACCTGCTGCATCAAAAGAAATGGATATGGAGTGCCGTGCTGTTGGCATGTTCGATTTCTATAAAACTCATTCCACTATTGTTTCTGCCTCTGCTTTTTAGAAAATTAGGGGTCAAAAAGGCCATTTTTTACTATGCTCTGGTGGGTTTTCTTAGCCTGCTCTTTTTCCTTCCATTTCTTTCGGAAGGTTTTACAGAGAATTATTTTGCAACTGTGGGCCTATGGTTTCAAAAATTCGAGTTTAATGCCAGCATTTATTACCTCATCAGGTGGATAGGTTTTAAGCTAAACGGCTTCAATATCATTGGCTACGTCACACCTGTACTGGGATTGCTGGTATTTATTTTTGTGCTTTGGCTGGCCGGCTTCAGAAAAAATGAACAAACTCAAGTACTTCTTCATATGATGCTCTTTAGCATGAGTTTTTATTTTTTCATGGCTACCACCGTCCATCCCTGGTATCTGGCAACACCTGTTTTACTCAGCCTCTTCACGCGCTACAAATTTGCTTTAGCATGGAGTTTTACCGTTGTCTTTAGCTACTTTGCTTATTCTTCGGGGGATTTTCATGAAAATCTTTGGTGGGTGGCACTGGAGTATTTAATTGTTTTTGCAATAATTCTGAAGGAGCTCAGCAGCCGGAAAAAAACAGTTTTCTGAAGACTAAAGAGGTTTTTAGGAGTATTTTTCCGCAGATCGCAGCAAGCTTCCGCAAAATAAAAAACTTCAGAAACCATGCAGCTTCCGAAGTTTCAAAAAGGGTATTTTTAAAGGCTTACATTCCGAGAATGTATGCGAAAACCAGCGGTGCCACAATGGTGGCATCACTTTCAATAATGTGTTTAGGAGTATTGATATCCAGTTTTCCCCAGGTGATCTTTTCATTGGGAACCGCTCCTGAATAACTTCCGTAGCTGGTAGTAGAATCTGAAATCTGGCAGAAGTAGCTCCAGAAAGGAGTATCTGTCCTTTCCATATCCTGATAAAGCATTGGCACCACACAGATTGGGAAATCTCCAGCGATACCTCCACCAATCTGGAAGAAACCGATTCCTTTTTCAGAATTATCGGTGTACCAGTCGGCCAGGAAAGTCATGTATTCGATCCCCGATTTCACGGTACTGGCCTTCAATTCGCCTTTCATCACATAAGAGGCGAAAATGTTACCCATAGTACTGTCTTCCCAACCGGGAACTACCATGGGCAGGTTCTTTTCGGCGGCGGCATACATCCAGGAATCCTTCAGGTCGATCTCGTAATATTCTTCAAGTGCCCCTGAAAGCAATAACTTATACATATACTCATGCGGGAAATAGCGTTCTCCTGCGGCTTCGGCATCTTTCCAGATCTTCACGATATGTTTTTGAATTCTTCGGAAGGCTTCTTCTTCAGGAATACAGGTATCGGTCACCCGGTTTAGGCCCTTTTCAAGAAGGTCCCATTCATCCTGTGGCGTAAGATCCCGGTAATGCGGCACGCGTTTATAATGCGAATGCGCCACCAGGTTCATCACGTCCTCTTCCAGGTTCGCCCCGGTACAGGAAACGATATGCAGCTTATCCTGACGAATCATTTCGGCAAATATCTTCCCGAGTTCTGCAGTACTCATCGCACCGGCAAGAGAAACCAGCATTTTGGAACCGTTTTCCAGCTGCTCTCTATAGGCCTTTGAAGCATCTACAAGAGCTGCGGCATTGAAGTGCTTATAATATTTTTCTACGAATTCTGTAATTGGTCCTTTACTCATCTTCTTCGTCTTCTTCGTTGTAATTTTCATATTTGAATTTGTAGCTAAGCATCTTGTAATACAATTTTGCCGCCAAAAAGTCTGAGGATTTATCCACTTCATTTGGATTAAGCTCTACAATATCGAAACCAACCACGTTCTTTTTCTTAAACATAAGCTTGATGAATTCAAGAGTTTCATACCAGAACATTCCGCCCGGTTCGGGAGTTCCTGTTGATGGCAGAATGGAAGGGTCGAAAACATCAAGATCGATAGTGATAAAGACGTTAGGCGTCATCTGCCCTATAGCGTCATCCATCCAATCTTCATAAAGGTCATGAGCAAAATAGGTTTGATTCTCATCCATATGATCCATTTCGGAAACATCCATGGAGCGAATTCCCACCTGCAAAAGATTTGTTTTTTTGCTGGCCTCGTGAACCGCGCAGGCATGATTGCAGGTAGAACCTTCATATTCTGGTCGAAGGTCTGCATGCGCATCCAGCTGCACCACCGTTAGATCTTCAAAACTTTCGTTAAAAGCACGAATAGTACCTATAGAAACTGAGTGTTCTCCTCCAAAAATAGTCACAAACTTATCTTGTTTGATATAATTCCTGGTCGTTTTATGAACCGATTCCACCATTTTTTCGGGAGAGGTATTCTCGGTTACCGGCGGAGCGAGGTATACTCCCTTTTTATAGACTTCGGTACGAGTTTCAATGTCGAAAAGCTCCATGTTTTCTGATGCTTCTAGAAATGCATCGGGGCCTTTGTCTGCTCCTTTTTGCCATGTGCTTGTCCCGTCATAAGGCACGGGGATCAATACCACTTTTGCTTCATCTAAACGTGCATACTTGTCCGGGATGCCGGCATAATTCTTTTTACTCATTGCTTAGCGATTGTCGTTTTAATTGCTTCAAATTGTTGTAATTAAAAATAAAAAAAATATTGACTTATTCGTTGTAACCGAGAATTTTTAGAAAATCCTGAGGTTCCTGTTGTTCACTGTAAAGTTTGATTTCCAGATTGCCTTCTTCATCGCGGTTGATCAATAATTGCTTTGGCTGCGGAATGAGGCAGTGCTGCAAACCTCCAAAACCGCCAATACTGTCCTGATAGGCCCCGGTATTGAAGAAACCTATGTATAAAGGTTTCTCCTTTTTGTACTTGGGAAGGTATATCGCATTTGTGTTTTGCTCTGAATTGTAATAGTCATCAGAGTCACAGGTAAGGCCGCCCAGCAATACGCGTTCATATTCATCGTTCCAGCGATTTACCGCCAGCATGACAAATTTCTTGCTAATCGCCCAGGTATCGGGGAGGGTGGTGATAAAAGAGGAATTGATCATATTCCATTTTTCCCGATCATTCTGTTGCTTTTGATATAGGATCTCATAGATCGCGCCTCCGCTTTCTCCTACAGTGAAGGAACCAAATTCGGTAAAAATATGCGGCACCTCCACTTCGGCATCATCGCAGGAGATCTTAATCTGGTTTACGATCTCCTCAATCATGTACTGGTAGTCATAATTAAATGCCAGAGAATTCTTTACAGGGAACCCACCGCCAATATTGAGACTGTCCAGAGTAGGACAAATGCGTTTTAGATTGATATAGACCCTAAGGCACTTTAAGAGTTCGTTCCAGTAATAAGAGGTATCTCTAATCCCGGTATTGATAAAAAAGTGCAACATCTTTAACTCCACCTGGTCATTGTCCTTAATCTGTTTATTGTAGAAAGGAACTATGTTTTTATAACCAATTCCCAAACGGGAGGTGTAAAATTCAAATTTCGGTTCTTCTTCCGAAGCAATCCTGATCCCAATTTTAAATTTATCGTCTATTGAATTGGTGAGAAGCTCAATCTCCTCATAATTATCAATAATGGGAATACAGTTCTTATGGCCTTCATTAATTAAATCGGCAATGTTAGAAATGTACTTATCCCTTTTGAACCCGTTGCAAATCACATAGGTATCATCTGTGATCTTGCCTTTCTTTTTTAGGTTCTCAACGATATCAATATCTACTGCCGAGGAGGTCTCAATGTGAATGTCATTTTTGAGAGCTTCATTCAAAACATGTTCAAAATGTGAACTTTTGGTGCAATAGCAATAGTTGTAGGTGCCTTTGTAGTCACTCTTTTCAAGCGCATCGGCAAACCATTTCTTCGCTTTCCTTATGTTTTCTGAAATCTTTGGCAGGTAAGTGAACTTTAGCGGAGCTCCATATTTCTTAACGAGTTCCATAAGATCTATGCCATGGAACTGTAATTCGCTGCCTTCAACTGTAAATTCCTCTTGTGGGAAATAGTACGTCTGGTCTATTAAATCGCTGTACTTTGTATTCAATTTACGGGTAATAAAAATTAGAAGTTAAAAAGTAGAAATTATAAAGCAGGGCTAAAAAAATTAGGTGGTAAAAATTTGTTAAGGCCGTCAGGACCACCGAGTCCGAAAAAGAGAGTAAAAAACCCGGGGCGTAGCGTGCCGGCGGTATGATTTTCATTTTAATAGCTTAGCGAAAACAAATGTATTAAAAAGCCGGAAAGTTGAAGGATTTTTTTAAAATCTTCGGTGCAATTTTCCGGCTAAAATTTTATGACAAATAAACTCTTAAAAAAGGCTTTTTTAGAGGTTGTTCATATTGATGATCTCTTGTTTGGTCAACACTCTCCAATGCCCTCGCGGAAGATCTTTTTTGGTAAGTCCGCCAAACACTACACGATCTAATTTCACGATCTCATAGCCAAGGCTTTTGAAAATGCGCTGTACCACATGATGTTTAGTGCTTCGAAGCTCCAGGCCAACTTCACGTTTCGACCTGTTCTCTACATAGCTAATCTCGGTAACCTTTACGGTTCCATCTTCAAGAGAAACTCCTTCTTTAATTTTCTGAAGGTCATCGTAAGCCAGATCTTTATCCAGTTCTAAATGATATATTTGTCTTAAACCGTTCTTTGGGTTTGCCAGTTTTTTTGCCATCTGGCCATCATTGGTGAACATAAGCAAGCCCGTGGCCTGGGTGTCGAGTTTCCCTACCGGATCCAGCTTTGATTTTGAGGCATTTGCCACCAGGTCCATCACCGTGCGGTTCTTTTTCTCAAGACTTCCGGTAACGAAAAATCCTTTTGGTTTATTAAGCAATACGTATTCCGGCTTTTCGGGATTAATTCGCCTGCCGTCAAATTTAACCTCATCCTTTAACTGCACTTTATAACCCATTTCGGTTACCACCTTGCCATTTACCGTCACACTTCCTGCAGCGATGTAGATATCGGCATCACGCCTGGAACAAATTCCGGCATTGGCAACATACTTATTTAACCGCATGGCGTCAGACTGCCCTTGCTTTGTCTTTACTGGTACTTTAGCAGGTGATTTGGCCCGTGCCGTTTGTTTTCCTTCTTTTTCATTTCGGTTCACCGGTGCATTTCCGCGAGAATGAGATTTGGTACGGCTATTACCGCCCTGTCTTCCGCTACTTGTTCTTCCTTTGGATTTATCGCCCCTGCTTCCGCCCGGTGTATCATTTCGATTCATAACTCATATTTTGTGCAAAGATAAGAGTTTGGATTACAATCTGCTTTTTTAATAAAAATCCTGAAAAAATTCTGAAGAAGCGGCTATTTCCGAAGAAAAAGCTTAAAACACACGACTTAGCAGCGCATCAACATCAATGAGCAGGATGCTGAATACTCCACCAACGATAATGAATTTCAATAAATTGTGAAGTAAAAGATACTGCCATTTGGCTTTGCTAAAGTACAGGATGAGTAGAAAAATTGCCAGAAGCATAAAGACACCATAGAAAAAGTAATGCATTTTACCTATTTCGAAATAGGTTGCAAGCAGGTAAACCGGTAGGAATGAAAGCAAAGTAAGGACCGTTAAAAAGACCTTGCTCAACCGCTCTCCATATACGATTGGAATGGTTTGATATCCCTGCACCATATCACCGCGCATATTCTCGAGGTCTTTTACCAGTTCCCGCATCACGATGATGAGATATAAAAAAACAGCATGAACGAAGATAACCGTCTCAAAATTCTTGTAGTACACAAAAACGGCGAAAAAAGGCGTAATAGTAAGCACCGAAGCCACCAGGTTGTTGATAAAAAGTATCTTTTTGAGCCGGTGAGAGTAAAACCAGATCGTGAAGATGTAAATTGAAAAGAAGACTACGGCACGAAAAGAAACATAGCTGGCGAAAAAAATACTGGCCAGGTTGAGAATGAAATAAACCGAAAGCTTCGTGCGTTGACTCACAAATCGGTCAAGCATCGTCTTCTGCGGGCGGTTAATAAGATCTTTCTCGCTATCGTAAAAGTTATTGATGATGTAGCCCGAAGCCACTGCCGAAGCGGTAGAAAGCACCAGAAAAAAAAGATTGGGATCAAAAAGCACTTTTCCAAGAGGATACTCAGGCGCGAGTATGAATATGGAAGTTAAGTACTGCGCTATGACCAGTACCAGAATATTGTAGCCGCGAACGACCGAAATAAGACTTAATATTTTGAGAAAGAGTCGCTTTTTGGATATGGAGATCATCTTAGAAGTTGTAGACCACTTCCAGGCGATAATCCTTCAATGACTTTTTTGCCTTCTCAATATCTTCGGTAAATCCAAGGATATAGCCTCCACCACCCGAGCCGCAAAGTTTAAGATAATACTCGTTGGTCTCGATACCATTTTTCCATAGATTATGGAATTGCGCCGGGATCATAGGTTTGAAATTATCAAGTACCACATGCGATAGTTTCTTGATGTTTCCAAAAAGAGATTTAACGTCACCTTGCAGAAAATCGTCTACACAGGCATCTGTATGTTTTACGAACTGGTCTTTCAGCATTTTCCTAAAAGGTTCCTGCTTCATGTTCTCCATAAAAATATTCACCATTGGCGCGGTTTCACCTACAGAACCGCTATCAAGAAGGAAAACGGCGCCTTTCCCGTTCTGAGTTTGAGACGGAATGCCGGCAGGCTCAATATTGTCTTTGGAATTAATAAGAATAGGAATGCTTAGATAAGAGTTAAGCGGATCAAGCCCGGAAGACTTTCCATGGAAAAAAGATTCCATTTCTCCAAAGATCTCCTTTAGCTTCAAAAGTTTTTCACGGGTAAGGTTTTCAAGCACCGTGATCTTATCAACCGCATATTCGTCATAAATAGCAGCTACCAAAGCTCCGCTGCTACCCACTCCATATCCCTGCGGAATACTGGAATCGAAATACATGCCATTCTCAATATCCTTATAAAGCCCTTTCATGTCAAACTGCACCAAAGAAGGCTTCTCCTCCTGAAAGGTGTTTAAATAATCTGCAAAAAGCTTAAGACGACGGTTGGATTCTTTGGCTTCTTCTGAAGGATTCTCATCCACCTTAAGAGCGCCGTTATAGAAGTTATAAGGAATAGATAAACCTTTTGAATCCTTTATAATTCCATACTCCCCGAAGAGCAAAATTTTTGAATAAAATAAAGGTCCTTTCATATCACGATTCTTTTGGGGCAGTACCAAGGTTTTTAGATTTCCCTAAAGCCTTAATCCATTTCAAAGTTAGTAAAACTAATTAAAATCCAGCGCTATAGCAGCTCTCACATACATGATTGTGATCATTTTATGATAAAATCCCGTCACACACTGTAGCAGCTGCTTCATTAAGCTTGCAAATATAGCACTCGTTCTCCGCCTGTACAAGCCTTTGTTTTTCAGGAATAAGCATTCAAATATCAAGCCATTTTTTCAGCTCCGCTTCCCACTCTATCATGGATATACTGGCCGTTTTGGCAATATTCTTTTAGTTCGGCCTCAATGAATTCCTGTACCTGGACGGCTTCCTTTTCGGGGTAAAGCAAATGCACGTTTGCACCGGCATCAAGCGTAAAACAAAGATGGAGCCCCGACTTTTTCCTGAAGCTGAAAATTTTATTAATAACCTCAAGCGTGTTAGGCTTCATCAGCAAATAATAAGGTTCGCCGGTCATCATCATGGCGTGTAATGTGAGCGCCTCGCTTTCCACAACTCTAATAAAACCATCCAGATCACCAGCCTCAAATATGGTCCTGAGTCTGTCCAAATTTTCATGGGCCTGTTGAAAACGTCTGCCCGCGAACGGGTGGCCATTCATAAGATCATGTCCAATAGTACTACTCACCTGCTTTTCGCCTGTATCAACCAATAAAATAGTATCACGGTAATTCCTAAAGTTTTCATGCACCTCACCGGTATATTTTATCCCGTAGAGATTACTGCTGTGCGGAATATTTTTATGTTCTCCCCAAACCACCAGTTCTCCTTCAATGCTCCTGCAGGCACTACCCGACCCTAATCTGGCCAAAAAAGAGCTTTTTTTAAGGAAATATTCTTCGGTCATTCCCGGCTCCAGTGCTCTTTCCATGCTCATGAGACAAAGAGCGATCGCGCTTATGCCACTAGCCGAAGAGGCGATCCCGCTACTGTGCGGAAAACTATTAGATGTTTCTATCTTGAAACTATAATCTTTTAAAAAGGGTAAAAAAATCTGAACCCTTTCAAAAAAATGCAGCACTTTTTGCCTGAACGACTCCTTTTTTTCTCCCTCAAAGAACAAATCAAAATCAAACTCATCGGTGGCCTGCACCTTTTTTTGGTAACTCAAGCTGGTAGTAGTGCGGCAGTTGTTAAGCGTAAAACTTATGGATGGATTGGCGGGAATCTGGCCCGACCTTTTCCCCCAGTATTTTACCAGGGCTATGTTACTGGGACTTTGCCAGGTAACTTTCCCGTCATTGATTTCTCTGGAATAAGGCTTCGGAATAAAATCTTGTTCGGTCATTTTCGAGAATTTCAGCAAAGATATATTTTCCTGCAAAAGCCAAAGCCTATTAAAAATGCTATTTTAGAGAGCTAAGTAAAAAAATATGCGAAAAACCATTTGTATCACAGGAGCCTCCCGGTTCAACAACATCATTTTTTAAGCATCACAATCGGTAGCCATGGCTTTGGCGGCAAGAAAACCACCCGTCCAGGCATTCTGAAAATTGAAACCGCCCGTGATCGCGTCAATATTCAACACTTCGCCTGCTAAGTAAAGGTTTTTGCAGATCTTGCTCTCAAAGGTTTTAAAATTCACCTCTTTTAATTCCACGCCTCCCGCGGTAACAAACTCCTCTTTAAAAGTGCTTTTCCCATGCACCTGAAAAGTACCTCTTGTAAGCTGGCCGGCCAGGTCTTCCAGTTGCTTCTTGTTCAAATCTGCCCAGTTCTCTGTTTCTGTAATCCCGGCGGCAGCAACCAGGCTTTGCCATAAGCGCTTTGGAAGATCAAATTGCACATTTTTATGAGGGCGTTGTTTTGCATTTTGCAGTTTAAGCTCCTTAAACTCTTCCAGGATCCCGGCAAAATCATTATCGAGAAGCCAATTCACTTCGATTTCAAAGTTCTTTTTATCGCTCAATTCCCGTGCTCCCCATGCCGAGAGTTTCAAAATGGCCGGTCCACTCATGCCCCAATGCGTAATAAGCAAAGGTCCCGTGGTTTCCAGTTTGCTTTTCTTCAGCTTTACCGCAGCATTGGTCGCAACGCCGGGCAGGCTTTTGATCCTTTTATCGCTAATATTAAAAGTAAAAAGCGAAGGAACGCCTGGCACAACAGTATGTCCCAGATTTTCGAGCAGCTTCCACATCTTCGGATTACTACCGGTGGCGATCAACAGCTTCTTTGCTGAAAATGTTTCGTCGGAGGTAATCAACACCCATTGATTTTCCCCTTTTTGGATCTCCTGCACCGCTCGTTTGGGTAGTACATCAATATTCAGGCGACGGGTTTCAGCTAGAAAAAGATCGATAATGGTTTCTGAAGAATTTGATTCGGGAAACATTCTGCCGTCCTCTTCAATCTTCAGCGGAACGCCACGTTTTTCAAACCACTCAATGGTATCACCGGTCATAAAAGAATGGAATGGGCCCCGCAGCTCTTTTTCTCCCCGCGGATAGTTTTTAGCGAGCTCCCTCGGAAGGAATTCGGCATGAGTCACATTACAGCGCCCTCCGCCCGAGATACGCACCTTGTTAAGCAGCTCTTTGCCTCTTTCGAGGATGCAGATACTGGCCTCCGGAAGCATTTCCGCAGCATTAATGGCAGTGAAAAATCCGGCGGCACCGCCACCTACTATAATGATGTCGTATTTTCTCATTTTTGGAACTTCCGCAGAAAAGCTTTTGGAGCGCAAAGGTATAAAAATAGACCGGTGTCTATCGCTTTAAAATCATGTTAAGGCACACGCTAAATCTTTCTTAAACAGTGGTAATGGCCCAATTGTCTTTATAACTTTAAATAAAAAATAGATAGCAATGAGCAAACCAGACCAATTTCCAAAGCAGGAACAGCAACAACCAGGACGGGAAGAAAAAATGCATCCCGAACCCGAAATCATTAGAAAAAATTATAAAGGAAGTGAAAAGCTTAAAGGGAAAATAGCCCTAATCACCGGCGGTGATAGCGGTATTGGCCGCAGCGTGGCAGTTCATTACGCCAAAGAGGGCGCTAAAGTTGCTATTATCTACCTGGCCGAAAATGAAGATGCGAAAAAGACAAAGGAAATGGTCGAAAATGCCGGATCTGAATGTCTTATCATCAAAGGAGATCTCAAAGAAGAAGCTTTTTGCAAGAGAGCTGTGAAAAATACGGTTAAAAAATTCGGCGGGCTTAATATCCTGGTGAATAATGCTGCCATGCAATTTCCACAAGAGGAACCCGAAAAGGTGAGTTCAGCCCAGATGAAAAAGACTTTTGAAACCAATATTTATCCTTACTTCTACATCCTTTCGGAGGTTTTGGAACATATGAAAGCGGGCGATGCTATTATCAACACAACCTCTGTAACTGCTTATCGCGGCAGTAAACACCTGCTGGACTACTCCAGCACTAAAGGCGCGATTACCGCCTACACCCGTTCCCTTTCAAAAATGCTGGCAGAACGAAACATTCGAGTAAACGGCGTGGCTCCGGGACCAATATGGACTCCGCTCATTCCGGCTTCCTTTCCCCCGGAACAGGTAAAAGAATTTGGAAAAAAAGTGCCCATGGGCAGAGCAGGACAGCCTAGTGAAGTTGGGCCGGCCTATGTTTTTTTAGCTTCGGAAGACAGCAGTTACGTCACGGGGCAGGTGTTACATGTGAACGGAGGAGAAGTTGTTGGAGGGTAAAATCAGGTTCTTATCCTGAAATAATCTCCACCTGATTTAATTTATGACATTATGGAAGAATGGTTTATTAAAAACGTTAAGCGCTAATGATAGGCTGGACAGAGATTCTTGGCCTGGTCGCAGGAGCCTGTACCACCGCAGCCGTTGTACCTCAACTCTGGAAGACGTGGAAAACAAAGGAAGTGGATGACGTATCTCCCAGAATGTTTTTGGTACTTATCACCGGCCTGGCGCTCTGGCTGGTATACGGAATAATCATTAATGACACTCCTATCATAGCGACCAATGGCACCGCCCTGCTGCTGAATAGTTTTATGCTGTTCCTCTTTTTTAGATACAGGAAATAGTGGTCTCAAAAATGTGTTTTTTAGACCGGTCTTAACTAACTGAAAATGGGCCTTTCTGTTGTTCTCACTATAGATGACAGCAGGTTCTACCGGAATTTTCCACCTGTTAATCTTGATTAAAATTTGATTAAACTCCTCTTAAAGAGGTTGTGAATAGGGGTTTTCAAGCTTATTTTTAAAAAAAATATAAACATGTCCCGCATCATTTCAGAAGATACAAAGGCCTCTACTTCAAAAGAAGATTTTAATCATTTTATATTAGACGAAAATCACCCTTGCCTTATGGCGCAAACGGTCTTTAGCATGGATAAGGTCGATTTTCATGAATACGATAACTTTGGCTCAAGGGAAACTGCCAGGGCAATTTTGAAAGATCTAAAAAAGTACATCGCCCGGTATGATTTTGAGTCCAATGATTTCGAGACCTTTCTTGTGGCCTTTAAGGGAAAGCAGAATTATTCTGAAAAGGAATTTGAGGAAAAGCTTTGGGAACAGCTGCAACACCTGCACGAGCTTGATGATGCTGCCTGGGACAAAGAAGTAGCCCCCGATCCAGAAAGTAAAAACTTCAGCTTTAGCCTGGGAGGCCGTGCCTTTTACATTGTGGGATTACACCCAAACAGCTCCAGGATGGCCAGACAAGCCCCGTATCCCGCTATCGCCTTCAACCTTCACTGGCAGTTTGAAAAACTTCGCGAAATGGGCTCCTATTACACCGTGAGGGACAAGATAAGAGATCGGGATAAAGAGCTGCAGGGGAGTATTAACCCAATGCTTGAGGATTTCGGGGAAAATTCTGAGGCCAGACAATATAGCGGCAGGAAAGTTGGGAAGGAATGGAAATGTCCTTTTCACAACAAAAATTCCTAGAAATGTATCAGCCCGAAAAGTACCGGAAAAATGATCCCGACTATTTATTCGATTTTATAAAAGCCCATCCCTTTGCGACTCTTGTGCTCCAAGGGAAGAATTTGCTGGCCACGCATATTCCTGTACTGACTAAAGGAAATTCGGAAAATTTTATTCTTTACGCTCATATTGACAAGAATAATGAGCAATATGATGTTCTCCAAGACGGGTCGCAGGCGCTTGTGATATTTCAGGGACCACACGCCTATATTTCCTCCTCCTGGTATAAAGAACCCGATATAAGCACCTGGAATTATTCGGCGGTACACGTCAACGTAAACATTAAGATGCAGTCGCAGGAGGAACTCGAAGATTCCCTGCAAAATTTAGTCAGACATTTTGAAAGAGATCAGAAAAATCCAATTTTGTACGGGGATCTTCCGCAGAAAATGCTCACAGAACATTTGCCGCTCATTACCGGCTTCTGGATGGAGCCTTTAAAAATACAGGGCATAGCAAAACTGCATCAGGGATTCCAAAAAGAGGATATTCACTCAATTACAAGGCATCTTGAAGAGCAAGGTGATACATTATCCTCAGAACTAAGTAAAAACATTAAAAAAGAACATGGAACAAATTATTGAGAAGCAATCGGGGAAAGCTTTTAGGTTGCAAAAAGGGCAAAAACTGAAGGTGATAGATCCACGCGGTGAACAAGTGAGCGATATGGTGCTTTTTAATGCGGAAGATGTCAGGGAAAAAATATCTTCGGGCAAAACCCTTGATTTTGAAGAAAGCATTCTTATTAGCAAAGGCAATTTCCTGTGGAGCAACCGTAGCCGTAAAATGATGGAAATCCTTGAGGATACCAACGGCAGAAATGATTTTTTACTCGCTCCCTGCAGCCCGGAAACTTTTGAGATCATGTACGACAACCATGAATATCACCCCAGCTGTTTTGAAAATTTGTATACGAATTTAAAGCCTTTTGGTATCGAGCCCGATGATGTGCCAACCGCGTTTAACATCTTCATGAATGTGCAGTTTGATGAAAAAGGTAAATTAAGTGTAGACCCACCACTTAGCGTGGCCGGCGACTATGTTTTATTTCAAGCTAAAATGGATCTAATTGTGGCCCTTACAGCCTGTTCTGCTGAAGACAGCAACAATGGCAGTTTCAAGCCCATACATTTCGAAATATTGGAATAAGCAATGATTTTTTCGGAGAAATTTTAAAGCTGGTGAACCAGATATTGCAGATAACCTGCTGCCAGTATAAGGAAAAAAAACACAGCCAGAGCTACGGTTTTATTAAATTGGAATTTCATTAAAACGATTAAAATTTCGAAATAAATGTAAAGAATACACGTAGTTGTAAAAAACAGATTAACAAACATTTAAAGAAGCCTGGCTCAATAATCGATAAACGGCATATTTCTTCGACAAAACACCAGATTTTCAATATTTTAATTTATTTTCTTACACATTTAAAATGTTGCATTTGATTTGATAAGGGAAATACTCCTTAAAACCTTTCTGCTTCAGCTGATTTTTAAACGCTCTCCATTTCGCGGACAGTACTGGTTTCAGCGGGCTTATGGACCCGGTGTGGTTTCAGCTTGTGTAGTTCCCTGCGGATAAGGGCAGAAAGTAAAAGGGCAACGAATAACAATCCGGCAAAAAAGTATAGGGTACCGTCATAGCTTTGGGTCATATTTCTACTCCATGCGGCAAATAAAGGTCCTGCCATTCCTGCCGCCGCCCAGGCTGTAAGCACATATCCAAAAATCACCCCCAGTTCTTTGGTTCCAAAAAGATCTTTTACAAATGCGGGCATCGTGGCAAAACCACCTCCATAACAGGAAATGATTAGAAAGATTAAGACCTGGAATATAATGGCATTTCCGGTAGTTGGGAGAAGCAAAAAAGCCAGGATCTGTATCAGAAAGAAAGCGGTAAAAGTTGCCGGTCTTCCAATCCTGTCAGAAAGGGAGGCCCACCCAATACGCCCGCCACCATTAAATAGCCCCATAATACCTACCATTGTGGCAGCCGCAACTACGGTGAAGCCGGCGTATTCCTGAGCCATGGGAGAGGCTACTGAAATAATAGCTATCCCACAGGAAATATTTATAAAGAACATGAACCACAGATACCAAAAACGTTTTGTTTTTATGGCCTGCTTTGCTGTTAAATCAAAACTTTCAGACTGTAAGTCGTAATCTTTTTTACTTTCCTCAGGTTCAGATATAGTTGCCGGCGGAGGTGCAAGGTAGAGCGAAGAAAGCAGCATTACGGTAAAATATATACTTCCCATAATGAAGAAAGTTGTAGCGATACCCACTGTAGAGATGAGATATACTATTAACGGGCTGCTCAACAATGCGGCAAAGCCAAAACCCATAACAGCCAAACCTGTTGCCAGACCCGGCCGGTCCGGAAACCATTTAATAAGGGTAGAAATGGGAGCAATATAACCAAGGCCAAGACCTATACCTCCAAAAAGGCCATAAAAAAGATATAATAGATAAATTGATTTAAATAAAACCGCCACTCCTGAGCCGATGATCCCAATCCCAAAGAAAATGGCTGCCAGAATTCCCGCTCTTCGCGGACCTTTTTTCTCTAGAAAATGTCCTAAGAAAGCAGCAGAGATCCCAAGTATGAAAACAGCAATGCTGAAGGTGAATTGTGTCTCTTTCAAGCCCCAGCCTATTTCGGTAATTAAGGGTTTTGTATAAACGCTCCAGGTGTAAACAGAGCCAATGGATAAATGAATACCTACAGCCGAGGCTGCAATAAGCCAGCGGTTCTTCTCTTTCCTCATTTTTCAAATTTTGAAATCAGCCCGCAAAGAAACTGAGGCGTAAAGTATTTAAATATGACCGTTGTCACCTGCGAAAACCAAGGATAGGAATAATACCCGTTAATCGAAGTCTCTTCTAGTCGCCATCTTTATCACAGAGAGGTAAGGCATTAGAGTTAGAGACTGAGGCTACCCCACTTCCGGGAATTATAAGAGCCAGGAAATTTATTTTATTAGTGACCAGAATCATATTTTGTCAAACCAACATTGCGTTATATTTGCGTGGACATAACGAAAAGAAAATGGTTAGCATTGAAGAAGCTCTAAAAGCAGTCGTTGAAAACAGTAAGAAAATTTCTTTGGAAATTAATCTGCCCATCGAAAGTTGTCTTAATGCAATATTGTCCAAAGATATTTCTTCTCCAATAAATATGCCTCCATTCAGGCAATCGGCTATGGATGGTTATGCCATTAACCTACACGAAGATCTATCGTATTCATTAGTTGGTGAAGTAAAAGCCGGAGATGGCCATCAACCAATTCTGGGCAAAGGAGAAGCTATTCGAATATTTACGGGTGCTCCCGTTCCCGATTCTGCCAATGCAATTGTAATGCAGGAAAAGGTAATCGTGAAAGGGGGCAATATTTTTGTTGAAAAAAATCCTCTTAAAGAAGACAATATTCGCCCAATGGGGGAACAAGTGAAAAAAGGGGAATTAGCCTTAAAAAAGGGAACCAGATTAACGCCTGCTGCGATTGGGTATTTGAGCTCGTTAGGACTCACAGAGGTTTCTATTAACAAAAAACCATCTATAGCCATCATAACAACCGGAAATGAACTTATTGAGGCCGGGCAATCCTTAACATACGGTAAAATATATGAGAGTAATTCAGTAATGCTTAAAAGCGCATTACTAAATCTTGGCTTTGACACTATTTCTATTCATAAAGTAGAAGACAATTATAACAACACTTATAACAAGCTACAAGAGGTTATTGTCAAAAATGACATGGTCATCATTACCGGAGGTATATCGGTTGGGGATTATGATTTTGTTGGAAAGGCATTAAAAGAATTAGATATAGAACAAATTTTCTATAAAGTCCATCAAAAACCGGGAAAACCTCTTTTCTTCGGAAAAAACGAGAATACTATTTTATTTGCACTACCGGGCAATCCTGCTGCGGCATTAACCTGCTTTTACGTTTATGTGCAAGCTTCTTTGCAAGTAATGGCGGGATCAGAAAGCAACCTGACAAAAGTCATGGCAACTTCTACTTCAGACTTTATTAAGAAAGGAGACAGACCGCAATTTTTAAAAGCCATTTACAAAGAAGGGAAAGTATCCATTTTAGAAGGTCAAAGTTCAGCAATGCTACAAACATTTGCAGTCGCAAATGCCCTGGTGAAAATGGCCGGAGATTTAGAGCAGATACGGGTTAATGATAAGGTTGAAGTCTTGTTGCTTCCTATTCAAATTTAGACACATGAATTATAAAATTAAAAGCAGAATCTGGATTGAATTGGATGATGAAGAATTTTTGGGAGAAGGGAAAGTGCAATTATTAAAAGCTATAGATAAAACAGGTTCCTTGTCAAAAGCGGCCAAATCTCTCAATATTTCCTATAAAAAAGCATGGCATCTCATGAATGCAGTAAATAAAACAACAAAAAAGCCGGTTACTATAAACAGTATTGGCGGGAAAGGCGGAGGAGGAACTGAATTGACAGCATATGGAAAATCATTAATTAGTGTTTTTGATGAAATGAACAAAAAGTGCTGGGATTTCTTAGACATTCAACTTGAAAAGATTAAAAGTTTGTAACCTATGCTACCATTGGAGCACATATATCTTTTTCTATTAATATTACCTGTAATCTCCTTTATGTATTCCAGCGTGGGTCACGGTGGTGCCAGTGGATACCTGGCATTAATGGCATTGTTTTCATTTGCGCCGGAAACTATGAAACCAACAGCGCTTTTGCTTAATTTATTTGTAGCAGGTATTTCATTTTACTATTACTATAAAGAAGGCTTTTATAATAAAAAACTCTTTATACCATTTGCAATAGCCTCCATTCCATTTGCCTTTTTAGGAGGAACAATAGAAATAGATGCTTCAATTTATAAGAAAGTATTAGCTGTATTATTGGTGTTTGCTATCCTAAAAATGTTGAACGTTTTTGGAAAGGAAAGTGAAACTATTAAGAAAGTAAAACTTTGGCAAGGCCTTCTTGTTGGTGGGGTTATTGGCTTTTTCTCCGGCTTAATCGGTATTGGAGGAGGTATTATATTAACCCCCATTATTTTACTACTGCATTGGGGTAAGATGAAAGAAGCAGCTGCTGTTTCAGCTTTATTTATCTGGGTAAATTCGGCTTCAGGTTTAATAGGCCAATTGAGTACAGGAATAAGTTTGAGCATGGGGTCTTTTGTACTCGTTGCCATAGCGCTCATTGGCGGCTTTTTGGGAGGCTATTTAGGAAGCAAAAAAATTAACAACCAGGGGCTGCGTTATATGTTGGCCGTAGTACTTGCCATTGCAAGTATAAAACTGTTTTTCACTTAAGATATGCTGGATAAAAAAGACATCACAGGTATTATTCTTTCCGGGGGGAAAAGTTCCCGTATGGGAACAGACAAAGGGCTGTTACATCTTGGTGGAAAACCATTTGTTTTATATAGCATTTTAGCAATGGAACCTTTGGTATCTCAAACATTAATAATATCAAATAACCCCGATTATGATGTTTTTAAGTTGAAACGGGTTGAAGATATCATTAAAGATGCCGGTCCTTTAGCAGGGATATTTACTGGATTACATCACTCTAAAACCGCTTATAATTTGGTATTGAGTTGTGATATACCTTTGATTAAAACCGAAGTTTTAGAACAACTTATTGAAGCTCAGGATGGAAAATCAGATATTATCCAAATAGTGAGTAATGGGAAACATATGCCCTTAATAGCATTATATCATAAACGCTGTGAAACGATATTTCATGAACTTCTGAATAATGGCGAACGCCGGTTGCATGTTGCCTTAAATCAGTGTACAGTAAAAAATGTAGTATTGAATTCTGACAAGAATTTTTTAACCACAAATGTTAATACTCCTGAAGAATTAAAAACAATTAGGACATGGTAAAAACGATTAAATATTTTGGAATGCTTACTGAAGTAACCAAGTGTGAAGAAGAGACCATTGATTTTTCCGGAATTTATATTTCTGAATTGTTAGAGACTCTTCACGCTAAATATTCCAATCTAAAAGACAAAGAATTTCAGGTAGCTCAAAACCAGGAACTGGTTTCTTTTGAAGATAAATTAACCGGAAACGAAATTGTATTGCTGCCTCCTTTTGCAGGCGGATAAATTATGGAGAGATATAACCGACATATTATACTTTCAGAGATTGGTCAAAAAGGTCAGGATAGACTTTCTAAAGCACAAGTTTTAGTTGTGGGGGCCGGCGGATTAGGCTGCCCTATTCTGCAATATCTCGCGGCTGCCGGTGTTGGCACTATCGGAATTATTGATTTTGATGTTGTTGAAATATCAAATCTTCAGCGCCAAATATTATTTGGTTCGTCTTCTTTAGGACAGAACAAAGCCACAGCGGCAAAAAACAGATTATCAGATTTGAATAACAGCATTACTATAAATGCGTATCCTGAAAAATTAACTTTTCAGAATGCAATGGAGTTATTCAATCAATATGATATTATTGTTGATGGAACCGATAATTTTGAAACCCGATACCTGGTCAATGACGCTTGTATTTTAACCAATAAGCCCTTAGTATTTGGTGCCATTTATAAGTTCCAGGGCCAAGTCTCGGTATTTAATTATAAAAACGGACCTTCTTACAGGTGCGCCTTTCCCAATAAACCCAAAAAAAATACTGTCCCCAATTGTTCAGAAGTAGGAGTTTTAGGAGTCTTACCGGGAATAATAGGAACTATTCAAGCTAATGAGGTGCTCAAAATTATTTTAGGCATCGGTAATGTACTTTCAGGAAAACTCCTTTTTTATAATGCTCTTTCCAATCAGACGACAACACTTGCTATTAAAAAGAATGATCTTGAAATTCAGAAAGTATTATTAAATAAAAATGAATTTGTAAAACAGGAATTAAAAAGCCATTGTGAAGTTGACATAACAAACGTTTCAATTAAAGATGTTTTTAATAATCCCAACTTTCAATTTATTGATGTTAGAGAGCTCCACGAAGAACCGAAAGTTGAAGCTATTAGCACGATACAAATTCCTTTAAGCGAATTAGAACAACACCTTGATAAAATAAGTAATCATAAAGAAAAAGCCTTATTCTGTCAATCAGGTATAAGAAGTAGACAGGCTATTTCATTATTACAGAAATATAATTTTGACAATTGTTTTAACATAATGGAAGGCGCTGCAGAAATCAATAGATATATAAAAGAAACCCCTAAACAGGTAACAAATGAGTGATAGGAAACCTAAAAATGTTTTTGTTCAAGGCCCCATTTCATCTGAATTTATAGGCCAATCAATTGCCAAGCATCAAACCAAAACAAGTATTGGTGCTCATAATATTTTTTTGGGACAGGTAAGGGCAGATATTATTGACGAGAAGACTGTAAAAGCAATAGAATATACTGCTTATGAAGAGATGGCTAATAATAAGTTTCATGAAATTCGGGAAATAGCTTTTGATAAGTTTGATCTTAGCTGTATGCATATTTATCACAGCCTAGGCACGGTATATGCCGGTGAGATTTGTTTGTTTGTCTTTGTATCGTCACCAAGGCGAAAAGAAGTATTTAAAGCCCTTGAATTTATTGTAGAAGAAATTAAAGCTAAGGTACCTGTTTTTGGTAAAGAGATTTTTGAAGATAGTACTCATCAATGGAAAGTAAATAGTTAAGAAATGGTTGATATCACACATAAAAGCACAACACTAAGGACTGCAGTTGCTCAGGCGATTGTAAAGGTTAGCAAACAGGAAACCATTACCGCTATTCAAAATGATACAGTACCAAAGGGGAATGTATTCGCCATGAGTAAGGCAGCAGGCTTGTTAGGGGTTAAGCGAACACCGGATATTTTACCCGACTGTCATCCACTCCCTATTGAGTTTACCAGTGTAGAGTATGAAATAAATGGATTAGAAATCACTGTTTTATTTACCGTTAAAACCATTTACAAAACAGGCGTAGAAGTAGAGGCGATGCATGGAGCCAGTGTGGTGGCCTTAAATATGTATGATATGCTGAAGCCCATTGATAAAGGCATTGAAATTCATCAAATAAAACTGCTGAATAAAAAGGGTGGAAAATCAGATTTTACAGACCGCTTCAGAAAAGATCTTACCGCCGGTGTGATTGTATGTTCAGATACCATTTCAGCAGGAAAAAAAGAAGACAGAGCCGGGAAAGCTATTATGAAAAAGTTGGAAGATTGTAATGTCAAAATTTCCCATTATACCATCATTCCCGATGAAAAAGATATCATCCAGGAAAAAGCTAAAGCGTTCCAGGAAGAAGGAATCGATTTAATAATTTATACCGGAGGAACAGGTTTATCAAAACGCGATGTAACCCCTGAGGCGCTTGAACCATTATTAGACAGACGCATACCGGGAATTGAAGAAGCTATTCGTAATTACGGACAAAACAGGACCCCATTTTCAATGCTTTCAAGAAGTATTGCAGGTACTTTAAAGAATACATTGGTCTTAGGATTACCGGGATCAACAAACGGGGCCAAAGAGTCTATGGATGCTATTTTCCCATCGGTTCTACATATATTCAGAATATTAAAAGGTGCAAGACACGATTAAATGAAAAATCCCAATAACATATTACAAGATTCACACGGAAGAGAGCATACGTACTTACGAATATCTTTAGTGGAGCGCTGTAATTTACGCTGTTTCTATTGTATGCCTGCAGAAGGCGTGCAATTGACTCCTAAAAGCCATATCATGACCTATGAGGAGATTTATGAAATAGCAAAAACATTTGTAAATAATGGTGTTACTAAAATTCGACTTACTGGTGGAGAACCTTTAATTAGAAAAGATATTTCTTCTGTTTTAGAAAAATTGGCCTCCTTACCTGTTGAATTATCTATGACCACAAACGCGGTCATCATCCATAAATTTATTGACACCCTAAAATTATATGGTGTCAACCATATCAATTTAAGTTTAGATACTTTAATTAAGGAAAAATTTAAAAAGATAACCCTTAGAGATCATTTCGATATTGTTTATAGCAACATATTACTTTTAGTAAAAGAAGGTTTTAATGTGAAGATAAATGCTGTATTGATGCGTGGTGTTAATGATGATGAGATTATAGATTTTATCAATCTAACCAAAGACCTACCGATTTCTGTTCGTTTTATTGAATTTATGCCATTTGATGGTAATAAATGGGATATGACCAAAATGATCTCTTACAAGGAAGTGATGAGTCATGTAAACACCTCTTTTGCAGAGAAGGATGTTGAACGCTTACAAGATGCACCAAATGATACTGCTAAGAATTATCAAATTAAAGGTTATAAAGGAAGCTTTGCAATTATAAGCTCGGTAACCAATCCGTTTTGTGATTCTTGCAACAGACTTCGTTTAACCGCTAACGGACAATTAAAAAACTGTTTATTTTCCTCTGGCGAATCAGATTTATTAAGCACACTTCGAGAAGGGAAATCAATTGAGCCTGTAATTCAAAAAGCGGTTCAAAGTAAATTTAAAGTAAGGGGAGGCATGGATACTCTAGACAAATTACAAGAACCTAAACTGCATAGCCAAAACAGAAGTATGACCACGATTGGTGGTTAGTATCATTTTGCAGGTAAAATACATTCTTTAGTCACTTTTTTCAACATTGGTTTTAACCCTAATTCTAAAGTTTGTTTCATGACTTTTGAATCATCTTTATGACATTGAAGACATGCACCCACTAAAAGCATGCGGTTTTGTTCTTCTACGTTAAATGGTCTGAAATCTGTTCTGGTAGAATTAATTACACTGTCATCAACATTTTTCAAGAACGGGATCCAGGCATCTTCAGGTAAGTTGTCATTACTATTTAAAGCGTATTCAGGTTTAAAAACCCAGGAGCCTTTCTTATTTTCAGTATTATAAACTAAAGAGCCCATACCATAGCCCAAAGTTGCAGAGTTAGCGTGACAAGATTTACAATCTCTCACTTGTTTTGTTGTTGTGTGGGGGGAATTAGGCGCATAGAGCCTATGGAATGAAATATCTTCACCCGGGTTACCTGAAAAACTTCCTTTGTCAATAGTTAAAACCATACCGGGAATAGCAGGTTCAATTACATTTTCACCATCATGTTCCCTCACTCCTAATGCCGGTTGTGATGATGAAAATTCAGCAACATATTCTTTCCATTGACCTTTTACATATTTTTTATCCAGTAGATCATAAGCTCTTGGTTCATCTTCATCAAATTGATTATGACAGCCTATACACCGGGAGGTCCAGGAAGAATGACATGCACTACAGCTAACATTTTGATGGCTATGCCTTGAACATTCTTCAGCCTGAGGCCTTAATGGATGTAAACTACCGTCATTTTTACTTATTAAAAAGGCATTCCCAGTGGAATCTACATAGGTATTCACTAGAGGATGACCATCTTCTTTGACCGCTATAATGTCTTTATCAGAGTGTTTATAATCACGGTGCAAAAACACTAAAAGGCTTTCTATATCTAATGAATCATAGGGTATGGTATTGGGTTTTTCTTTAAAATGACAATCGCTACATTGTAAAGAAACAGCATCTTCTTCGTGCAAATACCTATTACCATCCCCCATTACTTCATGTGATGAGTGACAATCTATACATAACAAACCCTTTGTGTGATGTACATCTTCTTCCATATGTTTATACACACGTTTATCTTCTAATACAGAGTAATTTTTCTTGCCGTGAATTTCTATCTCATCTAACAAGGTTTCCTGCAAGCCTTCATAATTGGTAGAGATTCTACTGGAACGGCTATGACAACCAAAGCAATGGGTGTTATTTACAAATATGTCGGTTGAAGGATGAAATTGTGGTAATTCTTTTTTATCAGATGCGATATATTGTTCTAAATCAGATTTCGCTTCTTCGGAGTAATTCAAATGACAGGCGATACAGCCTCCACCTCTACTCAATTGATTTATTTCACCATAGTCAGGCTTTTTCGCTCCCAAATGACAGTTTGCGCATAGATCTCTTATGTGTTTATCTGCAGGGGAATGGCCAATATCTTTTATATGATAATGATAGTTGGGACTGTCTGCTTCACCAAAAACATATTTGTCAACAGCAACTAAACCGCTATTTGTAGTCATTAAAGAATTATTGATTTTCTTTAATTCTTCAAAATGACATTTTCCACAGGTTTTTTCAGCATCAGCCAAATTACCGGGAATTAATATCATGTCTTTATGAGCTTCGGTTTTATTGGAACCGGAAATATTTCCTAAATGACAACTTGAACAACCTATAAGTTCAGGGTCATGATAATTAGAATAACCTGTGGTATTTTGATGACATTGCAGACAAGATTCGGTTTCACCAACTTCAATATTTGTGTAGTAGTCATCTGTATCAACAAATGAGTTGGAAACATCATCATTCCATACGAATAACAGAATGGAAATCAATAAAATAACTGCTAAAACAGCACCGAATATGGAGTATTTTCTCTTCATTAAAAGTCTTGTCAGACAAAATTACGACTTTTTGAAATGAGAATTATTCGAAATTTTAATTACTCCAAATCTTAATGTTTCTTATGTAACATTAGTCACATATGAAAGATTGATTATATGATTTTTATCATAATATTAACTTTTTAATGCGGGTAAATTTACGACTTGAAAAATAATTAGACTTATGACCACTTCAAGACGAAAATTTATTAAAATTTCTGCTCTAGGTTTAGGAGGGTTGGCAACCACTACAAGTGCATTTAATTTGTTTGGTGCAAATCCAATATTAGACGCAACTGTCAAGGACCAGAAGTCCAAAAAATTCACGAGGTCTGCTACCTATTGCGAAGTATGCTTTTGGAAATGTGCGGGTTGGGCTTATACAGATGAGCAAGGTGAAATCAAAAAGATTATTGGTAACGAAGATGACACCCATTGTAATGGAAGACTCTGTCCAAGAGGAACCGGTGGGATTGGAATGTACAATGATGAAGATAGGCTTAAAACTCCATTAATCAGAACGACTGTTGATGGGGAAGAAACCTTTAGAGAAGCGAGCTGGGAGGAAGCTCTTGACTTAATCGCTTCAAAATTTAAGGACGTTAAGGAAAAGTATGGTCCAGAGTCTTTTGCTTTACTTAAACATGGATCTCCTGGAAGTCATTTAGAACATTTGTTTAAAGCTTATGGATCTGATACCATTGCAGAACCGGCATATGCCCAGTGTAGAGGCCCAAGAGAGACAGGATTTGGATTAACCTTTGGATCCTGGGTTGGATCTCCAGAACCAACCGATATTAGGGACACCAAATGCCTGGTGCTTATTGGCGCACATATAGGGGAGAATATGCATAATTCTCAAGTGCAGGAGATGTCTGATGCCATTGATAATGGCGCTACAATTATCACTGTTGACCCCAGACTCTCAACGGCGGCTAGTAAATCTCAACACTGGTTAGCAATTAAACCTGCAACAGACATCGCTTTGTTGTTATCATGGATGCATGTATTGATTGAAGAAGGTCTGTACAACAAAAAATATGTTGAACAATACGGCTATGGATTTGATCAATTAAAAGCGCATGTAAAACCATTTACACCCGAGTGGGCGTATGGTATTACAACCATAAAACCTGAAGAAATACGAAAAACAGCCCGTATTATGGCTGCTGCTGCACCTTCAGTAATTGTTCACCCTGGAAGACATGTGGTTTGGTATGGAGATGATTCACAAAGAGAACGCGCCATAGCAATATTGAACGGGTTGTTAGGTTCCTGGGGTAATAGAGGCGGATTTTACTTTAAGGAAAGTCTTAAAGTGCCTAAATATCCACACCCAGAATATCCGGAACCAAAATGGGGTTGGGAAGAAATTGGAGAGCAATATCCGTTTGCTCAAATGGGAATTACTTCTGAAGTAGTGAAAACAACACTAAAAAAAGAAGATAACGAACACCCAATTAAGGCCTGGTTGATCGCCGGGACAAACTTGATAAACACCCTCCCTCAACGAGAACAAACCATTGAAGCAATAAACGCCGTGGAATTCCTGGCGGTTATTGATACAATGCCGATGGAAATCACCGGATATGCCGATGTGGTTTTACCAGAGTGTACTTATTTAGAACGCTATGATGGTATTCGATCTGCTACAAACAGAACTCCATCAATTGCGGTTAGGATTCCTGCCGTAAAACCAAAGTATGATTCCAAACCAGCCTGGTGGATAAGTAAACAAATAGGAGAGCGTCTTGGTCTAGGGGAGTATTTCAATTATGATGATTTTGAAGAAGTAATTGAATGGCAACTAAATAAATTAGGAACCTCTCTAGAGGAGATGAAAAAGATAGGGGTTAAGAATTTCGACAGAACTTCAGGGCCGTTATTCCTTGAAGAAGGGCAGCCTTATCAATTCTGGACACCTAGTGGAAAAATAGAATTCTACTCACAAGAATTGGCAAACAAAGGATTCGATCCAATGCCGGTTTACACAAGGCATCCAGAACCGCCTCAAGGTTATTACAGACTAAATTATGGTAGATCTCCTATGCACACCTTTAGTAGGACTATTAATAACCCTAATTTAAGTGATCTAAAAGACGAAAATACACTATGGGTGAACCCCAGAGTAGCCAGAATACTAGGATTGAAAAAGAATCAAGAGGTCTGGCTGAAAAATCAAGATGACATTTTATCTACATTTTCAATAAAGGTCAGAATAACAGAAAGAATAAGATGGGATTCTGTCTATATGTATCATGGTTTTGGACATAATAACAAAAAACTGTCCAGAGCTTATGGCAAAGGAATAAGCGATACCGATTTAATTTCAAAAGTAGTCGTAGATCCACTTATGGGTGGAACAGGACTTAGAGGCAATTTTGTTTC
>JBAVJE010000388.1:0-12942 GCA_049687615.1 Salinimicrobium sp. | reverse complement strand
TTCCTAGATGGTTCCTTTTTCTTTTCTTCTTTGTAATTTAGCGCCCTGAATAAAAAAAGCAGCAAAGACCTCTATAAATGGCTGAAACCAAGTATATATTTGTCACCGGTGGCGTTTCCTCATCCCTTGGAAAAGGAATTATCGCTGCGTCTCTGGCAAAATTATTACAGGCGCGTGGATATAAAACCACTATTCAGAAACTTGATCCTTACATAAATGTAGATCCGGGAACGCTTAACCCTTACGAGCATGGCGAATGCTATGTGACCGAGGACGGCGCCGAAACCGATCTTGACCTTGGACATTATGAACGTTTCCTGAATGTGAACACTTCGCAGGCAAACAACGTGACCACCGGCAGGATCTATCAAAGTGTAATTGAAAAAGAACGCCGCGGCGAATTTCTGGGTAAAACCGTGCAGGTAGTACCCCATATTACCAATGAGATCAAAGAGAGGATCCAATTACTGGGAAAAAATCACGAATACGACATTGTGATCACCGAGATTGGTGGTACTGTCGGGGATATCGAATCTCTACCTTACATTGAAGCTGTTCGACAGCTAAAATGGGAGTTGGGAGACGACAATGCCCTTGTGATTCATCTTACTTTGGTTCCTTATCTTTCCGCAGCAGGAGAACTTAAAACCAAACCCACTCAACACAGTGTAAAAACGCTTATGGAAAGTGGGATTAGGGCAGATATTCTTGTCTGCCGAACAGAGCACGAACTTTCTGATGATATAAGAAGAAAACTAGCCTTGTTCTGCAATGTGAAGCAGGAAGCGGTGATACAGTCTATTGACGCATCTACCATTTATGACGTACCCAACATGATGTTGCAGGAAGGTTTGGACAAGGTAACTCTCAAAAAATTGGCTTTAGCAGATGATTCTACTCCCGACCTTACGCAATGGAATGAATTTTTGAAGCGTCATAAAAACCCGAAACATGAGGTGACCATTGGACTCATCGGGAAATATGTAGAACTTCAGGATTCCTATAAATCAATTCTGGAGGCCTTTATACACGCGGGTGCGGCTAATGAAGTGAAGGTGAATATCGAAAGTATTCATTCAGAATTTATCAATGAAACGACTATTAAAAACAAGATCTCGCATCTTGACGGGATACTTGTAGCACCCGGATTTGGGGAACGCGGAGTAGAAGGAAAGATCGATGCGGTGCGTTACGCCAGGGAGCATAAGTTGCCATTTTTGGGTATTTGTCTTGGAATGCAAATGGCGGTGATCGAATATGCCAGAAATGTATTACAATTAAAAAATGCCAATTCTACCGAAATGGATCCCAATACACCCCATCCGGTCATAGATTTGATGGAGGAACAAAAAGAAATCAAGCATATGGGCGGCACGATGCGCCTGGGTTCCTGGGAGTGCCGTTTGAAAGAAGGTTCTCTGGCCCACGAGGTGTATGGCTCAACAACCATTTTTGAAAGACACCGTCATCGTTACGAGTATAATGACCAGTACAGCACACAGCTTGAAAATCACGGGATGTTAAGTACAGGAGTTAATCCAAAAACAAATTTGGTGGAGATCGTAGAAATTCCCGAGCACCCTTGGTTCGTTGGAGTTCAATATCACCCCGAGTACAAAAGTACAGTTGCCAATCCACATCCGTTATTTGTGGCCTTCGTGAAAGCAGCGAAAACCTATTCAAAAGAAAAAACAGGTGCCAGAGTGGCACAATAAACTGCTTTGGTTACAAAATTGACTATTTCAAAATGAAAGCGGCAGGACCCGCACTATTATTTAAATCTTAGAATGGAAGAAAAAAAATTAGATATCAACTCCCTCATTGGATTCCTTTTGATTGGAGGAATCTTGATATGGATGTTATACATGAACCAGTCTGCTCCCGAAGCAGTTGAAGAAGAAGCCGGTACAGAAGAAGTAGTAGTCACTCCCGATGAGCCCGTACAAGAGGAACAGGAGTTTCCCGTGCAAACAGGTGATTCGGCTGCCGTAGCGCAAGCTCAAAACCGTTTGGGTGCCTTTGGTTATTCGGCGCAACTGGCCGCTCAAGGCGAAAAAACCACTACCGTTGAAAATGACATTTTAGAGCTCACTTTCAACAACCAGGGTGGATATGTTTCCGAAGTTAAGCTGAAGAGTTTTGACACTTATAAAGGAGATCCGGTTTATCTTGTTAAAGACGGAAATTCAACTTTTAATCTAAACCTCACTACTTCTGACGGAAGGGTTTTCGACACGCAGGACCTCTATTTTGAACCTACGGTATCCAAAAATGGCGAAAACACAGTGGTCTCCATGAAGCTTAAGACATCGCCTGATGAATTTCTGGAATATCGTTACGAGCTGAAGCCTGATGATTATATGATCGATTTTTCTGTTCGTTCTCAGGGGCTTAGCAGCACATTGAATGCTTCACAACCGGTAACTTTAGACTGGAAATTAAAAAGCTTTCGACACGCTAAAAGTATCTCTTATGAAAACCGTTATACAAAACTGGTTTATGAGTACGGCGATGCGAGCGATAATGACCTTTCCTCTGGAGATAAAGAAGAGGATGACATTACTTATGTAGCTTACAAGCAGCACTTTTTCACCTCTATTCTTTTGACCGATACTCCGTTTGAAACAGGAAAATTCAAGTCGGAGAACCTTGTGGAGGACGAAGAGGTTGATACGCTTTATACAAAAGCCTTTGCTTCTACACTTCCGCTGAAACTTCAGGAAGGGGAATTGGACTACAACATGAACTGGTACTACGGGCCCAGTGATTACCAGATCCTGAACAATTATAACCGTAACCTGGATGAGATCATGCCTCTGGGCTGGGGAATATTCGGCTGGATCAACCGGTATGTCTTTATTCCATTTTTTGGATTCTTAAGCTCTTTCCTTCCAAGCTACGGACTCGCGATCATATTAATGACTGTAGTGGTAAGACTGGTGCTTTCACCGGTAACCTACAAATCTTACCTGAGCCAGGCCAAGATGAAAGTGTTGCGGCCCGAGATCACTGAGCTCAATGAGAAGTACAAGGATAACCCAATGAAAAAGCAGCAGGAAACCATGAAGCTGTACAGCAAGGCAGGAGCAAGCCCAATGAGCGGCTGTTTACCTGCACTTATGCAGCTACCGGTGTTCTACGCTTTGTTCCAGTTCTTCCCGAGTGCTTTCCAGTTGCGGCAAAAAGGATTTTTATGGGCAGATGACCTCTCGAGCTACGATGTCATCGCGCATTTGCCTTTCAGGATTCCTTTCTATGGAGATCACGTAAGCCTCTTCCCTATCTTAGCCTCTATAGCCATCTTCATATATATGATGATGACTACCGGCCAGAACATGCAGAACAATCAGCAGCCGGGAATGCCTAACATGAAATTTCTTATGTACCTGTCACCGCTTATGATGTTGTTCTTCTTTAACAACTATGCCAGCGGTCTTTCCCTATACTATTTTGTATCTAACCTTATCACCATTGGTATTATGCTCGTCATCAAGAATTATATCGTTGATGAGGATAAGATTCATGCTAAAATTCAGGAGAACAAGAAAAAACCTAAGAAACAAGGAAAGTTCGCAAAAAAAATGCAGGAGATGATGGAACAGGCAGAACAACAAAAAAAGAAACAGTAAGTAATTACTATCAAAAATTAGAAAAGCCCGGAATCTCCGGGCTTTTCTCTTCTAACATCAACCTTTTACAAACAAATTATTCAAGTGTTGGTAAAAGTACGGTATCAATCACGTGAATTACGCCATTGTTAGCTTGTACATTCGCAGCGATTACTGTAGCGGTTCTTTCATTAACATCTATGATAGTGACATTTTCACCTAAATTAACGGTAAAGTCCTCTGCGGCCAAAGTGCCTACATTCATCCCGTCAGAAAGATCTGTAGAACGCACATTAGCGCCTGTAACTACATGATAGCTCAAAGTTTTAGACAGAACTTCAGAAGAAATATCTCCTAAGCCTGTTACATCCAGCTCCTCCAAAAGATCAGCAAATGCTTGATTGGTTGGAGCAAATACAGTAAAGGGTGCAGGATCTGAAGTGGCCATTAATGTTTCCACAAAAGTATAATCAGGTTCCCTGGTAAGAGCCGCGACCAAAATGGAAAAATTAGGATCTGCTGTTGCAAAAGTGGTAATATCGGGTAAACCTATTACTGCGTCAACCGCATGTATCACCCCATTGTCCACTTCAATGTCTGCTGTCTCTACTGTAGACACCCCGTTAATAGTCACACCGGCATCTGTATTAATATACATACTCAGTTTTTCTGAAGAAGCGCTGCCTACAGCCATGCTGGATATGTAGCCTGTGCTAAGATCGCCACTCTTAATCACCCCCTGTTGTACGTGATTAAGTAAAATTTGTTGCAACAAATCTACCGGTACTTCCCCCAAGGAATTAAAATTGTTGTTGGATAAAAACTCAGCAAAAGCATCATTATCCGGCGCGAATACCGTGTAATTTGTGTCCCCGTCCAGAGTGGCAGTCAAACCTGCTACTTCAAGCGCAGCTGCGAGTGAGGAATAATTGTCATTAGCGGCAACGAAATCTGCAATCGTATTGGTTTCCACGACCTGCGGCATGCCATCGTCATCGTCATTACTGCAGGCTGTAAAACTAATGAAGAACAGGCTTAGTGCAGTGAAATTTACTAATTTTGAAATAAGGTTCATAAGGATAAATTTTAGTTATGATGTAAATGTAATACATAAGTAAAATAGATAATGTTTAAGTTAAGTTAAAGTTTTTTAAACAAATCTAAATTGCTTTGAAACTGCCTATATATAAAGACAATGAATAAAAAAATAATTTTATTCGCGCTTATTTTAATAGGCGCTAACAAGCAGATGCATTCTCAGGAGCAGTTAAACAGTACTGACAGCAACGGAGAAAAACATGGGGCCTGGAAGGTTTATTTCGATGAGCAACCCAAACAATTGAAATTTGAAGGTGAATTTCATCATGGCAGGAAAATAGGTTTGTTTAAATATTATCAAAAAGGACTTAAACACCCTGTAGCCACCATGGAATTCAAACCCAATACAGATACCGTGCAGGTAAAATACCTTAGTCAGGCCGGGAAGATTATCAGCGAAGGCCAGATGCTTAACGAGAAAAGAATAGGCACCTGGCAATACTACCATAATGGTTCAGACAAAATCATGATGATAGAGCATTATGAGAAAGGACAGTTGCAGGGAGAAAAGCTTACCTACTATGATACCGGAAAACTTGCGGAAAAAGCCGAATATTTTGAAGGAGAATTGCAGGGTAAAAAATTATTATATTCAGAAAAGGGGGTTATCCTGGAAGATCTCACGTATGAACATGGAGAGCTGCATGGTCCGGCGAAATTTTACAATGGAAAAGGTGAGCTGCTCAGCGAAGGAAAATACAAAAGAGATCAACATTCCGGGACCTGGAGCTACTTCGAGAATGGCAAGCTGAAAGAGAGAAAGAATTACAATTAACAAGCTATAACATAGAATTTTAACAGTAGACAATAAATTTTGATATATTTACTGAAAATTTAAAACCAAAAAGTTATGAAAAAGCACCTTATTTTAATTTTATTAATGGGACTGTTCACCTTCACCTCATGCAGCGATGATGATGAAGATACAAATGATCCCAGCATTGTTGGAACCTGGACGCTTCAGAGCGTGGCTCCAGAAGTAATTGACCTCAACTGTGCCGAGAGTTCAACCATTAATCTTACTTCGAATGGCGCAGCAGACTGGGCGCTATACGATGCCAATAATAATTGTACCCTGCAATCCAGCTCGGGGACATGGGAAAAGAACTCCTCAGACAATTACACTATCTACGTTCCGGAATTCCAAGCCGTACCGGGAACCGTTAACTTTACAGGTACAAATAGTTTTACCTTTACCACTTCTGTAGCAGATGCAACAGTCGTGCTCACCTTCAATAGACAGCTTTAAAACGCGTCACTATACTAAACAAAAGCGGCAGATTGCCGCTTTTGTTATTTTAGGCCTTTCCCCACCTGTTCAATAAATGGCATATTTTATGTAATTTTGCGCCATATTAAGAGCAGTCCAAAAAGGCATTTTTGAAGGGTATAAAAGTTATGAAGAGAGTTGTTGTTGGTTTATCGGGTGGTGTAGATTCAAGTGTTGCAGCGCATTTGCTGCAAGAGCAGGGTTATGAGGTTATTGGCCTGTTCATGAAGAACTGGCATGATGACTCGGTGACCATTTCTAAAGAATGCCCCTGGCTGGATGACTCTAACGATGCCATGTTGGTAGCCGAGAACCTGGGAATTCCTTTCCAGACAGTAGATCTTAGCTTAGAGTACAAGGAGCGCATTGTAGACTATATGTTTAATGAGTATGAGAAAGGCCGCACTCCAAACCCGGATGTGCTTTGCAACCGGGAAATAAAATTTGATGTTTTCATGAAGATCGCCCTTTCTCTGGGTGCCGATTATGTGGCTACCGGTCACTACTGCCGAAAGGCAGAAACTTCGATTAATGGAAAAACTGTTTACCGTTTGCTTTCGGGAAAAGACAATAATAAAGATCAGTCTTACTTCCTGTGTCAACTTTCCCAGGAACAACTCTCCAAAACGCTTTTTCCGATAGGAGAACTACAGAAGAGTGAGGTACGTAAAATAGCTGCAGAACAGGCTCTTGTTACCGCGGAAAAGAAGGATTCTCAAGGCTTGTGTTTTATCGGAAAAGTTAGGCTGCCCGAATTCCTTCAGCAAAAGCTGCAACCTAAAGAAGGCGCTATTGTGGAAATCCCTGCTTCCGAAGAAAAATACAAAGCAGAAACTCCTGAATTCAGCAACAAAAATGAGGAACTGGAACTCCTCTCCAAAAAATATTCCTATGCTCCTACCGACGGAAGAATTGTAGGCAGGCACCAGGGCGCACATTACTTTACAAAAGGCCAGCGAAAAGGTTTAGCTGTAGGTGGAACTCCCGAGCCACTTTTCGTGATAGAGACAGATGTTGTTGAAAACGTGATTTACACCGGTCAGGGAAAAGATCACCCGGGAATTTACCGAAAAGCCCTTTATGTATTGCCGGAGGAAACTCATTGGGTGCGGGAAGATTTGAAGCTTCAACCCAATGCCCAAATGAAAGTAAAGGCGCGTATTCGATATCGGCAGCCATTACAGGATGCTACCTTATATCAAACCGAAAACGGCCTTTACGTGGAGTTTGAAGAACCTCAGGCCTCCATCACCGAAGGCCAGTTTGTTGCCTGGCACGACGGGGAAGAACTTATTGGTTCGGGGGTAATTTCTTAAAAAATAAATTTCAAGGCGAAAAAACCTTAGCCGTTTTTCAATTAGAAAGCCTAAGAGGATTAAAGAGTAAAAAACCAAATTTATGACTAACCGAATCAACCACCTCTTCGACATAAAATATCCCATTATCCAGGCAGGAATGATCTGGGCAAGCGGCTGGAAACTTGCCAGCGCGGTAAGCAACGAAGGCGGATTGGGAATTATAGGTGCCGGGTCAATGTATCCCGACATTTTGCGGGAGCACATCCGGAAGTGTAAAAAGGCAACCGATAAACCTTTTGCCGTTAATGTCCCTATGCTCTACCCTAATCTGGAAGAGATTATGCAGATCATCATGGAAGAAGATGTGAAGATTGTCTTTACCTCTGCCGGAAATCCAAAAACCTGGACTTTTCACCTGCAGGAAAAGGGAATTAAAGTGGTGCACGTCGTAAGCAGCGTGAAATTCGCTCTTAAGGCCGAACAGGCAGGTGTAGATGCCATTGTTGCTGAAGGTTTTGAGGCCGGTGGTCATAATGGCCGGGATGAGACCACCACCTTTACTCTTATTCCCATGGTCAAAGAACAAATTAAGATCCCGCTCATCGCCGCCGGCGGTATAGCCACCGGTCGGGGCATGCTCGCAGCAATGGTGCTTGGTGCCGATGCCGTACAGGTAGGCAGCCGCTTTGTAGCCAGCGATGAAGCTTCATCTCACCGTGCCTTTAAAGAACGAGTCGTAGCCGCACAGGAAGGGGACACAGTTTTAACTCTTAAGGAACTTGCGCCGGTAAGGCTTCTTAAAAACCGGTTCTTTGAGGAAGTTACAGAACTCTACTCAAAACATCCTTCTAAAGAAGATCTTATTGCCCTCTTAGGCAGAGCCAGGGCTAAAAAAGGCATGTTTGAAGGTGATTTAGATGCGGGGGAACTTGAAATAGGACAGGTCTCCGGCCTTATTCACGATATAAAACCTGCAGCTCAAATTCTTCGTGATTTGATAGAAGAATTTGAAGAGGCCAAAGCCGAAGCGGCTAATCTTTAGCTTTAAATTTTTCTAATTCCCGAAGCGCCGAAGCTATCTTTTGTTCCCATGACTTTTGGGCTTCAGCTCTACTGCCATGCCGCGTTACCAGATCATACTGCTCCTGCATTTGCCTTCTCGCTGCTTCTGTTTTTTCGTAAACGCCTCGCAAAGCCCTTTTTAAGTCCTTTTGCCCCTGTGGCTTGAATTCCTTCAGTTTTTTCCGAAGGAGCCTGGCATGAAGTTCAGAAATATCGAAATGCAGCTGCTCATGAGCCAGCAGGGATTCTGCCTTTTCACTTACCCAGGATTTCTGCGGATCAAAAGATGCTTCCACAGTGTAAGCGAATTGAATCTCCTCACCGACATGTCTTGCTGACCAGGAATAAGAAATACCGGTGTTGCTACTGGCATGGAATCTATTTTGGGGTGCCGGTATGCTTTGAAAATCCAGCCATGTGAGCGGCCTTTCGCCCCACGAGATCTTTTCCCCGGGCTGTTGAGCCAAAACTCCGGTTGAAAAAAGCAATAAAAGGAGAATGTTTTTCATTTTCAAGAAGTGACTTATTAGTAATCTCCACAGGCAATTTGATATGGGCGTTAAAATTTACAGCCCGAAGACAGATCTCTGCCACCGATTTGTGGATACTTTATAAACCTCCCAGGAAAATTACTTTAAAATTTACTGTTGAACCACCTCTAAAGTTAGATCCTTTCCATAAGCCACGATGTAAACTGCTTTGTTTTGAAATCCACCCATGGCCCGTCTTTCATACTCAAACTTGTTTTCAATATATTGGGTCGCTCCCTCCCTGGCTACAGAAGTATAAATATCATTAGATGAAGCCAGGCGGAGCAGCACATCATAAGTAACGTCAAATCCACGTACTGCATACGTATTAGGTACTACCCCATAGGAGGCTTGGTACTTCTTGATGAAACTCCTGTTCGTATCTAATGAATATACCTTGCTTATGGAAGGATAATGGAAATTCAAATTAGTCAGATGACGGTTAGAGACATTATCACTTTCATAAGAATTATTCCTATCTGTAGTAAATAACGTGACCTCATAATCCTCAGCCATTGAATTTAGATATGAAGTTGCACTGCTTAATACACCAATCTTACTTGCCTCCAGGATCACATAATTTGGTCTTTCAGGCATTAGGGCAGTTTTAAGCTGTTGCTGGTCAATATATCCGCCCTGCCTTGGATTCACCACACGGGCATTAGGGAAAGCCTGCAAGAGCCTGTTTTTCCTGGCATAGTTGTCGGCATCTGATATGATGACAATATTTTTACCATTGGCATGATCTGTAATATAGGAGATCATGGCTTCCGCAAGCATTTCATCTGTAGGCCTGGCCTGCAGGAAATTCTGCATAGAGCCTGCTCTTTTCTTGGTTAAAGGTGAGATAACAGGTACGTTCTGTTTTTCGAGCCCCGAAGCTGCAGCTTCTACAGTAGACTGCAACAATGGGCCAATGACCGCATCAACACCGGTAAAGTTGTTCGAACTGATGATAGAATACACCTTCCCGGGATTTTGTTGGGTATCATAGAATCTCAGGTTAGTGGAAATCCCCATGGCTTTAGCGGAATCTACTGCCATGAGCACCCCGCTATAAAAATCCAGAGAGATCTGCATCACACGGTCTTTCTTCAAACGCTCTATTGCATTATCACTGGTATCTGTAGCAACAATTTTATCGAGATTGAAGGGCAGCATTACCACAATATTCTTGGTACTAAAGTTGTTTAATTCCCTTTCAAGGTTCACTATTTTGGATTCGGTATACTCTCCGGGTTCATAAATTTCAATATTTGGAATCTTCAACACCATGCCCGATTTTAGTCCATCGGCAAGTGCCGGGTTGAGCGTTAGCAGCGAATCTTTGCTAATCCCAAATCTGCGGGTAAGGCTAAACAGTGTCTCCTGGGGTTTCACCTGGTAATATTTGAACAGGCTTCCTGCCACGTCCACCACTTTTTCGGTATTCCCGTTTTTCACCTTCAGCACCATTCCCGGCTTCAGGGTTTCCAGCCTGGGATTTAATCTTTGCAGGTCGGCAATGGTAATGTTGTATTTGCGGGAAATTCCATAGAGGGTTTCCTTCGGAAGCACCACATGTTCTTTAATTGACAGGTCAAATAAATTTGAAGGCGAAGGAGGCGCGACCTCTTCTTTCTGCTCCACCTTCTTCGGAAGATTTACAGGAATCCTGATCTTTTCGCCACGCCGCAATTCTTCAGAATATAAATGCTTGTTATATTTTTTGATATTCTCAATGCTCACGTTGTACTGTTGAGAAAGACTGAACAGGGTTTCCTTGCGTTTCACCCGGTGGGTCTCAAATTTCACGTTTTCAGAAACCTCGGTTTGGGCTTCCAGTGGCACAACAAGTTTACTGTCAACGCTTATGCCGTTACGGGCATCGGGATTGTATTTGAAGAGGGTTTCTTCAGAAATATTGTACTGCCGCGCGATCTCGGCAGTAGTCTCTCCACGTTGTACAATGTGATATTTATACTGCTGCGCTACCGCAGAAGCTGCAAAAAATTGAAAAAAAAGAAAAAGAACAATTATTTGTTTCATAGTTTGGTTTTATTCCCACTCAATAGTGGCCGGTGGTTTGGAGCTTATATCATATACCACCCTATTAACGCCTTTTACCCTGTTAATTATTGTATTGGAAGTTTTTTGAAGAAAATCGTAAGGTAGATTCACCCAATCGGCGGTCATCCCGTCGGTAGATTCTACCGCTCTCAGGGCCACTACTTTTTCATAAGTGCGCTCGTCACCCATCACTCCCACCGAACTTACCGGCAAAAGAATAGCTCCTGCCTGCCATACCTTATCATAGAGTTTCCAGTCCTTTAATCCCTGTATAAAAATATGATCTACTTCCTGGAGCAGTCTTACCTTTTCGGCAGTAATATCTCCCAGGATCCTTATAGCCAGTCCGGGACCGGGGAAAGGATGTCTCCCAAGCAATTCTTTATCTATGCCCATTTCGGCACCAACTCTTCTCACTTCATCTTTGAACAGCATTCTCAAAGGTTCCACCACTTTTAACTTCATAAAATCGGGTAAACCACCCACATTATGGTGAGACTTAATGGTTGCTGAAGGACCATTGACCGAAATTGATTCGATCACATCTGGATAGATCGTTCCCTGTGCTAAAAATTTCACGCCTTGAATAAGGTGCGCCTCGTCGTCAAAAACTTCAATAAAAGTTTTACCAATGGCTTTTCTTTTGCCTTCAGGATCTGAAACACCAGCAAGGGCATCCAGGAACCGTGCCGAAGCATCCACTCCTTTTACATTTAGCCCCATGTGCTTGTATTGATCGAGTACAGATTCGAATTCATCCTTACGAAGCAGTCCGTTGTTGACGAAGATGCAATAGAGGTTTTTACCTATAGCTTTGTGCAGCAGCACGGCAGCCACCGTAGAATCGACTCCCCCACTCAGGCCAAGTACTACTTTATCATCACCTACCTTTTCTTTTAGATCGGCCACCGTCATATCTACAAAAGCTTCGGGCGTCCACTCCTGCTCCACACCCGCAATGCCTACCAGGAAGTTCTCTAAAAGCTGTTTCCCGTCGGTAGAATGATAAACTTCAGGATGAAACTGGATCGCATAAGTATCTTCCCCTTCCATTCTATAAGCCGCATTGAGCACATCTGGGGTGCTGGCAAGCCTTATTCCATTTTCGGGCAACTCTTTGATAGTATCACTATGGCTCATCCAGACCTGAGAATTTTCAGTAATATTATTGAACAGCGGCTCGTCGTCTTTAATGACTGAAAGATTGGCCCGGCCATATTCTCTAATTTCTGAAGCCTCTACTTTACCACCGTTAAATTGAGCGAGGTATTGTGCGCCATAGCACACCGCCAGAAGAGGTACTTTTTTTCTGATTTTTGCCAGGTCAGGATGCGGCGCATTTTCTGCTCTCACAGAAAAAGGACTACCCGAAAGGATAACGGCTTTAAAGGTGGAAATAGCTTCCGGAAGCTTATTATATGGATGAATTTCGCAGTAAATATTGAGCTCTCTCACTCTCCTTGCAATCAATTGCGTGTACTGCGACCCAAAATCTAAAATGAGTACGTTGTTGTGCATAAGCAAAAATAGGAATTTGAGGGGAAGTTCAAGGAATCAATAAGAGAAATAAAATTAAGAGCCCCTACCCAAATAAAAAAAATAAAGAGGATCTGAAAATGCCCTTTTTGAAGATCTAGTAAAATAATATTTCAGAAGCCAAAGTTTGTGCATCGCGGAAAATTGCTAACTTTCAGGTAAAGAATTAATTCACCCGACGCCTATGAAATACTTAGCCGCCATCCTGTTTTCTATTGCCATTGTACTGGCCGCCTGGATCCTGGGGAGCTCCTACGTCAATAGAGCTACCCCTGCAGGAGTGATTTCGGTCACCGGTTCGGGAATTGAAGATTTCACTTCAGATCTTATCGTGTGGGAAGGTATGTACAGTCAAACCAGTATGGATCTGGGACAGGCCTATGAAAGTTTGAATAAGGATAAGGAAACCGTGAGAAAATATTTGATTTCAAAGGGAATCGCCGAAGAAAAAATCGTCTTTAATTCTGTTCAAACCATTGAAAAAACCGAAG